>DASQBU010000237.1:0-4940 GCA_035635035.1 Pseudomonas sp.
GCCATCGGGCAACTGGGTCACCTCCTGGCCGAGGTTGCCGACCAGGCAGCCGCGGCGGAAGGCGTGGCGGGCCATGCCGGTGCGGGCGTCGGCGACGAAATCCTCCAGGCGCACCAGCGGCGGGCGGCTCCCGTCGAGCAGCCAGCGGTCCAGCTTGGCGGCGAACCAGGCGCCATAGCGCTCCAGCACGGCGCGGCCGAAGGCCTCCTTGCTGGCGAAGTAGTGGTAGAAGGAGCCCTTGGGTACGCCGACCTCCCGGAGCACCGCGTCGATGCCGGTGCTGAGGAAGCCCTTCTCGGTGAGCAGGCGCATGCCGGCGTGCAGCAGCGCCTCGCGGGTCTCGCGCTGGTCGCGGTCGAGCTTGGGCGGGCGGCCGCGGCGCGGCTGGGGGGACGGGAGAGTCATGGCCTGGATATTAGACCGGTCGTCTCGAAAGTCAATCGCGCCGGCCGGCGCGATTGGCGGGGAATAAAAAAAGGGGAGCCAGATGGCTCCCCGTTCAGGACTTAACTTCCAATCTCGATGAGCACTTCACCGGGATTGACCCTGTCGCCCTTAACCACATGGATGGCCGTGACGGTGCCGGCGATCGGCGCCTGGACCTCGGTCTCCATCTTCATTGCTTCGGTGATCAGCACCGGCTGGCCGGCCTTGACCACATCGCCTTCCTTCACCAGCACGTCGACGATGTTGCCCGGCATGGTGGTGCTGACGTCGCCCGGCGCGCCGGCCTGCTTGCGCCCGCCGGCGGTGCCGCCGACGAAGGCGTTGAGCGGCTCGAACACCACCTCTTCCGGCAGGCCGTCGATGGCCAGGTAGAAGTGGCGCTTGCCGGTCGCCTTGACGCTGACGCCGGTGATGTCGATGCGGTAGCTCTCGCCGTGCACGTCGACCACGAATTCGGTGGGCACGCCTTCCTGGCTGGCCGGGCGGCCGGCAGCGTCCGGCGGCGGCAGCAGCTCTTCCGGCTTGAGGGTGCCGGCGGCGCGCTCCTCGAGGAACTTGCGGCCGATGTCCGGGAACATGGCGAAGGTCAGCACGTCCTCTTCCGACTTGGCCAGGCTGCCGATTTCCTCGCGCAGGCGGGCCATTTCCGGCTGCAGCAGGTCGGCCGGGCGCACGTCGATGACTTCCTCGCTGCCGATGGCCTGGAAGCGCAGGTGCTCGTTGACCTGGCCCGGGGCGCGGCCGTAGCGGCCCTGCAGGTACAGCTTCACCTCGTTGGTGATGGTCTTGTAGCGCTCGCCGGCCAGCACGTTGAACACCGCCTGGGTGCCGACGATCTGCGAGGTCGGGGTGACCAGCGGCGGGAAGCCGAGGTCCTCGCGCACCCGCGGGATCTCCTCGAACACCTCGTTGATGCGGTGCAGGGCACCCTGCTCCTTCAGCTGGTTGGCCAGGTTGGACATCATGCCGCCCGGGACCTGGTTGACCTGCACGCGGGTGTCGACGCCGGTGAACTCGCTTTCGAACTGGTGGTACTTCTTGCGCACGTTGTAGAAGTACAGGCCGATCTCCTGCAGCAGGGCGAGGTCCAGACCGGTGTCGTAGGGGGTGCCGCGCAGCGCGGCGACCATCGACTCGGTGCCCGGGTGGCTGGTGCCCCAGGCGAAGCTGGAGATGGCGGTGTCGATGTGCTCGGCGCCGGCCTCGACGGCCTTGAGCTGGCACATGGCGCCCAGGCCGGCGGTGTCGTGGGCGTGGATGAAGATCGGCAGGTCGATCTCGGCCTTCAGCGCCTGCACCAGCTCGGCGGTGGTATAGGGGGTCAGCAGGCCGGCCATGTCCTTGATGGCGATCGAGTCGACGCCCTTCTCCTGCATGCGCTTGCCCAGCTCGACGAACGAGGCGACGGTGTGCACCGGGCTGGTGGTGTAGCTGATGGTGCCCTGGGCGTGCTTGCCGGCGGCCTTGACCGCCTCGATGGCGGTGCGCAGGTTGCGCACGTCGTTCATCGCATCGAAGATGCGGAACACGTCGATGCCGTTGACCGCGGCCTTGGCGACGAAGGCCTTGACCACGTCGTCGCTGTAGTGGCGGTAGCCGAGCAGGTTCTGGCCGCGCAGCAGCATCTGCAGGCGGGTGTTGGGCAGCGCGGCCTTGAGCTGGCGCAGGCGCTCCCACGGGTCTTCCTTGAGGAAGCGCACGCAGGCGTCGAAGGTGGCGCCGCCCCAGACTTCCAGCGACCAGTAGCCGACCTGGTCCAGCTTGGCGCAGATCGGCAGCATGTCCTCGAGGCGCATGCGAGTGGCGATCAGCGACTGGTGAGCGTCACGCAGGATGGTGTCGGTGACGTGGATCTTCTTGTTCATGGCTCAATTCCTCACAGGCCGGCGTGGGCGGCAATGGCGGCGGCGATGGCCAGGGCCAGCTCTTCGGGCTTGCGCTTGACCGAGTAGTTGATCAGTTCCGGGTGGCTCTCGACGAAGCTGGTGTTGAACACGCCGCTGCGGAACTCCGGATTGCGGAGGATTTCCTGGTAGTAGAGCGCGGTGGTCTTCACGCCCAGCACGCGCATGTCGTCCAGCGCGCGCAGGCCGCGGTCCAGCGCCTCTTCCCAGGTCAGTGCCCAGACGATCAGCTTCAGGCACATCGAGTCGTAGTACGGCGGAATGGTGTAGCCGGTGTAGATCGCCGTGTCGGTGCGCACGCCGGGGCCGCCGGGCGCGTAGTAGCGGGTGATCTTGCCGAACGAGGGCAGGAAGTTGTTCTTCGGGTCCTCGGCGTTGATGCGGAACTGGATCGCATAGCCGCGGTGGACGATGTCTTCCTGCTTGACCGACAGCGGCAGGCCCGAGGCGACGCGGATCTGCTCGCGGACGATGTCGATCCCGGTGATTTCCTCGGTGATGGTGTGTTCCACCTGCACGCGGGTGTTCATCTCCATGAAGTACACCTCGCCCTCGGCGAGCAGGAACTCCACGGTGC
Organism: Pseudomonas sp.; assembly: GCA_035635035.1. GTDB lineage: Bacteria > Pseudomonadota > Gammaproteobacteria > Pseudomonadales > Pseudomonadaceae > Geopseudomonas. The sequence continues at coordinate 2,929 of DASQBU010000237.1, forward strand.
CGGCGTTCTCGTAGCCGACCGCCTTGGCCGCCTTGACCGCCAGCTCGCCGATGTAGGCGCGCTGCTCGGGGGTCAGCTGCGGGCTGGGGGCGATCTCGATCAGCTTCTGGTTGCGGCGCTGGATCGAGCAGTCGCGCTCGAACAGGTGCACGGTGTTGCCGAAGCTGTCGGCGAGGATCTGCGCCTCGATATGCTTCGGGTTGACGATGCACTTCTCGAGGAACACCTCGGCGCTGCCGAAGGCCTTGGTCGCCTCGGAGATCACCCGCGGGTAGGCCTGTTCCAGTTCGTCGACGCTGTTGCAGCGGCGGATGCCGCGGCCGCCGCCGCCGGAGGTGGCCTTGAGCATCACCGGGTAGCCGATGCGCTCGGCTTCGGAGAGCGCCTCGGCCAGGTCGGCGACGTTGCCTTCGGTGCCGGGGGTGCAGGGCACGCCGGCGGCGATCATCGAGCGGCGCGCCTCGGTCTTGTCGCCCATGCGGCGGATCACCTCGGCCGACGGGCCGATGAACTTGATCCCGCGCTCGGCGCAGATGTCCGCCAGTTCGGCGTTCTCGGAGAGGAAGCCGTAGCCCGGGTGCAGGGCGTCGCAGCCGGTTTCCACCGCCAGGTTGACCAGCTTGCGCGGGTTCAGGTAGCCGGCCAGCGGCTCGGCGCCGAGGCTGTAGGCCTCGTCGGCACGCTTGACGTGCAGCGCATGGCGGTCGGCTTCGGAGTACACGGCCACCGAGCGGATGCCCATCTCGGCACAGGCTCGCACGATGCGCACGGCGATCTCGCCACGGTTGGCGATGAGTATTTTTCTTATCACGGAGGTCTCCCTCGGCTGGACTGGCTGACCCGGCCGGTCAGGCGGCAGGTGCAAATACCCTAGCGCCGAGAGGTGGATTAAGAAAAATGAATATTTGTTAGGTTGAGCATAAACTACAACTTATGCATCGGCGAAAGCCCCGGATTTCCTGGGCCGCAGCCAACCGGGCGAGCGCGGCGCGGCGACAGTCGCTACATGCGGCCACCCGCTTGCCGATCGGTGGCCCGCCGCTGCCGGCCGTCGTTTCCCCTTGCCGAGGTCCCCATGCGCAAGACCCTGATGCGTCTCACCCTGCGCCAGCTGCAGGTGTTCCGCGCGGTGTGCGAAACCCGCTCGTACAGTCGCGCCGCCGAGGAGATGGCGCTCACCCAGCCGGCGGTCAGCCTGCAGATCCGCCAGCTCGAGGAGCTGGTCGGCCAGCCGCTGTTCGAGTACGTCGGCAAGAAGCTCTACCTGACCGACGCCGCCGAGGCGCTGCAGCGCGCCGGCGCCGACATCTTCGCCCGTCTGGAGAGCCTCGACATGCAGCTCTCCGACCTCGAGGGCTCGCTGCAGGGGCAGCTCAGCTTGACCGTGGAATCCAGCGCCGAGTACTTCGTTCCCCACCTGTTCGGCGAATTTCGCCGCCAGCACCCCGAGGTCGGCCTGCAGCTCACCGTCGCCAGCCACGCCCAGGTGCTGCGTCGCCTGGGCGTCAGTCGCGACGAGCTGATGATCCTCTCCCAGGTGCCCACCGGCATGAACCTGGAGTTCAACCCGTTCCTCACCAACCACATCATCGCGGTGGCGCCGCCCGAGCACCCGCTGTGCCAGCGCGAGTCGCTGAGCCTGCAGGAGCTCACCGCCTGGCCGCTGCTGGTGCGCGAGCCGGGTTCCGGCACCCGCCAGGCCTGCGAGGCGTTCTGCCACGACAAGCGCGCGCACTTCGCCCAGACCCTGCAGCTCGGCTCGCAGGAGGCGCAGCGCGCCGGCGTGCTGGCCGGCCTCGGCCTGGCCCTGCTGCCGCGCCACGCGGTGAGCCTGGAGCTGAGCAGCGGGCGCCTGCGCGAGCTGCCGGTGGCCGAGCTACCGCTGCGCCACAGCTGGTGCGTGGTGCACCCGCGCGACCGGCGGCTGAGTCCGGTGGCCAATGCCTTCCTGACCTTCATCCGCGACCACCGGGCCGCGATCAATGCGCTCAACCTGCGGCTGTGAGCGCCGC
>DASQBU010000238.1:0-10577 GCA_035635035.1 Pseudomonas sp.
GACGATCCAGCGGTCGGCGACCGAGAGCTCGACCGGCAGGTTCTCGTCGAGCCCCGTGTCGCGCCCTTCGCAGTTCATCAGCACGAAGCGCGTCGCGTTCCACAGCTTGTTGCAGAAATTCCGGTAGCCGTCGCAGCGTGACAGGTCGAACTTGATGTCGCGACCGTGCGAGGCGAGGCTGGCGAAGGTGAAACGCAGCGCGTCGGTGCCGAAGGCGGGGATGCCGTCGGGAAACTGGCGCCGCGTTGCGGCGGCGATCGATTCCGCCTGCTTCGGGTTCAGCAGGTTGGCGGTGCGCTTCTCCACCAGCGCCTCGAGCCCGATGCCGTCGATGAGGTCGAGAGGGTCGAGAATGTTGCCCTTTGATTTCGACATCTTCTGCCCCTCGGCGTCGCGCACCAGCCCGTGCACGTAGACTTCGCGGAACGGCAACTTGCCGGTGAAGGGCAGCGTCATCATCACCATGCGCGCCACCCAGAAGAAGATGATGTCGAATCCGGTGACGAGCACGCTCGAGGGCAGGTACATGCGCAGCGCCGGGTTGTCGGCCGGCCAGCCGAGCGTCGAGAACGGCCACAGCGCCGAGGAAAACCACGTGTCCAGCACGTCGTCGTCCTGGCGCAGGGCGATCTCGCCGAGGTTGTGCTTGGCGCGCACCTCCGCCTCGTCGCGGCCGACGTAGACGTTGCCGGCCTCGTCGTACCAGGCCGGGATGCGGTGGCCCCACCACAGCTGGCGGCTGATGCACCAGTCCTGGATGTCGCGCATCCAGCTGAAGTACATGTTCTCGTACTGCTTGGGCACGAACTGGATGGAGCCGTCCTCCACCGCGGCGATGGCCTTCTCGGCCAGCGGCTTGGTGGAGACGTACCACTGGTCGGTCAGCCACGGCTCGATCACCACGCCGGAGCGGTCGCCCTTGGGCACCTTGAGGGCGTGGTCGTCGATCTTCTCCAGCAGGCCGGCGGCGTCGAAGGCGGCGACGATCTGCTTGCGCGCCTCGAAGCGGTCGAGGCCGGCGAACTGCGCCGGCAGGCGGGCGTCGAACTCGGCGTTGACGCTGCCGTCGAGGTGGAACACCTGGGCGCTGGCGAGGATCGCCGCGTTCTTGTCGAGGACGTTGATCAGCGGCAGGTTGTGGCGCTTGCCGACCTCGTAGTCGTTGAAGTCGTGGGCCGGGGTGATCTTCACGCAGCCGGTGCCGAACTCCGGATCGCAGTAGTCGTCGCCGACGATCGGGATGCGCCGGCCGACCAGCGGCAGCTCGACGAACTTGCCGATCAGTGCCTGGTAGCGCTCGTCCTGCGGGTTCACCGCCACGGCGGAGTCGCCCAGCATGGTTTCCGGACGGGTGGTGGCGACGATCAGGTAGTCCTTGCCGTCGGCGGTCTTGGCGCCGTCGGCCAGCGGGTAGCGCAGGTTCCACAGGCTGCCCTTCTCGTCGTGGTTCTCCACTTCGAGGTCGGAGATCGCGGTGTGCAGCTTCGGGTCCCAGTTGACCAGGCGCTTGCCGCGGTAGATCAGGCCGTCCTCGTGCAGGCGCACGAAGGCTTCCTTGACCGCCTCGGAGAGGCCCTCGTCCATGGTGAAGCGCTCGCGCGACCAGTCCACCGAGGAGCCGAGGCGGCGGATCTGCCGGGTGATGGTGCCGCCGGACTGTTCCTTCCATTCCCAGACCTTCTCCAGGAACTTCTCGCGGCCGAGGTCGTGGCGCGACAGGTTCTGCGCGGCCAACTGGCGCTCCACCACCATCTGGGTGGCGATGCCGGCGTGGTCGGTGCCCGGCTGCCACAGGGTGTTGCGGCCCTGCATGCGGCGGAAGCGGATCAGCGCGTCCATGATCGCGTTGTTGAAGCCGTGGCCCATGTGCAGGCTGCCGGTGACGTTGGGCGGCGGCAGGGCGATGGTGTAGGACTCGCCGGAGCCTTGCGGCGCGAAGTAGTTCTGCGCCTCCCACTCGGCGTACCAGCGGGATTCGATTTCGTGGGGTTGGTAGGTCTTGTCCATGCGCGGCGGGACCCCTGCGGCGGCTGATCGGAAAACCGCGAAGTATAACGGGGATCGGCGCGGCGGCGTAGGGCGGGTGTCGTTGGTCCGGAGGCGTAGGGTGGAAAACTCGCGCAGCGATTTTCCACCAGGCTCCAGGCATCGATGGTGGACAGGGCTGCGCCGTTGTCCACCCTGCGCGGCGCTGGGCTCAGCGCCGGCCGGCGCGGAGGATCTTGGCCAGGTGGTCTTCCAGGCGGCGGTGCAGTTCGGCCTCGATCTGCAGCATGTAGTCGTCGATCACTTCCTGCATGATCAGCTGCGCCGCGGCGTGCAGCTCGCGCTCGATCTGCGCCAGCGGCTCGCTGGCGCGCGGCGTGCCGAGCGGCGGGCTCGGGGGCGCGGCGCTGGCGACCGGGGCTGCGGGGACTGGCGGCGGACTGGCCGGGGCGGTCGCGGCTGGCTGGGCCGGGGTGTCCGGCAGCCGTTCGGACAGCAGCGGGATGACCGGCTCGCCGACCGTCTCGGTCAGCAGCGGCAGTTCGTCATTGGCCCAGTCGGGCAGGTTGGCGGGTTGCGGTGGGGTGTCCATCGGCGGCTCGCGCGTTACAGGTGCAGGTGCTGTGGAGCATAGCCGCGTTCGCGGTAGAAGCGGTAACTGTCGCGCAGCGCCGCACGGGTCAGCGGGTCCTGGTTGACCACTTCGGCGATGCGCTCGAAGCGCGCGAAGAAGGTGGGCACCGTGCTGGCCAGGTTGATCAGCAGGCTCTGCTCGCCGCCGGCGTCCGGCCCGCAGGCCAGCAGCAGCGGCGCGTCGTTGCCGGCCGTGGCCAGTTGGTGCGGCACGAAGGCGGCGGCGCTGAAGCGCCACAGTCGCTCGTCGAGCGCCGCGCACTGCGCCTCGTCCTGGCAGTTGAGGTAGATGCGATGCCCCTCGCGCCAGGCCTTGGCCGCCAGGCGGCAGGCGTAGGTCAGCCGCGACTCGGCGTCGCTGCCGGGGAGAATATAGAAGTCGATGCGTTTCATCGGTCGGCTCCGGCCGGCGCGTACGCCGGCCGGACACGGCTCAGGCCTGGCTGCGCTCCAGCAGGTACTGGGTCAGCAGCGGCACCGGACGGCCGGTGGCGCCCTTTTCCTTGCCGCCGCTGATCCAGGCGGTGCCGGCGATGTCCAGGTGCGCCCAGTGGAACTTCTTGGCGAAGCGCGACAGGAAGCAGGCGGCGGTGATGGTGCCGGCCTTGGGCCCGCCGATGTTGGCGATGTCGGCGAACGGGCTGTCGAGCTGCTCCTGGTACTCGTCGAACAGCGGCAGCTGCCAGGCGCGGTCGGCGGCGTGCTCGCCGGCCTTGAGGATCTGCTTGATCAGCGCGTCGTTGTTGCCCATCAGGCCGGAGGTATGGCTGCCGAGCGCGACGATGCAGGCGCCGGTGAGGGTGGCGATGTCGATCACCGCCTGCGGCTTGAAGCGCTCGGCGTAGGTCAGGGTGTCGCACAGCACCAGGCGGCCTTCGGCGTCGGTGTTGAGGATCTCCACGGTCTGCCCGCTCATGGTGGTGACGATGTCGCCGGGGCGGGTGGCGCCGCCGCTGGGCATGTTCTCGGCGCAGGCCAGCAGGCCGACCACGTTGATCGGCAGCTGCAGCTCGACCAGGGCGCGGAAGGTGCCGAGCACGCTGGCGGCGCCGCACATGTCGTACTTCATCTCGTCCATGCCCAGGCCCGGCTTGAGGCTGATGCCGCCGGTGTCGAAGGTGATGCCCTTGCCGACCAGGGCGTAGGGCGCCTCGTCCTTCTTGCCGCCCTTGTACTCGAGGACGATCAGCCGCGGCGGCTGTTCGCTGCCCTGGGCGACGGCGAGGAAGGCGCCCATGCCCAGCTCCTTGAGCTTCTTCTCGTCGAGCACCTCGACCTTGAGGTTCTTGTGCGGCTTGGCCAGTGCCTTGGCCTCCTCGGCGAGGAAGCTCGGGTGGCAGAGGTTCGGCGGCAGGTTGCCCAGGTCGCGGGCGAAGGCCATGCCGTCGGCGATGGCCTGGGCGTGGGCGGTGGCGCGCTCGGCGTCGGCTACCTCGGTGGCCTCGACCAGCAGGGTGATCTTCTTCAGCGTCGGCGCCGGTGCCTTCTCGCTCTTGAAGCGGTCGAACAGGTAGCGGCCGTCGGCCAGCACCTCGACCAGCAGGCGGGTGCGCGCGTAGAGGTCGCGGCCCTTGACCATCAGCTCGCCGAGGGTCAGCGCGGCGTCGCCGCCGCCGAGACTCTTGAGCACGCCGAGGGCGGCGGAAACTACCTTGCGGTAGTTGCGGTCGGAGAGTTCGCGCTCCTTGCCGCAGCCGACCAGCAGCACGCGCTCGGCCTTGATCCCCGGCAGGTCGTGCAGCAGCAGGGTCTGTCCGAGCTTGCCCTCCAGGTCGCCGCGCTTGAGCACGGCGCTCAGCGCGCCTTCGCTGGCGGCGTCGACCGCGCGGGCGGTGGCGCCGAGCTTGCGGCCTTCGCCCACGGCGAGCACCAGGGTGGCGGTTTTCAGGGTTTCCGGGCGGGCGCTCTTGACGAGAAATTGCATGGACGGGGGTCCCCAAGACAAACGGTCGGGTTTGCAGGATAATGCCGGCCTATCTTTTCTCCGCGGGCGCAATGCCGCTGCGGCCGGCGCAGTTGCCGGCTAGTTTGAGCGTTGCGGCCCGAGCCTGACAACCCTGGAGCCCTCCCGGTTTGATCATCTTCCGTTATCTGTGTCGCGAACTGCTGGTCACCCTGAGTGCGGTCACCGCCGTGCTGCTGCTGATCATCATGAGCGGACGCTTCATCTTCTATCTGGCCCTGGCGGCCAAGGGGCAGCTGGATCCGGGCATGCTGTTCGTGATCATGGGCCTGCGCCTGCCCGGCTTCCTGCAGATGATCCTGCCGCTGGGGCTGTTCCTCGCCATCCTGCTGGCCTACGGGCGCATGTACCTGGACTCGGAGATGAGCGTGCTGTCGGCTACCGGCATGAGCCGCAACCGCCTGCTGGCCTACACCCTGGCGCCGGCGGCGCTGGTGGCGCTGCTGGTGGCCTGGCTGTGCCTGGTGATCTCGCCGATCGGGGTGACCCGGGTCGAGCAGATCATCAACAGCCAGAACGCCATGAGCGAATTCGACACCCTGGTGCCGGGCCGCTTCCAGGGGATGAAGAACAGCACGCGGGTCACCTATACCGAGAGCATGTCCGAGCAGAGTCGCGAGCTGGGCGGGGTGTTCATCTCCGAGCTGCTCCTGCCGGGCTCGGGGAACAAGGATCGCGGCATCAGCGTGCTGGTGGCGGAGAAGGGCCACCAGGAAGCGCGTCCGGACGGCAGCCGCTACCTGATCCTGGAAAACGGCTACCGCTATGACGGCAAGCCCGGGCAGGCTGACTACCGGGCGATCCAGTACGACCGCTACGGCGTGCTGCTGCCCACCCCCGAAGTGATCAGCGAGCTGACCGAGCGCGACGGCCAGCCGACCGCGGCGCTGATCGGCAGCGACAATCCGCGCTACACGGCCGAGCTGCAGTGGCGCCTGTCGCTGCCCCTGGTGGTGTTCGTGGTCACCGTGCTGGCCGTGCCGCTGGCGCGGGTCAATCCCCGCCAGGGCCGCTTCCTGAAGCTGCTGCCGGCCATCCTGCTGTACATGGTCTACGTGGCGCTGCTGGTGGCCATGCGCGGGCAGATCGACAAGGGCCGGATCTCGCCTGCGCTCGGCATGTGGTGGGTGCACGGGCTGTTCCTCGCCATCGCCCTGTTGCTGCTTTACTGGCAGCCCCTGCGGCTGAAGTGGGCGGCGTGGCGCTCGACCAACAAGGAGGCGGCTCGTGGGCATGCTTGATCGTTATATCGGCCGCAACGTGCTGTTCAGCATCCTCGCGGTGCTGGGGGTCATCCTCGGCCTGGCCTTGCTGTTCGACTTCATCGACGAGCTGGGCGACATGTCCGGCGACTACGGCGTGCCCCAGGCGGTGCGCTTCGTCCTGCTCAGCATTCCGCAGCGGACCTACGAGATGCTGCCGATGGCGGCGCTGATCGGCTGCCTGATCGGCCTCGGCACCCTGGCCAGCAGCAGCGAGCTGACGGTCATGCGGGCCGCCGGCGTGTCGCTGGCGCGCATGGTCTGGGCAGTGATGCGGCCGATGCTGGTGTTGATGGCCGTCGGCCTGCTGATCGGTCAGTACCTGGCGCCGTGGACGGAGGGGATCGCGCAGACCGGGCGCTCCCTGGCTCATGCCAGTGGCGGGGCGCAGACCACCCGTCACGGCCTGTGGCATCGCCAGGGCGACGAGTTCATCCACATCAACTCGGTGCAGCCGGGGGGCATGCTGTTCGGCGTGACCCGTTACCGCTTCGACGACCAGCGGCGCATGCTGACCGCGAGCTTTGCCCGTAACGCCCGTTACGAGGACGGTCACTGGGTGCTGGAGGAGGTCTCCACCACCCGTCTGCTCGACGATCACAGCGAGGTGGTGAAGACGCCCAGCGAACGCTGGGAGATCGAGCTGACGCCCCAGCTGATCAGCGTGGTGGCCGCCTCGCCGGAGTCGCTGTCGATCAGCGGGCTGTGGGACTACATCCACTATCTGGGCGACCAGGGGCTGAACAACAACCGCTACTGGCTGGCGTTCTGGACCAAGGTCCTGCAGCCGCTGGTGACCGCCGCCCTGGTGCTGCTGGCGATTTCCTTCATCTTCGGCCCGCTGCGCTCGGTAACGCTTGGCCAGCGCATCTTCACCGGGGTGGTAGTGGGCTTCAGCTTCCGCATCGCCCAGGACATGCTCGGCCCGGCCAGCCTGGTCTTCGGCTTTTCGCCGCTGCTGGCCGTGCTGGTGCCGGCCTGTGCCTGCAGCGCCATCGGGGTATGGCTGTTGCGCCGCGCCGGCTGAGGCGTGGTCGCTGGGGGGAATGAAGAAGGCCGGCAAGTTTGCCGGCCTTCTTCATGTGGGGCTGCGGACACCTTCGCCGCGGCCCGGCGTTACGGCTGCTGCTTCTTCCTCTTCGGCAACTGCACCACCACGCTTTCCGAGTAGCGGTCGTGCCAGGTGCACTTGTCCTTGTCCCACAGCATCCACAGGAAGCCAAGGCCGCCGAGGCCGAAGGAGCCGATGGCGATGAAGAAGCGCAGCAGCGCCTGCCACAGGTCGATGGCGCTGCCGTCCTTGTTCTGCACGCGGACGCCCCAGACCTGCATGCCCAGGGTCTGGCCGTTGTGGGTCCAGAACTTGGCGAAGAAGGCGAACAGGCTGACCAGCAGCAGGCTGGCGAGGATCGGGTCGCGGTCCAGGCCGCCGGCCTCGGCAATGGCCTTGAGCTCGTCGCCGCCGTGGATCAGGCGCAGGATGCCCTGCTGGTAGATCAGGGTGACCACCATCATCAGCGCCACGCAGAGCAGGAAATCGTAGAACATCGCCGCCAGGCGGCGGATCGGGCCGGCGGGGGGAAACTCGCCCTGCGGGCGCAGCTGGTGTTTGGACATGGGCAGGCTCGCTTGTGCGGAGACAAAGGTGGCAGGCATGCAGCAACCCGCCGGAGCCGGTTGCCTCATTTTCATTGGGCGCCCGAACGGGGCCGAACGCAGGAAAGCCCTTGGCAATCCAGGCGTGGCGGGGAGGGGACTCGAGACCCCCAGGCGAAAGCCCCCCGATGCCGGGGGCGGATTGTGCCCTATTCGTCCCGGGGAATCCCAGCCCTGGCCCGCTCGCCGGGCGGTGGCGTGGTCAGCTGCGGGCAGCGGCGGCGCCGGAGAGCGCCCGCGGGCCAAGCCGTCGTGCAGTCGTCACTGATCGCGGCGCGGAGGAGAAAGCTTGTGTCGGTGCGCTGGCTGTTGTTAAGTTAACGAGAATTGATCACATCCAGTCGGCAGCAACCTGCCGCCCATGGGAGATTCCGCCTTGTCATCTGCCCACACGCCGCTGCATCGGCTACCCAAAGGCACCAAAGCCACGATCGTGGATATCGCCACCCATGCCATGTTCGGCGACCTGGACGAGCAGGTGACGTTGCGCCTGAAGGAGCTGGGGTTCCTGCCGGGCGCCATGCTGCAGGTCATCGGTTTTGGCCTGTTCGGGACCGATCCGATTGCCGTGCGCATCAATGGCACCAAGTTCGGCTTGCGCCGCGCCGAGGCCGAGAAAATCCTCACCACCGCTCATACGGCCTAACCTCCTCATGTCCCAACCCGTGATGCACTTCGCTCTGGTGGGCAACCCCAACTGTGGCAAGACCGCGCTGTTCAATTGCCTGACCGGCGCCAAGGCCAAGGTGGCGAACTACGCCGGGGTTACCGTGGAAAAGCGCAGCGGCGCGCTGGCAGGCCTGCCCGGCCCCGCCGAGCTGATCGACCTGCCCGGCACCTACAGCCTGTACGTGGCATCGCCGGACGAGCAGGTGGCGCGCCGCGTCATCTTGGGGGAGATGGCCGGCGAGGTGCGTCCCGACGTGCTGGTGGCCGTCATCGACGCCACCAACATCAAGCTGGGCCTGCGCCTGGTGCTGGAGCTGAAGGAGCTGGGCCTGCCGATGGTGCTGGTCCTCAACCTCGCCGATGCCGCGCGCAGCCGGGGCATCCACATCCGTACCGATCTGCTGGCCGCCCGCCTTGGCATGCCCGTGGTGGAAACCGTCGCTGTGCGCAAGAACGGCGTGGCCGAACTGCAGGCGGCGCTGCGTGACGTGGCGGCCAGTGCGCCTCCCCGCACCGGCAGCATCCACCTGCCTGAGCGTGCCGAGGCGGTCGAGGCCGTGTACGCCCGCATCGATGCGTTGCTTGCCGAGTGCGTGTCCGCCCCCGAGCACGCGCCGCGCTGGCAAGACCGCCTGGACGCGCTGGTCATGCATCCGGTGCTCGGCCTGGTGATCCTCGCCGTCACCCTGCTGCTGATGTTCCAGGCGGTCTTCGCCTGGGCCGCGCCGGTGATGGAGGCGATCAAGGCCTCGGTGGCGTGGCTCGGCGGGCAGGCCGGGGAGCTGCTTCCGGACGGTATCCTGCACGACTTCGTGGTGGACGGCCTGATCGCCGGGATGGGCAGCGTGCTGGTGTTCCTGCCGCAGATCATCATCCTCTTCGCCTTCATCCTGGCGCTGGAGGACTCCGGCTACCTGCCGCGCGCGGCCTTCCTGCTGGACCGCATGATGCGCGGCGTGGGGCTGTCCGGTCGCTCCTTCATCCCTCTGCTGTCCAGCTTCGCCTGTGCGGTTCCCGGCATCATGTCCACGCGCTCGATTGCCGACCCCCGCGAGCGCCTGGTGACCATCATGACGGCGCCGCTGATGACCTGCTCGGCGCGCCTGCCGGTGTATGCCCTGGTGATCGGCGCGTTCGTGCCGAGCCGCAGCGTGTGGGGCGTGTTCAATCTGCAGGGGCTGACGTTGTTCTCCCTGTATGTCGCGGGGATCGCCAGTGCGGCCCTGGTCGCCTGGCTGGTGCGGCGCCGGCAAGTGGCGGGCGACGCCTTTCCCCTGCTGCTGGAGCTGCCCAACTACCGCTGGCCCAACGCCTACCACTTCTTCCTGGGGCTGAAGGAACGCGCCTGGATCTTCCTGAGTCGGGTGGGCACGGTCATCCTGGCCCTCTCCATCGTGCTCTGGTTCCTGGCGACCTTCCCCCACGCGCCCGCCGACGCCACCCTGCCGGCCATCGAGTACAGCTTCGCCGGCATGCTGGGCAAATTCATCCAGCCGCTGTTCGCCCCCCTGGGCTTCAGCTGGCAGATGTGCATCGCGCTGATTCCGGCCATGGCCGCCCGCGAGGTCGCGGTCAGCACGCTGGCCACCGTCTACGCGGTCGGCGGTGGCGATGCCGCTCTGGAGGGCTCGCTGACCCATAGCTGGAGCTTGCCGGTGGCGTTGGCCTATCTGGCCTGGTTCGTTTACGCCCCCCAGTGCCTGTCCACCATCGCGGTGGTGCGGCGCGAAACCAACTCGGCGCGCGCGACATTGCTGTTCATCGGCTACCTGGCGGCGCTGGCCTACCTCGGCGCGCTGCTGGTGCGCCATGTCTCGGCAATCTGGCTGTGAGGACAGACGCTAATGGCTAGCCAATGGTTGCAGGGTGCCATCGTCGGGCTGATGGTGGCTGGCGCGGTGGTCTATCTCGTGCGCAAGTATCTGCCGCGTAGCCGCAAGGCGGCGGGCAGGGGAGGCTGCGGCAGTTGTGGCGGCTGCTCCGGCGGCAAGTGCCACTAGCGCTCGCCGGATGGCCCGTCGAGCGCCGTCCGGCCTCCGCCGCGGACTGATCGCGGCCCTGCTGCGCAGTGTGGGGCTCGGCACTGGCCAGCCTTCGTGGCGGGATGCAAAACAGCTCTCGCTAGGCTAACGTCGCCGCCGAGACGGCGGCGTCACGTGATGGGCGGGGGAGGGATGCTGCGCCGCATGCGGCGTCCAAGGCGGGCGGCATTCCGCCCCCCAACATGCCCTGGCTGGTGGGCTGGGATAAAAATCACCGGCAACAAAAAACCGGCGCTAAGGCCGGTTTTCTGCGCTTTCCGGGTGGTTCTGGGAACTCCCGGAAAGTCTATGTGGTGCCCCGAAAGAGACTCGAACTCTTACGCTGTCGCCAGCGGCGGATTTTGAATCCGCTGCGTCTACCGATTC
>DASQBU010000239.1:0-4701 GCA_035635035.1 Pseudomonas sp.
TGCCCGACACCCTCAACCCGGTGCTGACCAAGGAGCTGGTCTACACCGGCATTACCCGCGCGCGGCACTGGTTCAGCCTGATCGAGAGCCGCCCCGGGGTGTTCGACGAGGCGGTGCGCCGCCAGGTCGAACGGCGCAGCGGGCTGGTCGAGGCGCTGGCCGGTCGGTGAGCCGATGGTTCCCACGCTCCTGCGTGGGAACCGGCTGTGCTGGACGCTCTGCATCTAGGGAGCGCTGGGGCGCTCCGGACGGCGTACCCAGGCGGGAGCGTGGGCACGATCATGGGAGTTCGGTTCGGGAGAGGACGGCATGACGGATTTGCAGGCGGTGGCCGAAGCCTTGTGCACGGCCCGGCACGTGGTGGTGTTCACCGGTGCCGGGGTGTCGGCCGAGAGCGGTATCCCCACCTTCCGCGACGCGCTCACCGGCCTGTGGCAGCGCTTCGATCCGGGCGAACTGGCTACGCCCGAGGCCTTCCGCCACGATCCGGCGCTGGTCTGGGGCTGGTACGAGTGGCGGCGGGCGAAGGTGCTGCAGGCGCAGCCGAATCCGGCGCACCAGGCCATCGCCGAGCTGGCGCGGCGGGTGCCGCGGCTGACCCTGGTGACCCAGAACGTCGACGACCTGCATGAGCGGGCCGGCAGCACCGCGGTCATCCACCTGCACGGCAGCCTGCACCAGCCGCGCTGCTTCGCCTGTGCGCGGCCGTTCGAGGGGCTGGACGCCGCACCGCAGGAGCCGGCCGAAGGCCGCCGGCTGGAGCCGCCGCGCTGCCCGCATTGTGGTGGCCGGGTGCGGCCTGGCGTGGTGTGGTTCGGCGAGGAGTTGCCTGAGGACGCGCTGCAGCAGGCGTTCGCCGCGGCGCAGGCGTGCGACCTGCTGCTGTCGGTCGGCACTTCCGGGGTGGTCTATCCCGCGGCGCGGATTCCGCAGCTGGCCCTGGAAAGCGGGGCGCGGGTGGTGCATGTCAATGCGCAACCGGTAGCGATCCATGGGGCGCGCGAGTACAGCCTGATCGGCGCGGCGGGGACGGTGTTGCCGGAATTGCTGGCCCGGGCCTTTGCCGGGGCCAGCGGGGATGACGTCAGTCTTCCTCGTTGAGTTCGAGGTAGTCGTTGACGAACGCGAGGATCTGTTCGGCGCTGCCGGGCAGGTCGGCGGACACGTAGGGCAGATCCTGCCAGTCGTCCTCCTTGGCATAGGGGCGCCAGCTGACATCGGCGTTGGCGCGGACGGTGTTGTAGCTGACCACGATGCTGCCATCGGTGATCTGCTCCCACTCGTCCTGCGCTTCGCCGGTGTGGCCCAGGGATTTCTTCAGTATGCGAATGGTCATGTTCCCCCCTCCGGATGACGGCTCGCCGCATGGCGGTCGGTAGCTACAACCATAGGCGAGATTCACTGCGGCGCAGGCTTGGGGCTCGGAAGGGGGCGATTTTCAGACAATAAAAAACCCCAGCCGAGACTGGGGTTTTCTGGAATCTGGCTCCGCGACCAGGAGTCGACGGCGCAAGCCGAACGCGCTTCAGCGCGGCCCCGAAGGGGTGAGGCCTGCAGGGCCGAATAACCGGGGACGCAGTCCCTGGTGAGAGTCCGGCACAAATGAAAAGACCCAGCCGAGGCTGGGTCTTTTCAGAATTTGGCTCCGCGACCTGGACTCGAACCAGGGACCCAATGATTAACAGTCATTTGCTCTACCGACTGAGCTATCGCGGAACAACGGTGGCTATCCTACTGATTTATAAGACGAAGTCAACCCCGCAGGGCTGACTTCGCACATATTTTTCAGAGCACTTCGACGATGGCGCGGGTGACCACGTCGAGGTTGCGGCTGTTCAGCGCGGCGACGCAGATGCGCCCGGTGCTGACGGCGTAGATGCCGAACTCGTTCTTCAGGCGCTCGACCTGCTCGCTGGTCAGGCCCGAGTAGGAGAACATGCCGCGCTGGCGGGCGACGAAGCTGAAGTCGCGCTTGGCGCCGTGGGCGGCCAGTTGCTCGACCATGCTGGTGCGCAGCTGCTTGATGCGCCCGCGCATCTCGCCCAGTTCCTCTTCCCACATCGCGCGCAGCTCGGGGCTGTTGAGCACGGCGGCGACGATGCTGGCGCCGTGGGTCGGCGGGTTGGAGTAGTTGGTGCGGATCACCCGCTTGACCTGCGACAGCACGCGGCCGGCTTCTTCCTTGGACGCGGTGACGATGGACAGCGCGCCGACGCGCTCGCCGTACAGCGAGAACGACTTGGAGAAGGAGCTGGAGACGAAGAACTGCAGGCCGGACTCGGCGAACAGGCGCACCGCCTCGGCGTCCTCGGCGATGCCGTCGCCGAAGCCCTGGTAGGCGATGTCGAGGAACGGCACGTGGCCGCGCTCGCGGACCACCTCCAGCACCTGCTTCCAGTCGGCGGAGGTCAGGTCGACGCCGGTCGGGTTGTGGCAGCAGGCGTGCAGCACGATGATCGACTGCGCCGGCAGGGCGCGCAGGTCGGCGAGCATGCCCGGCAGGTTCACGCCGTTGCTGGCGGCGTCGTAGTAGCTGTAGTTCTGCACCGGGAAGCCGGCGGACTCGAACAGCGCGCGGTGGTTCTCCCAGCTCGGGTTGCTGATCGCCACCACGGCGTTGGGCAGCAGGCGCTTGAGGAAGTCGGCGCCGGTCTTCAGCGCGCCGGTGCCGCCGAGGGCCTGGGTGGTGACCACGCGGCCTTCGGCCAGCAGCGGCGAGCCTTCGCCGAACAGCAGCTTCTGCACGGCGCTGTCGTAGGCGGCGATGCCCTCGATCGGCAGGTAGCCGCGCGGCGCCTGGGCGGCCAGGCGGGCCTTCTCGGCCTCGACCACCGCGCGCAGCAGCGGAATGCGGCCTTCGTCTGTGTAGTACACGCCCACGCCCAGGTTGACCTTGCCCGCACGGGTATCGGCATTGAACGCTTCGTTGAGACCCAGGATAGGGTCGCGGGGAGCCATTTCGACGGCGGAGAACAGACTCATGTTCGGCAGTCTCGGAGAAAATGAGGGATAGGCGGTGCAGCCCTTGGCCATGTCGGCGGCTAGGGCTTGCGCAAACGGGGCGATATTATAGACAGCACCTTCCCGGCGGGGCGATACGCACGTGCGGCGAAATTGGCCGCCGCCGGCCCGACTCGGTCATCGCGGTTCTTCGAGGTTCCTATGTCCCGGTTCAAGCTCGTCACCCGTTTCAAGCCCGCCGGCGACCAGCCGGAAGCGATCCGCCAGATGGTCGAGGGCCTGGAGGCCGGGCTGTCGCACCAGACCCTGCTCGGCGTCACCGGCTCGGGCAAGACCTTCAGCATCGCCAACGTGATCGCCAAGGTGCAGCGCCCGACCCTGGTGCTGGCGCCGAACAAGACCCTGGCCGCGCAGCTGTACGGCGAGTTCCGCAGCTTCTTTCCGGACAACGCGGTGGAGTACTTCGTCTCCTATTACGACTACTACCAACCGGAAGCCTACGTGCCGTCCTCGGATACCTACATCGAGAAGGACGCCTCGATCAACGACCACATCGAGCAGATGCGCCTGTCGGCGACCAAGGCGCTGCTCGAGCGGCCGGACGCGATCATCGTCGCCACGGTGTCGTCGATCTACGGCCTGGGCGATCCCGAGTCGTACCTGAAGATGGTCCTGCACGTCGACCGCGGCGACAAGCTCGACCAGCGCGAACTGCTGCGCCGCCTCGCCGAGCTGCAGTACACCCGCAACGATATGGACTTCGCCCGCGCCACCTTCCGCGTGCGCGGCGACGTGATCGACATCTACCCGGCCGAATCCGAGCTGGAGGCGATCCGCGTCGAGCTGTTCGACGACGAGGTGGAGAGCCTGGCGGCCTTCGACCCGCTGACCGGCGAGGTGATCAAGAAGCTGCCGCGCTTCACCTTCTATCCCAAGAGCCACTACGTCACCCCGCGCGAGACGCTGCTGGAGGCGGTGGAGCAGATCAAGGTCGAGCTCAAGGAGCGCCTGGACTACCTGCGCAGCCACGACAAGCTGGTCGAGGCGCAGCGCCTGGAGCAGCGCACCCGCTTCGATCTGGAGATGATCCTCGAGCTGGGCTACTGCAACGGCATCGAGAACTACTCCCGCTACCTGTCCGGCCGCGCGCCGGGCGAGGCGCCGCCGACCCTCTACGACTACCTGCCGGCCAACGCCCTCTTGGTGATCGACGAATCGCACGTCACCGTCCCGCAGGTCGGCGCCATGTTCAAGGGCGACCGCTCGCGCAAGGAAACCCTGGTGGAGTACGGTTTCCGCCTGCCCTCGGCGCTGGACAACCGGCCGATGAAGTTCGAGGAGTGGGAGGCGGCCAGCCCGCAGACCATCTTCGTTTCCGCCACCCCAGGCCCCTACGAGGCCGAACACGCCGGGCGGGTGATCGAGCAGGTGGTGCGCCCCACCGGGCTGGTCGACCCGCAGCTGGAGGTGCGCCCGGCGACCACCCAGGTCGACGACCTGCTCTCGGAAATCCGCAAGTGCGTGGCCACCGGCGAGCGCGTGCTGGTCACCACCCTGACCAAGCGCATGGCCGAGGACCTCACCGACTACCTGGGCGATCACGACGTGCGGGTGCGCTACCTGCACTCGGACATCGACACCGTGGAGCGCGTGGAGATCATCCGCGACCTGCGCACCGGCGCCTTCGACGTGCTGGTCGGCATCAACCTGCTGCGCGAGGGCCTGGACATGCCCGAGGTG
>DASQBU010000240.1:0-14414 GCA_035635035.1 Pseudomonas sp.
GCGGTCGCCTACGTCAAGGCGATCCACGCACTGGTGCGCTACCTGGGCATCTGCGACGGCAACATGGCCGAAGGTTCGCTGCGCTGCGACTGCAACGTCTCGGTGCGCCCCAAGGGCCAGGCCGAATTCGGCACCCGCGCCGAGATCAAGAACGTCAACTCGTTCCGCTTCATCGAGAAGGCGATCAACCACGAGATCCAGCGGCAGATCGAGCTGATCGAGGACGGCGGCAAGGTGGTGCAGGAAACCCGCCTGTACGACCCGAACAAGGACGAGACCCGCTCGATGCGCGGCAAGGAAGAGGCCAACGACTACCGCTACTTCCCCTGCCCCGACCTGCTGCCGGTGGTACTGGAGGACGACTTCATCGAAGCCGTGCGCCAGAGCCTGCCCGAACTGCCGGGCGAGAAGCGCGCGCGCTTCGAGAGCCAGTACGGCCTGTCCGCCTACGACGCCAGCGTCCTCTCCGCCAGCCGCGAGCTGGCCGAGTACTTCGAAGCGGTGCAGGCCGCCTGCGGCGACGCCAAGCTGGCGGCCAACTGGGTGATGGGCGAGCTGTCCAGCCTGCTCAACAAGGACAACCTGGAGATCGACCAATCGCCGGTGTCCGCCGCCCAGCTCGGCGGGATGATCCTGCGCATCAAGGACAACACCATCTCCGGCAAGCTCGCCAAGATGGTCTTCGAGGCGCTGGCCGCCGGCGAAGGCGACTCCGCCGATGCGATCATCGAAGCCAAGGGCCTCAAGCAGGTCACCGACAGCGGCGCCATCGAGGCGATGCTCAAGGAAGTGCTGGACGCCAACGCCGCCCAGGTCGAGCAGTACCGCGCCAGCGACGAGGCCAAGCGCGGCAAGATGTTCGGCTTCTTCGTCGGCCAGGCGATGAAGGCCTCCAAGGGCAAGGCCAACCCCGGCCAGGTCAACGAGCTGCTGAAGAAGCTGCTCGAGGGCTGAGCCTGCCCGCCCATCGGCAGTGAACCAATCGCCGAGGCGGGCACTCGAACGGAAAGCCAAACGACAACGCCGGGCTCGCCCCGGCGTTGTGCTTTCCAAGGGTTCTCGCTGATGAAACGCCTGCTCCTGGCCAGTCTTCTCCTGCTCGGCGGCTGTAGCGGCCTGAGCCACACCCCGGACAACGGAAGCGCCGCCGGCTATCGCGCCGAAGGCCTGGCCTCCTGGTACGGCCGCCGCCATCATGGCCGGCACACCGCCAGCGGCGAGCGCTTCGACCAGCACGCCCTGACCGCGGCGCACCGCAGCCTGCCGTTCGGCACCCGGCTGCGCGTCACCAACCTGGACAACGGCCGCAGCGTGGTGGTGCGGGTCAACGACCGCGGGCCGTCCCGCCGCGGGCGGATCATCGACCTGTCGCGCAGCGCCGCCGAACGCCTCGACCTGTTGCGCAGCGGCACGGCACCGGTACGCCTGGAAGCCCTCGACTAGCCGGAGGGGCCGGTCGAAGCGCGTGATCGACTGTGCGCGAACGCCCTCAGGGATAACTGAAGCGCTTGACCAGCGTCAGCTCCCCCGGCTGGCGCATCGGCACCAGGAGGCTCTCCTGCTTCTCGTTCGGCGTGCCCTCCTCCGTGACTATGGTCACCCGCGCCGTGGTCAGCGCCTGGGCGGCCTCGACGTCGCCGCTTTCGCTGTCCTCGCGGTAACCGCCGCCGAAATAGTTCACATAGACCAGGTACTGGCCCTTGAGCGGGGTCGGCGTGGCGATGATTTCCGGGCCGTAGCCGGTGGTCACGTCGACGTCCTGGGTGGCGCCGTTGGGCAGCGAGCGGTTGCCATACCAGACGTGGCCGCCGTCGGGGGTCACCAGGTGCAGGTCGATGTCGGTATTGTCGCTGTCCCAGGACAGCAGCACGCGCAGCTTGGCCGGCACCTCGCCACCACCGCCGCCGTGGTAGAACTGCACGCGCCTGCGCTGCTGGCTGTCCGGGCTGATCACTTCGAGGCTGTTGCTGCCCGCCGGGAAGGCATAGGGGCGGTCGAAGCCGCCGTCCGCGCCGATTTTCAGCGGCATGGGCACGCCGTTGACCACCAGGGTCGCCGGCCGGTCCTTGGGCGCGTGGCCGATCTCGCCCTTGATCCGCGCGCTCAGCGCCTGGTCGGCCGGGGTGTTCACCGAGGCCGCCGGGTAGTTCACCGTCTGACGGAAATTGGCGCCCTCGCCGTTGCCGGGGCGCCAGCCGCCCAGCGGGGCGTCCAGGCGGATGCCCGGCTCGGCGGCGGGCAGCGTGCCCGGCAGCAGGCCGGCGAGGAGCGTGAGGAGCAGACGCGGACGCAGCTTCATGGTGGTCATTCCAGTATCAGGCGGCGAGCGAGGCTTTCGACGAAGCCCTCGTCCTGGCCGCTGGGGTGCGCCTGGAAGGCCAGGTGCAGGTATTCGTGGGCGAGGTCGAGGCGGTCCTGCAGCGAGTACAGGCCGCGCACGTAGATCCGCTGGCGCTCGCGGTCGGCGTAGGGCCGCCCGGAAGCCAGCTGGCAGACCGCGAAGCTGGGCAGCTCCTCGTAGCCGGGCTCGCCGTCCAGTCGCGCGCGCCAGCCGCGACGTTGCTGGCGCAGCCAGTCCTCCGCGGCCGGCAGCGGCTGGCAGGCCGCCACCGGGTTGCTCCAGGCGCTGAGGCTGGCGCGCGGAAAGGCGCGGGCGAGGATGGCGTCGAAGCGCAGCCCGCCGGCCGCCTGGGCCTGCGCGTCCTGCCAGGACAGCCGGGCCGGGCCGGCCTGCTCGGCGTGGTAGGTGACCGGACTGCCGGCCAGCACCAGGCCATCGGTGAAGGCCGCCACGGCGCGCATCCCGGCCGTTGCCGGGCGCGGCGCGACGCGCTGGCGCTGGCTGCTGTCGTCGATGCTCAGGCACTCGCCGCGCGGCGCGGCGTTCTGCAGCAGATAGCTGCGGATGGTCACCGCCAGCGCCTTGGCCGCCTCCAGCGGCGTCGCCGCGGCCTCGCGCTGCAGGACGCGGGCGACGTACTCCTCGCGGTCCAGGCGGGCCACCAGTTGCGGCTGGCCCGCGGTGCGCTGGAGGAACAGCTCGCCGCGGCTGTCGATGTCCAGCTGGTTGCCCTTGGCGAAGGTCAGCCGATAGCGACCGTGGAGCGCGCCGTCCGCCGCCGGGCGGCCCCGCTCATCGAGCACCTGGCGCAGCGGGTAGCGGCTGAACAGGTCGACCTCGACGCAGCGCCCCGGCTCCGCCGGCCAGGCGGTCGGCAGCAGCCCGCCGAGCACCTCGGCGTACTGCGCCAGCAGGGTCTTGCTGGTGCCCGGACCGCCCAGCCACAGCGGCGTGCCGTCCGCCAGCCAGCCGGCGAAACCGCCACGCCGCGACTGCGCGTCCTGCTGGTCGAGCCAGCTCCAGGTCTTCACCCGCAGGCGCCCGCCGAGGCTGGCCACGGCGTGGCCGTCATCGGCGTTCAGCGCCACCTGCAGGAGCACCCGGCGCGCTTCGGCCTGGGCCGGCAACCGCGCCAGCAGGTCGAGCAGCTCGGCCACCGGCACCTCGGTCTGCGGCTGCAGGCGCTCGAGGTCGAGCAGCCAGTCCGGCGCCCGATGCGCCGCCCAGTAGCGCCGCCAGGTCGCCGCGTCCAGGCCGAGCCGCGCCGGCTGGTAATACAGCCCGCAGGACTGCACCAGCGCCGCTTCGCGCCCGATGCTCTGCCCGGCCGCGCAGCAATAGACCTCCTCGCGCGACTCGCCCGTGCACGGGTAGTCCGTCTCGCGCTGGCCGCTGTCCACCAGCCAGGCGAAGACGAACAGCTTCCACAGGCTGCCCAGCGGGGTGCGCAACTCCGCCGGCAGCGGCTGGCGTTCCAGCACCTGCTGGCGGTCCAGGCGCAGCAACTGCTCGCCCTGCGCCGTGCGCCAGGCCAGCTGTACCGGCGCGGGCGCCGCCGCCGCGCCAAGCGGCAGGAGGAGCAACAGCCAGGCCAGACGCGGACGCATCACTCGACCTTGATCCGCGCCAGCGCCGGCGCCTGCTCCAGCGCCTGGTCCTGCGGCGCGTAGAGACGCAGGTAGCGCGCCGGCGGCAGGGCGAACTCGCCCTTCTGCGAGAAGCGCACCAGGTGACGGAAGCGCAGTTCGCCGCTGAGGCTGTCCACCGGGATGCCGTAGTGCAGCTCGCCCGGCTCGTTGCGCGCGCGCTCCAGGCTGGTCGCCTCGCTGCCGCCCAGGCCGCTGACCTGGATGCCCCAGGTGGTGCGCTCGACATCGGCGCCCGGCGGCAACGGCACTTCCAGCATGCCGTAGCGCAGCGCGCTGCCGCCCGCGCTGGTGAGGGTCACTTCATCGAGGTAGAGATCGTTGCTGGAGATCGGCTGGTCGCCGAGTTCCTCGACCTTGAACGCGAAGGCCTTGTCGCCCGGTACCAGGCGCAGCAGGCGCCGGCTGATCGTCACCGGCAACTGGCTGGCCGGGGCCTCGGCGCTGCGAAAGCTCAGCGACGCGGCCAGCGCATGCGCCGGCGCGCGGTCCAGGCCCAGTTCGGCGGGCACGCCCCGGCCCTGCCACTGCCAGTAGCGCTCGCCGCTCGGGCCTTGCTGTTCCAGCCAGTCCTGGCCCGGCTTCGGCGCGGCTTCGGCCGGTGCCTGGGCCAGGGCGCGCTGCAGCCAGGTCAGCGCCAGGGCGCGCTCCAGGGTCGACTGCTGCGGGCCGAGGCGCGCCAGCAGGGCGCGCGCCCGCGCGGCGTCCGGCGCGGCCAGGGACAGCTGCACGGCCTGGGCGAACGGCTGGTCGCTGCTGTCGAGCTTGAGCCGCGCGCCGTCGAGCTGCCTGGCGAAGGCCTCCGGCAACGGCAGCTTGGCCTGCTGCGCCAGGTTGGCGGCGAGGACGCGCGCCACGGCCAGGCCGAGGTCGGAGTCCGGCGCCGCCATCACCAGGCTGGCCGCGCCATCGGCCGGCAACCGGACGCTCTCGCCCTCGCCGGCCTTGGCCAGGTCGTCGAGCAGGCCGCCGACCAGGGTCGGCACCGGCAGTTGCATGTCGCGGGCGAAGCCGAGGATCAGTGCGCGCTGCAGCAGCGGCGTCTGCCCGGCCCGCTTGGCGTAGAGTTCGAGCACGCGCTGCCAGTGCTCTGCCGGCAGGTCGATCGCCAGGACGCGGCTGGCATGCCAGTCGGCGTAATAGGCATAGGCGGTGAGGAAGGCATCGCTGTCGATGTCGCCGCCCCACCAGGCGAACCAGGCGTTCGGCCCGGCCATCTGCACCAGGCGCAGGCGACTGTTCTGCATGATCAGGCGCAGGCGGTCGCGCACCCGCGGCTCGCCGCCGGCCAGCAGCGGGTAGGCCACGCTCAGCGGCAGCAGGCGGCTGGCGGTCTGCTCGACGCAGCCGTAGGGATAGGCCAGCAGGTCGTCGAGACTGCCGCGGAACAGCGCCTGGGCGCTGTCGTCGAGGCGCAGGCGGATGTCGCGGGCATCCGCCGGCAGTTGCAGCGGGCTGCTCTGCGCGGCCAGCTCCAGGGTGCGCGCCTGCAGCACCTGCCAGCCGTCGGCGGCCAGGGCGAAGCGCACGCCCAGGCTGTCGCGCAGCTGGCCGTCCTGGCGCAGCTCGGCGCTCCACTCGCCGTCGCTCAGGGCCTGCGCCGGCAGCTTCACGTAGTTGACGCCCTTGGCCAGCTCCAGCGCCTGGGTCTGCTCCTGACCGGCGTAGCGGATCAGCAGCTCGGCCTTGAGCGCCTGCTCGCCCTGGTTGAAGACGAACAGGCCGAGGTCCGGCCTGTCGCCGGCGCGGAAGCGGGTCGGCCCGCTCCACTTCAGGTACAGCGGCTTCTCGGAGCGGATGAACTGCTTCTTCTGGCCGACCTGGCCGTTGTCGTCCATGGCCCGCGCGGTGATGCGCCAGCGGGTCAGCGAGTCGGGCATGCGGAAGCTGAAGCGCGCCTTGCCGTTGGCATCGCTGACCAGTTGCGGTTGCCAGGCGGCGGTATCGACCTCTTCGCGGCGCGGCCGCTCGAGCACCTTGACGCCCCGCTCGCTGCGGTTGGCCCGCCCCGGCGCGCTGGAATTGCCCGGCAGCGCCACGTCGTAGCTGATGAACGACAGGCTGGCGCTGGTGCGCACGTTGTTGCGCCGCGGGTGGTAGAAGAACTGGTCGATGCCGGGGGCGATCTCCGGCTGCAGGGCGTAGATCATCTCGTCCACCACGCCCACCGTGAGGTGGCTGGACACCGGCTGGCCGGCGTAGCGGGTGGTGAGATCGACGGTCACCGTCTCGCCCGGCTCGTAGCGCTCCTTGTCGGTGGCGATGGCGATCTCCACCTGCGGCACCCTGACCTTGATCCCGGCGTTCTGGAAGCTGTAATCGCCGCCGCGGGTGTAGAGCACGGAGAAGGTCAGGTTCGGCGAAAAGTCCGGCTTCACCGGGATGCGCGCGCGGTACTGCGTGGCGTTGAGCTTCTCCAGCTTGAGCCAGTCGCCGCCCCTGGACAGCAGCGCGGTGGCCTCGACCTTGTCGCGCTCCAGCGAGAGCAGCGCGTCGTCCACCGCCTCGGGGAAGGTGATCAGTGCCAGGGCTTCGTCGCCGGCCTGGTACTCGGCCTTGTCGAGGACGATCTCGACGGTGCCGGGCACCGCCTTGACGCCCTCGCCAGCCACCGAGTGGCCGGTGCCGCCGAGCAGCTGGCCGTGCTCGTCGCGCAGCTCGATGCTGTAGGTACCGGGCTTGTCGAAGGCCAGCTCGAAGCGCCCCTCGCCCACCGCGCCCTCGCCGCTGGAGCGGTCTTCCAGGCGCAGCCAGCGGTAGCTCTTGGGCTGCAGCGCGGTGGGCTGCTCGGCGGCGTAGCTGAACGGCACCTTGTCGCCGACCGCGCTGAAGCGCTGCGGCGCGCTCAGGCTGTAGCGGGCGGCGCCGCGCTCGATGAGGATTTCCTTGCTGGTCTTGACCCGGTAGGCGGCGCCGTCGCTGGCGAACACCGTCAGCAGGTAGCGGCTCGGCTTGTCCGCCGCGGGCAGCTCCAGCGCGGCGCGGCCCTGGGCGTCGGTGGTCAATTCGGCGCTGGACAGCTCCACCGGGAACTGGCCGAGGTACTGCAGCTCGTTGTCGACCATCGACAGCTGCTGCGCGCGCAGACTCAGTTGCAGGCGGGCGTTGGCCACCGGCTTGCCATCCGGGTAGAGCAGGATCAGGTTGCCCTTCACCGGCTCGCCGGTCTTGAAGTCGGGCTTGGCCAGGTCGAGGGCAATCTCGAAGTGCGGCTTGATGTATTCGGCGACGCGGAAGGCGCTGCTGTAGGTCTGTCCGCGGTAGTCGAAGCGCAGTTCGTAGCCACCGGCCACGGCGTTGTCCGGCAACTGGAAGCGGCCCTGGCTGCCGCCCTTGGGATCGAGCTGCAGGTCGAGGCTCTGCAGCGGGGTGCCGGCGGCGTCGATCACGCTGAGCTTCAGCGGCGCCGCCTGGGGCGCCTGGGAGTCACGGGCGTTCTTGAATTCGCGGCCGACGATCTTCAGCGACACCCAGTCGCCGGGACGGTACAGCGGGCGGTCGGTGAAGGCGTAGAGCTTGGTGTCGTAGATCTCGCTGTCGTAGTAGAAGTTCTCCGCGACGAAGACCCCGCCCTCCTTGTCCTCGCCGATCACGAAGGAGCGCTCCGGGCTGGCGTGCTGCAGGCGCAGCAGGCCCTCGCCGTCGGTCTGCCCGCTGCTCATCACGCCGAGGCCGTCGGTCCACAGCACCCGGGTGTCCGGCACCGGGCTGCCCTCATGCTTGCGCGCCGACCAGACCAGCAGCTCGTTGCCGGCGATCTTGCTCACCGCCACGGTGTTGGAGACGAACACCACGGTGGTGGCGCGGTACTTGCCGACCAGCGCCTCGACCAGATACAGCCCCGGCTGCAGCTTGCCCAGCGGGACGTAGACGTTGCCCGGCGAAACGCTGATGAACTCGCTGGAGGAGCCGGCCAGCGCGACGTCCTTCGGCGGCTGGATGGGCTTGGCGTCCCACAGCGGATAGCGGAACTGGCTGACCATCGGCAGGCCGGGAATCGGCGCGTACTGCGGCGGCGCCTCGTAGGAGGTGGGCGCGCTGATCGCCGCGCCCATCTTCAGCTCCGGCACCACCGCGGTGACCTGCTGGCGCGACTCGTAGCTGAAGGCGCGCTGCATGACCCGGCGCGACTTGCGATACCAGTTGTCCCACAGGTAGGCCAGGGTGTTGCCCAGGCCCTCGCCCTTGAACTGCCCCTCGGCGAGCACCCGGTGCAGGTTCTTCTGCCGCTTGAGGAAGTCCAGCGGCTGGTCGATGCGGTAGACGCGGATGTCCACCCCGCCGTAGCTCTCCATGCGGTAGCGCCGGTAGTCGCGGCCGGGCGCCTCCAGGCGCACGCGGGCCACTTCGTCGCTGGCGAAGCTGCTGTCGGCGAGCAGGAAGAACGACTCGCCGCTCATCGGCGTGTAGCCGCTCGGCGGCACCGCGTCCGCGGCGCGGCTGGCGTCGAGCGGGGCCAGCAGCAGGCCGCACAGGGCCAGGCCGGCGAGCGCGCCGAGGGCCTTCAGCGGGCGAGGAAGGACAAGCGATAAATGCCGATAAAGTTGGGATTGGATTCGTCGGGTATCCATCGGGTGTCCTTCCATGTCATGAGTTGTTGCAGGCTGACCGAGCGCATGCCGTTGTCGTTGGCCGTACGGGTTCCGGTGTGGTAGGCGATGTTGCGGCCCATCCAGATCATCAGGTGCTGGTCGTCGCCCTGGTCGAAGAAGAGCAGGTCGCCCGGCCGCGCCTGGTTGAGGTCGCGGCCGACGAGCTGGCTGTTGTACTGGATCAGCTTGAGCGCATTGACGTAGGGGCCGACCTGGCCGCCGCCCTGCCGCCAGCTCTGCGCGAGCTGGCGCTGCTCGGCACTGAGCGCCAGCTCGGGCGGCAGGTAGCGATTGGACAGGCCGTTGGCGCGCAGCCACTTGTCGTCATGCACCTTGAGCGCCTCGTTGGCGGCGAAGCGCACCAGGCCCGCGCAGTCCTGCTGGTGCCAGCGCGGGCTGGGCCCCTGGCGCAACTGCTCCTCGGCGATGCGCACGAACCAGGCACGGAACACCTGCGACTGCTCCGGGTCGAGCGCCGCGCTGGCCGCCTGCGTGGCCTGGGCAAGGCTCAGCCCCAGGGCGAGCAGCAGCGCGCGTAGCGTCACAGCGGGCGCCACTGCAGCGGCAGCCACTGCCAGGCCTGATCGGCGCGGCTGCCGGCCGGCAGGCCAAGGGCGTAGCCGCCGTGCCCGGCGAGGGCCTTCAGGCGCGGCAGCAGCAGGCTGTCGGCGGCATTGCGGAACACCGGCTCCAGGTCCTGCGGCAGGCTGTCGAAGGTTTCCCGCTGGAGCAGCGCGGCGAGCGGCTGCGGCGCCAGGTAGGCCGGCACCAGGGCGTCCCTGGGCAACACGTCGGCCAGCGGCGGATAGCGCTTGTCGAGGGTGCCGAGGGCCTTGTCCAGCAATTGATCGTCGATCGAGAACAGCAGGGTACGGCCCTGGCGCGCCAGGCCGACCCGGAAGAATCCCCTGCCGCGGATGGCCTCGGGGTTCGTCGCCTGCTCGGCGGGGTACTGGCCGAAGTTCGAGCTGACCTGGCGCAGCCACTGGCGCGTCTCGCCGTTGCTCCGGCTATCCACCGGGAAGCTGCCGCCCTCGGCGTTCGGCTCGAAGGCGCCGACCATGCTGGCGAACAGCTTGCCGAGGTCGGCGTCGAGTTCGGCGCTGGGCGGCGCGCTGAGGGTCGCCACCAGCAGCGGCGAATGCAGGCGCGATTCGGCATACCAGCAGAGGCCGGCGGCACCGCTGAGGCGCGCGGAGAAGGCCGCGGCCATCTGCGGCTCGGCGCCCAGGCGCACCAGCAGGCTGTCGTACAGGCCGGGCGTCAGCGGCAAGGCCACGCAGGCGCTGGCGCCCATCGGCATGGCTTGCCACACCGGGCGGAAATCCAGCTCCGGCTGGCGCGCCACGGCGTTCAGCGCCAGGTAGCTGTGCCAGCCCTTGGCGTCCTTGTCGAAGCGCACCCCGGCGAAGGCCGGGATGAAGCGCTGGTAGCCCATGGCCAGGACGCTGGCGTCGAGGGTGATGCGCTGGCTCAGCTCGCCGCGCGGGGCCAGGCCGAACTGGCGCGGGAAGGCGTCTTCGCCGCCGAGCAGCGCGGCCAGCTCGCTGCCGGCCTGGGCATCGGCCTCGCCGAACTCGTCGCCCGCGGCCTTGGGATAGAGCATCTTCGGGTTGGACAGCAGCAGCAGGTAGTCGCCACGGGAGGCGAGCAGCAGGGTCTTGGCGGCGCCGTAGCGCAGGCGGTAGAGCGCGGTGATCGAGCCTTCCACCATGAGCTCGCCGACCTTGCGCAACTGGCTGTCGGCGGCGACGACGCGGGCCAGCGGCTCCAGTAGCTTGGCCAGACCGCCGCGCTTCAGCCGCACCAGGAAGTCGCGCAGGCGGCCATCGGCGCCGCGCCACAGGGCGACCTGCGCCGGCTGGTCGAGGAGCTCCTCGATCAGGCTGTCCTGCAGCGTCAGCTCGTGCTCGTAGACGATGCGCCGCAGGCTGCCGCCGAGGCCCAGGCGGTCGGCGTGGTTCTCGTAGTAGAAAACGAAGTCCTCGCTCAGGGTGTCGCGCAGCAGCGGCACCTCCAGCAGCTCCTTCGGCAGGCGGCTGAGCGACACGCTGTCGATCAGCGCGTCCGGGCGCTTGAGATTGAAGGCCGGCGCCTCGCCCTGCGGCGCCTCCAGGCTCGCCACCTGGCCATGCGGCGACGGCAGCAGGCCATAGCGCAGGGCCACGCCGCCGAACACGGCGACGGCGACCAGACCGGCGAGGATCAGCGGCCGGCGCCGCCCGCCCGACGCAGGGCTGGCGTTGCTGGGGGCGCCGCTCGGCGCGCTGCGGGTGGGGGTGTTGTCGCTCATGCTTGCTCGATCCCGTTTCATCCCTGCAAGGGGCGGCTTCAGTAAGTGAAGGTCTTGACCAGAACCAGGTCGCCGATGGTGCGCAGCGGTACCACGAAGGTTTCGCGCTTCTCGTCGACGCTGTTTTCGTTGAACACCAGGTTGACCTGGGCGGTGATCACCTCCTGCTGGTTGGCGCCAGCTTGGAAGTTGTAGCCCTGGCCGTTCAGATTGCCCCAGTAGTTGACGTAGACCAGGTAGGTACCGCGCAGCGGCGCGGCCATGGTGAACATTTCCGGACCGGGGCCGTCGACGCCGTCCGGGTCGAGGCCGCCGCCGCTGCCCAGGCGCGGCTGCGCCCAGAAGGCGTGCTGGCCGTCGGGGGTGAGGATATGCAGGTCCAGCTCGGCCTTGGGGTCGTTCCAGCCGAGCACCACGCGGATGCGCGGCGCCACGCGCCCGGCGTTGGCCTCGTAGAACTGCACGCGCTTGAGCGAGCGGCCGTCGGCGCTGGCCACCTCGACGCTGTTGGAGCCGCTGCCGAAGGCGTAGGGACGGACGAAACGGCCTTCGCCGTCGGTATACAACGGCAGCGGGTTGCCGTTGACCACCAGGCGCTGGGCGCGGTCGAGGCCGGCCAGTTGCTTCAGGCGGCCTTCGATCAGGCTGCGGCCGCGCTGGCCGCCGCGGTCGATGGGCGGAGTGGGATAGGCCACGCGCGGGCTGTCGAGGTCGTCGAGCAGGCCTGAGTAGCGCCAGCCGGCGGTCGGGCTGGCCAGTTCGGCACCCGGCTCGGCACGCAACCCGGCGAGCGGCAGCAGGCCGAGCAGCAGCACGAGGCCACGGGTGGAATCCTTGACACGCATGAACAGTCCCTTGTCGCGCGCTGGAGAGGCCAGTGTAACGGTCTGTCACCCGGCTTTAAATGACCGTCAGGAGACGGATGACACACTCCTCGGCTTTTTCACAACGCAGAAACCGTCCGGGCGCGTCAGATCCAGCCGCCCCACTGCAGGACGAACAGGCCGAGGTTGGTGGTGACCACCACCAGCAGGGTGGTGATCACGATGATCGCCGCCGCCAGCTCGTGGTTGGCGCCTGCGGCGCGGGCCATGACGAAGCTGGCCGCGGCGGTCGGACTGCCGAAGAACAGGAACAGGATGCCCAGCTCGGCATGGCGGAAGCCCCACAGCCAGGCGCCCAGGGTGGCCAGCGACGGCAGCCAGAGCACCTTCATCAGGCTGGAGCTGAGCGCCAGGCCACTGCTGGCGCGCAGCGAAGCCAGCGACAGGGTGCCGCCGATGCAGATCAGCGCCAGCGGCAGGGTCAGCTGCGCCAGGTATTCGCCGGAGGTGGCCAGCCAGGCCGGCAGGCGGATCTGCCAGTAGGCGAACGGGATCGCCGCCAGCACGCCGAGAATCAGCGGGTTGCGCAGGATGCCCTTGAGGATGCTCCAGGGCGTGGCCTTGCCGTTGGGGTTGTAGAACTCCAGCACCAGCACCGCCAGGCTGTTGTAGGTCAGGATCACCACCCCGCTCAGCACCCCGCCGAGCGACAGGCCGTAGTCGCCGTACAGGCTGGTGGCCAGCGCCAGGCCGACGATGCCGTTGTTGCCGCGGAACGCGCCCTGCACGTAGACCCCGCGCTCGGCGCGCGGGCAGCGCCACAGCGCCCAGGCCCAGACCAGCAGGAAGCCGGCCAGGGTGGCCAGCACGAAGTAGCCGAGCACCGCCGGCTGCAGCGCGGTACGCAGGTCGGCGTGCAGGATGGCGAGGAACAGCATGACCGGCATGGTCACGTTGAACACCAGGGCGGTGGCGGTGTGGATGAAGCCGGCGTCGATCTGCCCGAGGCGCTTGAGCAGCACGCCGAGGAACAGCATGGAGAACACCGGCAGGGTGACGTTCAGCGTCTGCAGGAAGAGGGAAAGCATGCCGCGCCCCGGCTATGGATGAGGCCGGCCATGATAGCGGCAGCAGGCAGGAATGGCTCGCGCCAGCGGTGTGCGCAGAGCAGGCGGGAGCGGATCCACACGCGACCGCAGGGTCGCGAATGAATTCGCTCCTACGGAAGGAGGCGCCTCAGCGGCGTACCGGCCGCTTCTGCAGCTTGCGCTGCAGAGTACGGCGGTGCATGCCCAGGGCTCGGGCGGTGGCGGAGATGTTGCCGTCGTGCTCGGTCAGCACCCGCTGGATGTGCTCCCACTGCAGGCGGTCCACCGACATCGGGTTGTCCGGCACCAGGCTTTCCAGGTCGGCGTGCTCGGAGAGCAGCGCGGCCAGCACGTCGTCGGCGTCCGCCGGCTTGCACAGGTAGTTGCAGGCGCCGCGCTTGATCGCCTCCACTGCGGTGGCGATGCTCGAATAGCCGGTGAGGATCACCACTCGCATCTCGCTGTCCAGCTCGAGCAGCTTGGGCAGCAGGACCAGGCCGGAGTCGCCCTCCATCTTCAGGTCGAGCACGGCGTAATCGGGGATATCGCGCTCGGCCAGCGCCAGACCGGCCTCGGCCGAATTGGCCACCGACACGCGCAGGCCGCGCCGGGTCATGGCGCGCGCCAGCACGCGGGTGAAGGTCTCGTCGTCGTCCACCAGCAGCAGATGCGGCTGCTCTTCCGCATCGAACAGGGGTTCTTCGCTCATCTCATTCCTCGCAGGGCAGGATCGGCGCTTCAGGCGACGCCGTAATTGCGCGGCAGTCGCAATTCGGTCAGCGTGCCGCCTTCTTCGTGATTGTAGAGTTTCACTGTACCACCGACGCGGGTGACGCTCGCCTGGCTGAGGAACAGCCCCAGGCCGAAGCCCTTGCCCTTGGTGGTGAAGAACGGCTTGCCCAGTTGCTCGGCGATCGCCAGCGGTACGCCGACGCCATGGTCGCGGATGCTCAGGCAGATTTCCCGCGCATCCCAGTCCAGGGTGATGTCGAGATGGTCCGGGCAGGCATCGGCGGCGTTGTTCAGCAGGTTGAGCAGCGCCTGGCTGAGGTCGGTCGGCGGCATCAGCCGCGGCGGTGCGCCGACGCCCAGGCACTGGTAGTTGTAGGTCGCCTCCGGACGCATCAGGTGCCAGCGCTGCAGCACCGCCTCCAGCCATTCGCTGACCGTCTGCTCGACGATCGACTGGCGGCGCTCGGCCTCGGCGGCGCGTACCAGCTGCTGCAGGGTCTCCTTGCACAGTTTGACCTGCTCCTGCAGCAGAGCCAGGTCCTCCTGCAGCGCCGGCTGGTCGCGGTGCTCCTGGCGCAGCTCCTTGAGCAGCACGCTCATGGTCGCCAGCGGCGTGCCCAGCTCGTGAGCGGCGCCGGCCGCCTGGGTGGCCACCGCCAGCAGCTGCTGGTCGCGCAGCCCCTCCTCGCGGCGCTGGGCGCGCAGCTGCTCCTGACGGCGCAGCTCTTCGGCCATCTTGGCGACGAAGAAGGTGATCAGCGCCGCCGCCAGGGCGAAGCTCAGCCACATGCCGTAGACCAGCAGGCTGCCGCGCGGCCCGCTGGGGATCTCCAGCGGGTGCGACCAGACCAGCAGCAGGGTGTAGCTGGCCAGCGCCAGGCCGGCGAGGGTCAGGGTG
>DASQBU010000241.1:0-4743 GCA_035635035.1 Pseudomonas sp.
GCCGGCGGAGCGCGCCAGCGGCCGTGCGCCGGCACCTGTGCCGCGGGGGCGTACGTTTTGGTCAGGTCAGCCCGCGGCTGCGCCGGTAGGCGCCGGGCGGCAGGCCGACGACCTTGTCGAAGGCGCGGGTGAAGGCCGCCAGCGACTGGTAGCCGACCGCCTCGGCCACCTCGGCCACCGTCTCGCCCTCCTTGAGCCGCCGGCAGGCCTCGCGCATGCGCAGGCCGAGCAGCACCTGCCCCGGCGTCTGCCCGGCCAGCTCGTGGAAGCGCTTGGCGAAGGCGGCGCGCGACAGCCCGGCGCAGGCGGCCATGCGCTCCAGCGTCCAGTCCTCGGCCGGCGCGGCGATCAGCCGTTCCAGCAGCGCGGCGAACGCCGGCTGGCGGGCCAGCGCCAGCAGCCCGCGCAGCTCGCCGCCGGCGCTGCCGTGCTGGCGCAGCACGTAGAGGAACAGCAGCTGGCTGAGGCGCTCCAGCACCCCGGCGGACGGCCCCTGCGGGCGCGCGCACTCGGCGAGGATCAGCTCGAACAGGCTGCGCGCCGCGCTCAGCGCCGGGTCGCCGGCGCGCAGCAGCAGGCAGGTGGGCAGCGCGTCGACGATCAGTTCGCTGAGCCCCGGATGGAAGTGGAAGAAGCCGCAGACCAGCCCGACGCCGTCCTCCGCGCCGGCGTCCAGCGCCTGCATCTGCCCGCGCGGCGCGGCGCAGGCCGCCGCACTGCTGGCCTCGCCGGACAGCCGGTACGGCACGTCGCGCAGGATGAACAGCGCGTCGCCGGCGGCCAGCGCCTGCGCCGGCTGGCCGTCGAGGTGCAGCCAGCAGCTGCCCTGCACCAGCAGGTGGAAACTGGCCCGCGCCAGGCCGTGGGTGCTGGCGTGCCAGCCGCCGCAGTAGCGGCCGACGTGGAACAGGCTGGCGTCCAGCTCCAGGCTCTCTAATAACCAATCGATAAGAGGCGCGGACGAATTCATCTAATCGGAAGACTCCTGAGCAAGTGATCGAGATTCTAGAATATTGAGCGGGATTCTTATAACCAACAGAATTTCGGCACATTGTCCTTCAGGAGTCCCAGCGATGTCCCGCGTCACCCTGCAAACCCTCGAAAGCGCCCCCGCCGAAGCCCGTCCGTTCCTGCAGAACGCCCTGAACAACTCCGGTTTCGTCCCCAACCTGCTCGCCGTGCTGGCCAACGCGCCGGCCGCGCTGGAGACCTACGTCACCGTCTCCGCGCTCAACGGCAAGGCCAGCCTGAGCCTGGCCGAACGCGAGGTGGTCCAGCTGGTCGCCGCCACCACCCATGGTTGCACGTTCTGCGTCGCCGGCCATACCGCGGTGGCCACCAACAAGGCCAAGCTGCCGGCCGAGGTGATCGAGGCGCTGCGCGCCCGCGGCGAGCTGCCGGACGCGCGCTACGAGGCGCTGGCCGAGTTCACCCGCCAGGTGATCGCCACCCGCGGCAACGTCGCCGACGCCGACTACGCGGCGTTCCGCGCTGCCGGCTTCGCCGAGGACCAGGCGCTGGAAGTGATCCTCGGCGTCAGCCTGGCGACCCTGTGCAACTTCGCCAACAGCTTCGCCCGCACCCCGCTCAACCCTGAGCTGGATCGCTATCGCTGGGAAGGCGTCTGATCCCCACGTCCATCAACCCAGGAGGGAACCATCATGCTGGATAGCAACCTGAGCCGCTGGCTCGATGCCGAAGCCGACGCCCTGGATCGCGGCGTGCGCGATGCCGAGGACGTCCTGCCGCAGCTGGCCGCCGCCGGTGTGCTCGGCCTGGGCGTGGACGAACAGTTTGGCGGCGCCGGTGGCGACACCGGCGCCGCGGTAGAAGCCATCGCCGCGGTCGCCGGCCACTCGCTGACCGCCGCCTTCGTGCTGTGGGGCCAGCGCACCTTCATCGAATACCTGCTGCACACCGACAACGCCGCGCTGCGCGAGCGCCTGCTCGGCGACCTGCTGGGCGGCCAGCTGGCCGGCGCCACCGGTCTGTCCAACGCCATGAAGTACCTGTCGGGCATCGAGGAGCTGGGCGTGCGCGCCGCGCCGAACGACGCCGGCTGGCAGCTGGACGGCCGCCTGCCGTGGGTGACCAACCTGCGCAAGCGCGGCTTCGTGGTCGCCGCCGCGGTCGAGCTGCCGGGCAGCGCGCCCTTCGTCGCCGCCCTCCCCGACGGCCTGGCCGGCCTGACCCGCAGCGACGACCTGCAGCTGCTCGGCCTGCAGTCGAGCAACACCGCCGCGCTGCGCCTCGACGCCGTGCAGCTCGG
Organism: Pseudomonas sp.; assembly: GCA_035635035.1. Classification (GTDB taxonomy): domain Bacteria; phylum Pseudomonadota; class Gammaproteobacteria; order Pseudomonadales; family Pseudomonadaceae; genus Geopseudomonas. The sequence goes on from DASQBU010000241.1 coordinate 2,270, forward strand.
CCGCGACTGGCTGCTGGCCGCCGACGCCCAGCGCTACCTGCGCCGCGTGCGCCCGGCCTTCCTCGGCCTGCAGTGCGGCATGACCATCGGCCTCGCCCGCCGCGCGCTGGCGGAAACCGCCGGCTACCTGCGCAACGAGCGCCTGGTGCTGCACGCCGAGTGGGCCGCGCTCGACGAGCGCCTGCAGGCCTGCACGCGGATCCTGCACCAGGGACTGCGCGACGGCCGCTTCGTCGAGGCCCCGGCCAGCCTGTTCGAGCTGCGCATCGCCCTGGCCGACATCGCCGCCCAGGCCGTGCAGCTGGAACTGCAGGCCAGCGGCGGCAAGGCCTACCTGCAGCAGTACGGCGCCGGCTTCGCGCGGCGCTGGCGCGAGTCGGCCTTCGTGCCGATCGTCACCCCCAGCCTGGTGCAGCTGCGCGGCGAGCTGCAGCGCCATGCCGGAGCCGCGGCATGAGCGCAGCGCTGCTGCAGGCCGCCGGCATCGCCCTCGGCTACGGCCGGCGCCGCGTGCTGGAGAACTTCGCGCTGGACCTGCGCCCCGGCGAGGTGGTGACCCTGCTCGGCCCCAGCGGGGTCGGCAAGTCCAGCCTGCTGCGCGTGCTGGCCGGCCTGCAGGCGCCGCTGGAAGGCGCGGTGCGCCTGTTCGGCGAGCCGCTCGCCGGCCCGCACCCGCGCGTCGCGGTAGCCTTCCAGGACCCGTCGCTGCTGCCCTGGCTGAGCCTGGAGCAGAACGTCGCCTTCGGCCTGGACTTCAGGCACCAGCCGCGGCGCAGCGCCGCCGAGCGCGACGCGCGGGTCGACGCGGCGATCGCCGCGGTCGGCCTGCAGCACGCCCGCGGCCGCTACCCGGCCGAGCTGTCCGGCGGCATGGCGCAGCGCACCGCGCTGGCCCGCTGCCTGGCCCGCGAGCCGCACGTGCTGCTGCTCGACGAACCCTTCGGCGCGCTGGACGAGGTGACCCGCGCCGACATGCAGCAACTGCTGCTGACCATCGTCCGCGAGCGCAACACCGCCGCGGTGCTGATCACCCACGACATCGATGAGGCCCTGCTGCTCTCCGAACGCATCCTGCTACTGGGCGGAACCCCGGCGCAGGCGCTCGGCGAGTGGCACGTCGACCTGCCGCAGCCGCGCGCGGAGCTGGTCGACGAGCTTGGCCAGTTGCGCATCGACATTCTCAAAACCCTACGGCGGGCAAGCCGCAGCCACGACACCCCGACTCGAACCGCTGGAGACTTGCCATGTGCCACGACTGCAACGACCCCCTTCACTCGCGCCGCGACTTCCTCAAGCTGAGCAGCCTGCTCGGCGCCGGCGCGGCCGTCCTGCCGCTGCTGGCCAGCCTGCAGGCGCGCGCCGCCAGCGAACCGGACGCGCCGGTGCGCATCGGCTACCTGCCGATCACCGATGCCGCGCCGCTCTTGGTGGCGCACAACAACGGCCTGTTCGAGGCCGAGGGCATCCAGGCCGAGCGCCCGGTGCTGCTGCGCAGCTGGGCGCAGGTGATCGAGGCGTTCCTCTCCGGGCAGGTCAACGTCATCCACCTGCTGGCGCCGATGACCGTGTGGGCGCGCTTCTCCAGCAAGGTGCCGGCCAAGGTGGTGGCCTGGAACCACGTCGGCGGCTCCGGGCTGACCGTCGCCCCCGGCATCAGCGAGGTGAAACAGCTGGGCGGCCAGTCGGTGGCCATCCCGTTCTGGTACTCGATCCACAACGTGGTGGTGCAGCAGATCTTCCGCGACGGCGGCCTGACCCCGGTGAGCAAGCCGGCCGGCAGCGCCGTGGCCGCCCACGAGGTCAACCTGGTGGTGCTGCCGCCCTCGGACATGCCGCCGGCGCTGGCCAGCGGGCGGATAGCCGGCTACATCGTCGCCGAGCCGTTCAACGCCCTGGCCGAGAACCTCAAGGTCGGGCGCATCCAGCGCTTCACCGGCGACGTGTGGCGCAACCACGCCTGCTGCGTGGTGTTCATGCACGAGCACGACCTGAACAACCGCCCGGAGTGGGCGCAGAAGGTGGTCAACGCCATCGTCAAGGCGCAGCTGTGGACCCGCGAGCACCGCGCCGAGGCCGCGCAGCTGCTGTCCAAGGACGGCGCCAACCGCTACACCCCGCACGCCCCCGAGGTGCTGCGCCGCGTGCTGGCCCCGGCGGACGGCGAGCGCGCGCAGTACCTGGCCAGCGGGGCGATCCGCCACCGCGACTGGGACGACCGGCGCATCGACTTCCAGCCCTACCCGTTCCCCAGCTACACCGAGGAGCTGGTGCGCCGCCTGAAGGACACCCTGATCGAGGGCGACAAGGGCTTCCTTGCCGCCCTCGACCCGCAGCAGGCCGCCCGCGAGCTGGTCGACGAACGCTTCGTGCGCAACAGCCTGGCGGCGCTCGGCGGGCTCAAGGCCTTCGGCCTGCCGGAAGGCTTCGAGCGCCAAGAGGAGATCGCCGTGTGAGCCAGCGCAAGCACCCCGCCC
>DASQBU010000242.1:0-1617 GCA_035635035.1 Pseudomonas sp.
GTCGAGTTCGTCTACGCCGAAGGCCTGGCCATGGGCGCCGAAGGTGCCGACAAGGCGTTCGCCTCCGCACAAGCGCAGATCGGCGAGCTGATCGCCTGATCGAAACGGGCAACGGGTAGGCGCCTCTCGGGGCGCCTATCCCGCGCTACAGCCGGAGCGGCTGCTCCCAGCCGCTCCGGCCCCTCTCCTACCGTCCTCCCCGCCCGAAACCGTCCCCTCCGCAGTTCAGCCTCGCTCGGCCACCTTGGGCTCGAGCCCTCCAATCTCCGCCACCGCCAGTGCCTCGACCGGCTCCGGGTTGACCGTGGCCGACTCCAGGGCGGCATCCTCGAAGCGATCGACGTCGCGCAACGATTTGAACCAGGCCATCCAGGTGCCCACCACAGCCAGCGAGCAGAAACCGCCCAGCACCGCGGCAGGAACCGCGCCCAGCCAGGCGGCGCTGCTACCGGCGCGGAACTCGCCCAGCTCGTTGGACGAGCCGATGAACAGCATGTTCACCGCACTGACCCGGCCACGCATGTCGTCCGGCGTGGAGAACTGGACCAGGGCCGAACGGATGTACACGCTGACCATGTCGGCGGCCCCGGCGACCAGCAGCGCGAGCAGCGATAGCCAGAACAGGCTGGACAGGGCGAACAGCAGGTTGGCCAGGCCGAACACGGCTACGGCGCCGAACATGGTCAGGCCGACGTGGCGGTCGAGCGGCCTGATGCTGAGGTAGAGGCCCATGAGGATCTCGCCGAAGGCGATGGCGCTACGCAGCGCACCGAGCCCGGCCGGGCCGACCTGCAGCACGTCCTGGGCATAGATCGGCAACAGGGCGATCACCCCGCCCAGCAGCACCGCGAACAGATCGAGGGAAATCGAGCCGAGGATGATCGGCCGGGAACGGATGAAGTCGATCCCGGCGGTGAAGCGTTTCCACGCCGTTGCCTCCAGGTTCCGCGACCGCTCGGCCGGGCGCACGGGCACCCAGAGCAGCAGGAGCATGCCGAAGCCGAAGCAGCCCAGGCAGAAGGCATAGCTCACCCCCGCCCCACCCCAGGCGTACAGGCCGCCGCCCAGCAGCGGACCAATGATGGTCGCCCCGCGCATGATCATGCTGTTGGCGGCGATCGCCGCGGCCAGCTGCTCGCGCGGCACGATCTGCGGTAGCAGGCTCTGCAGGGTCGGGCCGGTGAAGGCGCGGGCACAGCCGAACAGCACCAGCACCGCGTAGATGGCCTGCGGGCTGGGCAAGTCCAGCGACAGCCAGGCCAGCAGGCCGCTGCACAGCCCCTCCACCGCCCAGCTCAGAGTAAGAATCCGCTTGCGGTCGAAGCGGTCGATCAGGTCACCGGCCGGCATCAGCAGGAACAGCATGGGAATGAACTGCGCCAGGCCGACATAGGCCAGCGACAGCGGATCGCGGGTCAGCTCGTAGACCTGCCAGGCCACGATCACCGCCTGGATCTGCATGGCGCCGACTGCCGCCACACGGCCGATCAGAAAGGGCAGGAAACCGGGATGGCGGTAAATGCTGTGCCTGGGCACGGCGGCAATGGAATCGGACAAGGTGGGACTCGCTGAAAAAGAAAGGTTCGGGCAGACACGCCGGCCCGCCACGGAGGATGT
>DASQBU010000243.1:0-1716 GCA_035635035.1 Pseudomonas sp.
GGCCGGCTGGCCCTGCTCGCCGGCGAGAGCCGCGGCCCGCGCGGCGCGCAGGGCGGCGTGCAGCGCGCCCGCCAGCTGGCGCGGCAGTTCCGCAGCCTGCTGCCGAAGAAGGTCGCGCAGGCGGTCGCCGACCCCGAGCAGCCCCGCTGGCTGGGCTGCCTGCTGGCCTTCGCCTATCCCGACCGCATCGCCCGCCAGCGCCGCGCAGGCTCAGCCGACTACCGCCTGGCCAACGGCCGCGCCGCGCAGTTCGGCGAGCCCGATGCGCTGATGAAACACGAGTGGCTGGTGATCGCCGACCTGGGCAGTCGCCAGGGCCAGCGCGAGGAGCGCATCTACCTGGCCGCCGACCTCGACCCGGCGCTGTTCGACGGCCCGCTGGCCGAGCAGGTCAGCTCAATCGAGGTACTCGACTGGGACGAGCGCGAGGGCGTGCTGCGCGCCGAGCGCCAGCGCAGGGTCGGCGAGCTGGTGCTGTCCAGCGAGGCGCTGGCCGGTCTCGACGAGGCGGCGCGCGGCCGCGCGCTGCTCGGCCTGGTGCGCCGCAAGGGCCTGGAGCTGCTGCCGTGGACGCCCGAGCTGCGCCAGTGGCAGGCGCGCATCCTGCTGCTGCGCCGCCTCGATCTGGCCGGGCAGGGCGCCAGCGAGTGGCCGGACGTCTCCGACGCCGCGCTGCTCGCCAGCCTGGAGGACTGGCTGCTGCCCTATCTCGGCAAGGTCGCCCGGCTCAGCCACTTCGCGGCGCTGGACCTGGGCGCGATCCTCGCCGGCCTGCTGCCCTGGCCGCTGCCGCAGCGCCTCGACGAGCTGGCGCCGAAGAGCCTGGAGGTGCCGTCCGGCTCGCGCATCCGCCTCGACTACGCCGAGGAGCCGCCGGTGCTGGCGGTGCGCCTGCAGGAGCTGTTCGGCCTGGCCGCCACGCCGCGCATCGCCGGCGGGCGCCTCGGCGTCAAGCTGCACCTGCTGTCGCCGGCGCAGCGCCCGGTGCAGGTCACCCAGGACCTGGCCAGCTTCTGGGCCAACACCTACGCCGAGGTGAAGAAGGACCTCAAGGGCCGCTACCCCAAGCACTACTGGCCGGACGACCCGCTGGTCGCCGAGCCTACCGCGCGGGCCAAGCCGCGCCCGCGCTAGCCCGGCGGGCTATGCTGGAACACGCCGACCTCGCCGGGAGGGTCCGATGCGCCGGGTCATCCGCAAGCTGTTCCGCAACAAGGTGTTCGACCGCAAGGTGGTGCTGGTCAGCGGCGCCGCCGCCGGCATCGGCCGCGCCCTGGCCGAGCGTTTCGCCCAGGCCGGCGCGCGGCTGGTGCTGCTCGACCTCGAACAGGCCGCGCTGGACGCCCTGGCCCAGCACCTGGCCGACCACCACAACGCGCAGAGCCTGGCGCTGCGCTGCGACGTCAGCGACGCCGCCGCCGTGCAGGCCGCGGTGGCGCTGGCACTGGAGCGTTTCGGCGGCATCGACGTGCTGGTCAACAACGCGGCGATCGCCCAGAGCAGCGCCTTCGCCGACACCGACCTCGCCGTGTTCCAGCGGGTCATGGCGGTCAACTACTTCGGCGCGCTGCATTGCACCCTGGCGGCGCTGCCGAGCCTCCGCGCCCGTCGCGGGCAGATCATCGTGCTGAGTTCGCTGTCCGGCTTCGTCCCGTTGCCCTGGCGCAGCGCCTACAACGCCAGCAAGCACGCGCTGGAAGGGCTGTTCGCGACCCT
>DASQBU010000244.1:0-13197 GCA_035635035.1 Pseudomonas sp.
GTTCTTGCCACATGGTTCCCGCAGACGCAAAAAAGCCGGGAAATCCCGGCTGACTCATGATAACACGTTTTCCCCGCGATCACGCCGGCGGCTGCACGGGCAGCCGCCGGGCGGACCGGTCAGGGTTTGGCCTGCTCCAGATAGCGGAAGAACTCGCTCTTCGGATCTAGCACCATCACGTCGCGCTTGCCGGCGAAGCTCTCGCGGTAGGCCTGCAGGCTGCGATGGAAGGCATAGAACTCCGGATCCTGGCCGTAGGCCCTGGCATAGATCGCCGCGGCCTCGGCATCGCCCACACCGCGCAGCTCCTCCGCCTCGCGGTAGGCTTCGGCCAGCAGCACGCGGCGCTGGCGGTCGGCGTCGGCGCGAATGCCCTCGGCCAGCTCGCGCCCCTTGGCGCGGTGCTCGCGAGCCTCGCGCTCGCGCTCGGTACTCATCCGCTCGAACACGCTGCGGTTGACTTCCTTGGGCAGGTCGATGGCCTTCACGCGCACGTCGACCACCTCGATACCCAGCTCACGGCGCGCCATGCGATCCAGCGACTGGGTGATCTCGGCCATCAGCGCATCGCGTTCGCCGGACACCACCTCGTGCAGGGTGCGCTTGCCGAACTGGTCGCGCAGGCCGGCCTCGAGACGGCGCGACAGGCGCTCGTCGGCGATCTGCTTCATGCCCGAGGTGGCGGTGTAGAAGCGCTCGGCGTCGGCCACCCGCCACTTGGCGTAGGAGTCGACCATCACCGCCTTCTTCTCCAGGGTCAGGAAGCGCTCGGTCGGCGAGTCGAGGGTCAGCAGGCGGGCGTCGAAGCGGCGCACCTGGTTGACGTAGGGGATCTTCACGTGCAGCCCCGGCTCCACGTCGGCCTTGACGATGCGGCCGAACTGCAGCAGCACCGCCCGCTCGGTCTGCGGCACGATGTAGAAGCAGTTCCAGCCCAGCAGCACCAGTACCGCCACGGCAATCAGGGTGATCAGCGACTTGTTGCTCATCAGCGGCTCTCCCTCGAACGCAGATCGCGCTGCAGGTCGTTATTCACCCGCGCCGCCGGTTCGGTCGCGGCGGCGGCCGGCGCGGCGGGCGCAGTCGGAGTGGCCGCCGGCACGCGACCGCCCTCGACCATCTTGTCCAGCGGCAGGTACAGCAGGTTGTTCTGCCCCTGGCCGGCGCTGACCAGCACCTTGCTGGTGTTGCCGAGCATCTCCTGCATGGTTTCCAGGTACAGGCGCTCGCGGGTAACCTCCGGCGCCTTGCGGTATTCGGTCAGCAGCTTGCTGAAGCGGTCGGCCTCGCCTTGGGCGCGCGACACCACTTCCTCACGGTAACCGTTGGCATCCTCGAGGATGCGCTGGGCCTGGCCGCGCGCCTCCGGCACCACGCCATTGGCATAGGCTTCGGCCTGGTTCTTCTCGCGCTGCTCGTCTTCGCGGGCACGAATCACGTCGTCGAAGGCTTCCTGCACCTCGCGCGGCGCGGCGGCGCTCTGGATGTTCACCTGGGTCACGGTGATGCCGGTCTTGTAGGTGTCGAGGAAACGCTGCAGGCGCTCCTTGACCTCGGTGGCCATCTGCTCGCGCCCCTCGGTCAGCACCTGGTCCATCGACGTCGAGCCGACCACATGGCGCAGGGCGCTGTCGGTGGCGTGCTGCAGGCTGATTTCCGGCTGGTCGACGTTGAGCACGAACTCCTGCAGGTTGCTCACCCGGTACTGCACGGTCAGCGGTACCTCGATGATGTTCTCGTCCTCGGTGAGCATCTGGCCCTGCTTGCTGTAGGCGCGCTCGCGGGTGACGTTCTCCTGGAACTTGCGGTCGATCGGCGGGAAGTAGAGGTTCAGGCCCGGCCCGACGGTCTCGTAGTACTTGCCGAAGCGCAGGATCACCGCCTGCTCCTGCTCGTCCACCACATAGACGGCGCTGTACAGCCAGAGCGCAGCCAGCACGCCAAAGCCGACCGCCAGCACGCCGACGCCGCCCTTGCCGGGGCCACCCTCGTCGCCCGCCCGCCGGCGGCCACCGAACAGGCCGTTGAGGCGGTCCTGCAGCTTGCGCAAGGCTTCATCCAGATCCGGCGGCCCCTGACGACCGCCGCCACGGCGACCGCCCCAGGGATCCTGGTCGTTCGAGTTGCCACCCGGCTCATTCCAGGCCATAGCGTTCTCCCCACTGATAACGCGTAGACGCGCGCCAGGCGCACATCCGTCCATGCTACCGAAAGCCCCCGAGCCGCGGCAAAGCCGCGCGGGCGGGCTTTATTGCAAAGTGTGTTGCGCGAGAAATTCGTCGGACTGCCAGCCTTCGCGACTGACCAGCTTGTTCAGCTCCACGCGCGGCAGGCGTACTTTCAACAGGATAGCCCCTTCCTCGTCGTGGCTTTCCTCCTGCACCGCGCCGAGGGCGAATAGTTGCGCACGCAGGCGGGCCAGCTTCTGCGGCAGGCGCAGGGTGCCGACGAACAGATCGTCGCCGAGCAACTCGGTGATGGCCTGGCGCAGCAGGTCGAGGCCCTGCCCCTCGCGCGCCGACAGCCACACGCGCACCGGCTTGCCGGTATCGTCGCGCTGGATCTGCGGCGCCACGCCGGGCAGCAGGTCGAGCTTGTTGTACACCTCGAGGGTCGGCAGCTGGTCGGCGCCGATTTCCTTGAGCACCGAGTACACCTGCTCGATCTGCAGGTCGCGCTCGGGCTCGTGGGCATCGATCACGTGCAGCAGCAGGTCGGCATTGCTCGATTCCTCGAGCGTGGCGCGGAACGCCTCGACCAGCTTGTGCGGCAGGTGACGGATGAAGCCCACGGTATCGGCGAGGATCACCGGGCCGACGTCGGCGAACTCGAGGCGACGCAGGGTCGGATCGAGGGTGGCGAACAGCTGGTTGGCGGCGTAGACGTCGGCTTCGGTCAGCGCGTTGAACAGCGTCGACTTGCCGGCGTTGGTATAGCCGACCAGCGAGACCACCGGCACTTCCGCACGCTTGCGCCCGCGGCGGGCCAGCTCGCGCTGGCTGCGCACCTTCTCCAGGCGCTGCTTGATCTGGCGGATGCGCACGCGCAGCAGGCGGCGGTCGGTTTCCAGCTGGGTCTCGCCCGGGCCGCGCAGGCCGATACCGCCCTTCTGCCGCTCCAGGTGGGTCCAGCCGCGCACCAGGCGGGTGCTCATGTGCTCCAGCTGGGCCAGCTCGACCTGCAGCTTGCCTTCGTGGGTGCGCGCGCGCTGGGCGAAGATGTCGAGAATCAGACCGGTACGGTCGAGGACCCGGCACTCGAACGCGCGCTCGAGGTTGCGTTCCTGGCTGGGGGTGAGGGTGTGGTTGAAGATGACCAGATCGACTTCGTCGGCCTTGACCTGCGCGGCGATCTCGTCGACCTTGCCGCTGCCGATCAGGAAGCGCGCCGACGGCTGGTGCCGCGGGATCTTGACGAAGCCGACCACGTCGGCGCCCGCCGAGCGGGCCAGCTCGAGGATTTCGTCGGGATCTTCACGCGCCTCGGGCGCCTGACCTTCCAGATGGACCAGGATGGCCCGCTCACCGCCGCCCGGGCGCTCGAAGAACAAGACTGGCGACTCCGCTTATTCGTTGCCAGCCTCGGCCGACTCGCCGCTGGGCAGACGGACCGGACGGCTGGGCACCACGGTGGAGATGGCGTGCTTGTAGACCATCTGGCTGACGGTGTTCTTCAGCAGGATGACGAACTGGTCGAACGACTCGATCTGGCCCTGCAGCTTGATGCCGTTGACCAGGTAGATGGAAACCGGAACGCGCTCTTTGCGCAGGGTGTTCAGGTAAGGGTCTTGTAGCGAATGCCCTTTTGACATTTTCCACACTCCTTCAGGGGATAAATAAGAATTTTAGGGGTAGGTCGAAATCGACAAATAGTGTTTTTCTGCTGCGCGTTGTCCACAGGATAGACAGCTGCAGCCCGAAACTCAGCCTTTAATGGCGACCGCTTGCAGGTATTTCAAGGTGCGAGCCAGGTTGTCGCAGGCCAGGCTGTCGAGCCAGTGCACCTGCGGCCAGCTGCGCAGCCAGGTGAATTGTCGCTTGGCCAACTGGCGGGTGGCGATGATGCCGCGTTCGATCATCTCGTCCCGGGTCAGACGTCCTTCGATATATTCCCATACCTGCCGATAGCCCACCGAGCGGATCGAGGGCAGCCCCGGATGCAGGTCGCCACGGGCATGCAGTGCTTCGACCTCGGCAATCAACCCCTGTTCCAGCATGAGGTGGAAACGCCGGGCAATACGCTCGTGCAGCACCTGGCGTTGTTCTGGAGCGATGGCCAAGTGCGCGACAGTATAAGGCAAAGCCTGCCCCAACGGCGCACCGGCGTGCGGATTTCGCAACGCCTGGCGGCGGCGATGCTCGCTCATGCTCAGTCCGCTGACCCGATAGACCTCCAGCGCACGCACCAGCCGCTGCGGATCGTTGGGGTGGATGCGCGCCGCCGACTCCGGATCGACCCGCAGCAGCTCGGCGTGCAGCGCCGCCAGGCCCTCGGCGGCCGCCTGCGCCTCCAGTTGCGCGCGCACCTCGGGATCGGCCGAGGGCATGTCGGCCAGCCCTTCGAGCAGCGCCTTGAAGTACAGCATGGTGCCGCCGACCAGCAGCGGGATGCGCCCGGCCGCGGTGATCTCGGCCATCGCCGCCAGGGCGTCGGCGCGGAACTCGGCGGCCGAATAGCTCTCGGCCGGGTCGCGGATGTCGATCAGCCGGTGGGGGAACTCGGCGAGCAGCTCGCGCGAGGGCTTGGCCGTGCCGATGTCCATGCCGCGGTAGACCAGCGCCGAGTCGACACTGATGATCTCGCACGGCAGCACCCGCGCCAGCTCGATGGCCAGGTCGGTCTTGCCCGAGGCGGTCGGACCCATGAGGAAGATGGCGGGGGGCAGCGCGGACATCGGCACACTCGGTGATCGGGGAAGGAAACGCGGCGCTCAACGGCCGCGCAGAAACAGCTTGTCCAGCTCGTCCATGCCCAGCTGGGTCCAGGTCGGCCGGCCATGGTTGCACTGGCCGCTGCGCTCGGTCTGCTCCATGTCGCGCAGCAGGGCGTTCATCTCCGGCAGGCTCAGCCGGCGATTGGCGCGCACCGCGCCGTGGCAGGCCATGGTCGCCAGCAGCTCGTTGAGATGGGCCTGGATGCGGTCGCTGGAGCCGTATTCGAGCAGGTCGCTGAGCACGTCGCGCACCAGCTGGCTGGCCTCGGCCTGCTTGAGCAGCGCGGGAATCTGGCGGATCGCCAGGGTCTCCGGCCCCAGGCGCTGCAACTCGAAACCCAGGCGAGCGAACCAGTCGGCGTGCTCCTCGGCGCAATCGGCCTCGCGCTGGCTCAGGGCGATGGACTCGGGCACCAGCAGCGGCTGGCCGCGCAGGCCCTCGCTGGCCATGGCGCTCTTCAGCCGCTCGTAGGTGATCCGCTCGTGGGCGGCGTGCATGTCCACCAGCACCAGGCCGTGGGCGTTCTCGGCGAGGATGTAGATGCCCTTGAGCTGCGCTAGCGCGTAGCCCAGCGGCGGCACGTCGCCCTGCTCCGGCGGCAACGGCTGGACGGCCGCGTCGCCCAGCGGGGCGAAGAATTCGCGATAGGCGCCCTGCAGTTCGGCCTGCGGCTGCCCGCTCGGCGCTGACGCCGGCCGATAGCCGCCGCTGCCGCCCTGGCGACTCTGCACACCGCTCGGCGGCTGCCAGCGCGGCGCCTCGGCCGGCGCGGCCGAGGGCACGTGCGCGGCCAGCGCCATCTCGTTCTGCCCGGCGAACTCGCCGGCGGCCAGGCCGGTTGCCTGCGGCGCGGCAGGCGCCACCGCCGCCGGGGCCAGTTGATCCTCGGGGCGCACGTCGGCCAGCGCGCGGTGCAGGGTGCCGTAGAGGAAGTCGTGGACCGTGCGGCTGTCGCGGAAGCGCACCTCGTGCTTGGTCGGGTGCACGTTGACGTCGACCACCGCCGGGTCGATCTCGAGGAACAGCACGAAGGCCGGGTGGCGGCCGTTGTACAGCACGTCGCGGTAGGCCTGGCGCACCGCGTGGGCGACCAGCTTGTCGCGCACCATGCGCCCGTTGACGTAGAAGTACTGCAGGTCGGCCTGACTGCGCGAGAAGGTCGGCAGGCCGACCCAGCCCCACAGGCGCAGGCCGTTGCGCTCGACATCGATGGGCAGCGCCTGCTCGAGGAACGCCGGACCGCAGACGCTGGCCACCCGCCGCGCGCGACCGGTTTCGTCGCCGGCCGGATGCAGCGCCAGCACGCTCTTGCCGTTGTGGCGCAGGTGGAAGCCGACCTCGAAGTGGGTCAGCGCCAGGCGGCGGATCACTTCCTGCAGGTGGTCGAACTCGGTCTTTTCCGCGCGCAGGAACTTGCGCCGCGCCGGGGTGTTGAAGAACAGGTCGCGCACTTCCACGGTGGTGCCGTCGGGATGCGCCGCGGGCTGCACGCGGGTTTCCATGTCGTGGCCTTCGGCCTCGACCTGCCAGGCCTGCGCCGCCCCGCGCCGCCGCGAGGTCAGGGTCAGGCGCGCCACCGAGCTGATCGAGGCCAGCGCCTCGCCACGAAAGCCGAGGCTGAGCACCCGCTCGAGATCCTCCAGCTCGCGGATCTTGCTGGTGGCGTGCCGCGCCAGCGCCAGCGCCAGGTCGTCGGCCTCGATGCCGGCGCCGTCGTCGCGCACCCGCAGCAGCTTGATGCCGCCCTGCTCCACCTCGACGTCGATGCGCGTGGCGCCGGCGTCGAGGCTGTTCTCCAGCAGTTCTTTGGCCACCGACGCCGGGCGCTCGACCACCTCGCCGGCGGCGATCTGGTTGGCCAGGCGTGGCGTCAGCAGCTGGATGCGGGCCGGCGCGCTCATGGCTGGGCCACCAGGGTCGGCGCCGGGATGCTCAGCATCTGCCCGGTACGCAGGCTGTCACCGTCCAGGCGGTTGGCGCTGCGCAAGGCGGCGGGGCTGACCTGGTAGCGCTGGGCGATCAGCGCCAGGCTCTCGCCCGGCGCCACGCGGTGCTCGCGCTGGCCGACCTTGATCTTGCCCTGTTCGCGCAGCCAGGCGATGTAGGTGCCCGGCGGCGGGTTCTCGTGGAAGAAGCGCCGGATGCCGCCCTCGATGGAACGCGCCAGGGCCTGCTGGTGGGCCGGGTTGGCCAGTTTCTGCGACTCCTCGGGATTGGAGATGAAGCCGGTCTCCACCAGGATCGACGGGATGTCCGGCGACTTCAGCACCATGAAGCCGGCCTGCTCGACCCGGCGCTTGTGCAGCGAGGTGATGCGCCCCATGTTCGACAGCACCTTGTGGCCGACATCCAGGCTGGAGGACATGGTGGCGGTCATCGACAGGTCGAGCAGCACGCCGGCCAACATCGGATCCTTGTCGTCGAGGCTGACGCTGCCGACGCCGCCGACCAGGTCGGAGCGGTTCTCGCTGTCGGCCAGCCAGCGCGCGGTTTCCGAGGTGGCGCCGCGGTCGGAGAGGGCGAACACCGAGGCGCCGTAGGCGCTCGAGCTGGGCGCCGCGTCGGCGTGGATCGACACGAACAGGTCGGCACCCTTCTTGCGGGCGATCTCGGTGCGCTTGCGCAGCGGGATGAAGTAGTCGCCCGTGCGGGTCAGCTCGGCGTGGAAGCCCTGGGTCTGGTTGATCTGCCGCTGCAGCTCGCGGGCGATGGCCAGCACCACGTCCTTCTCGTGCTGGCCGCGCGGGCCGAGGGCCCCGGGGTCCTCGCCGCCGTGGCCGGCGTCGATGGCGACGATCACGTTGCGCTTGCCCTTGGGCATCGGCGGCAGGTTGGCCGGCGGGGGATCGTCGGACTCGACGGCCTTCGCCGGCGGATTGCTCGCGGCGGCAACCGGCGCAACATCCTTGGACGGGGGCGGACTGCCGGCGGCGGGCTTGTCGTGCGCGGCGACCGGCGCGGCCTGTGCCGTGTTGGGGCCCTGCCCGGCCCCCTCCTCCTGATCGAACAGGTCGACCACCAGGCGGTTGCCGTACTGCTGGTTGGGCGCCAGGGTGAAGCTCTTCGGCGCCACGCTGGCCGACATGTCGAGCACGATGCGCAACTGGTCGGGGCCGCGCTCGGCGATCCGCACGCCGGTGATCGGCGTCTTCGCCGTGGCCAGCTGGTCCAGGCGGGTCTTCAGCTGCGCGCCGTCGACGTCGATGACGATGCGCTCCGGGGCGCTCAGGGTGAACACGCTGTGCTGCACCGGCCCGCTCAGATCGAAGACCAGGCGGGTGTTGTCCGGCGCGCGCCACAGGCGCACGCTGCGGATCTCGCTGGCCGCCAGCACCGTTTCGGCGGCCAGCAGCGCCAGCGCGGCGGCGCAGGCGGCCAGCAACGCACGTGGGCGGATTCTCCATCCCATCGCTCAGACTCCCTCACTCAAGACGGCGCACCAGGACTCGCCCCGCGGACTGTGCGGCGTCAGGCGCAACGCCCGCCCCGCACCCTGTACGGCGATGACGATGTCCAGGTCCGCCTGCGGCAGAATACCGGCGCCGCGCTCGGGCCACTCGATCAGGCACAGCGCGTCACCGTCGAAATAGTCGCGGATGCCGAAGAACTCCAGCTCCTCCGGATCGGCCAAGCGATACAGGTCGAAATGATAGATGCGCCGCTCGCCCAGCTCGTAGGGCTCGACCAGGGTGAAGGTCGGGCTCTTCACCGCCCCGGCATGGCCCAGGCCGCGCAGGATACCGCGCGACAGGGTGGTCTTGCCCATTCCCAGATCGCCATGCAGGCAGATCACGCCGACGCCACCGGTCGCGGCGGCCAGACGCGCGCCCAGCGCCAGCATGGCGGCTTCGTCGGCGGCGTACAGGGTCACTTCAGGCACGGGCTGTGCTCCTCCAGCAGTTCACGCATCGTTTCGATCAGTTCGGCCGCCGCCAGGCCACGACCGGCGCGGCCCAGCCGCTCGCCGGCACAGGCATGCAGCCAGACGCCCAGGCGCGCCGCTTCCGCCACCTCCAGCCCCTGCGCCAGCAGCGCGCCGAGCAGGCCGGCCAGCACGTCGCCGAGTCCGGCGCCGGCCATCGCCGGGTGGCCGCGGTCGCACAGGTGCAGCTCGCCGGCCGGGGTCGCCACCAGCGTGCCGAGGCCCTTCAATACCACTACCGCGTTCAGCCTCCGCGCCAGCTGCAGCGCCGCCGCCGGGCGGTCGGCCTGCACCGCGGCGCTGGTGCATCCGAGCAGGCGCGCCGCCTCGCCCGGATGCGGGGTGGCCAGCCAGTTGCCGCGCGGCGCCGCCAGCGCGCCGGCGGCCAGCAGGTTGAGCGCGTCGGCGTCCCACACCTGCGGCTTGTCCAGCGCCCCGACGCCGGCCAGCAGGCTGCGCGCCCAGGCGCCCTGGCCGGCGCCGGGGCCGAGCACCAGCACGTCGGCCGCTGCCGCCAGATCCTGAATCTCGTTGGCCGAACGCACGCCGCGTGCCATCACCTCGGGGCGCCGCGCCAGCAGCGCCGGCACGTGCTCGCCGCGGGTCGCCAGGCTGACCAGCCCGGCGCCGCCGCGCAGGCAGCTTTCCGCCGCCAGCAGCGCCGCGCCGCCGAAACCGCTGTCGCCGCCGACCACCAGCGCGTGGCCGAACAGGCCCTTGTGGCCGTTGCGCGGCCGCGGCGCCAGGCGCGGCAGCTCGGCACCGGCCAGCCGCCGCGCCGCCGGCACGCTCGGCGCCAGCAGCGCCGGGTCGGCGCCCAGGGCGTCGAACACCAGCGCGCCGCAATGATCCGGGCCGTCGAGGCAGAACAGGCCGAGCTTGAGACCGATGAAGGTCACCGTCAGTTCGGCGCGCAGCGCCACGCCGAGCACCCGGCCCGTGTCGGCGCACAGCCCGGAGGGAATATCGACGGCCAGCAGCGGCCGGCCGCTGGCGTTGGCCAGGCGGATGGCCTGGGCGTAGGGTTCGCGCACCGCGCCGGTCAGGCCGGTGCCGAGCAGCGCATCGACCAGCACGCCGGTCAGCGGCGCGCACTCAGTCCACGGCTCGATGGCCACCCCGGCCGCCTGCGCCTCGGCGCAGGCGGTGGCGGCATCGCCGGCCAGCTGCGCCGGGTCGCCGACCGCCAGCACGCGCACGCGCCAGCCGGCGCGCCGGGCCAGGGCGGCGACCAGATAGCCGTCGCCGGCGTTGTTGCCGCGCCCGGCCAGCACGGTGATCTCGCCGGCATCCGGCCAACGCCGGCGCAGGGCGCGCCAGGTCGCGCGGGCGGCACGCTGCATCAGTTCGAAACCGGGCGTGCCGGCGGCGATCAGGCGGGCATCCAGCTCGCGCACCTGGGCGGCGCGGTAGAGGGCGGTGGGCAGGCAATCCTGATGGTCGGGCATGGGCTCATTCGGCGGCGGGCTCTGGCACAATTATACCCTTCCCGCCCCCGAGCACCGCCAGCCATGTCGACCAGCGCCCCCGATCTTGCCGCCCTCGCCCAGTCGCTCAAGGACTGGGGCCGCGAGCTGGGCTTCCAGCAGGTCGGCATCGCCGGCATCGAGCTGGGCGAGCACGAGGCACACCTCGCGCGCTGGCTGGCCGCCGGCCACCACGGCGAGATGGACTACATGGCCGCCCACGGCCACAAGCGCTCGCGCCCGGCCGAGCTGGTGCCGGGCACCCTGCGGGTGATCTCGCTGCGCATGGACTACCTGCCCGGCGACACGCGGATGGCCGAGGTGCTGGCCAGCCCGGACAAGGCCTACCTGTCGCGCTACGCGCTGGGCCGCGACTACCACAAGCTGATCCGCAAGCGCCTGCAGCAGCTGGCCGAGCGCATGCAGGCGGCCGTCGGCCCGTTCGGCTACCGCGCCTTCGTCGACAGTGCACCGGTGCTGGAGAAGGCCCTGGCCCAGCAGGCCGGGCTCGGCTGGATCGGCAAGAACACCCTGCTGCTCAACAAGCAGGCCGGCAGCTGGTTCTTCCTCGGCGAGCTGTTCACCGACCTGCCGCTGCCGCTGGACGCACCGCACGAGCGCGAGCACTGCGGGCGCTGTCAGGCCTGCCTGGACGTCTGCCCGACCGCCGCCTTCGTCGGCCCGCGCCAGCTCGACGCCAGGCGCTGCATCTCCTACCTGACCATCGAACTGAAGGGCAGCATTCCGGTCGAGCTGCGCGCGCTGATCGGCAACCGCGTGTTCGGCTGCGACGACTGCCAGTTGGTCTGCCCGTGGAACCGCTTCGCCCGGCCCAGCGCGCAGGCCGACTTCCAGCCGCGCCACGGGCTGGACAACGCCGAGCTGGCGGCGCTGTTCCGCTGGACGGAAGACGAGTTTCTCGCCCGCACCGAAGGCTCGCCGCTGCGCCGCGCCGGCTACGAGCGCTGGCTGCGCAACCTGGCGGTCGGCCTGGGCAACGCGCCGAGCAGCATCGCGGTGCTGGAGGCGCTGGAGCTGCGCCGCGAACATCCCTCGGCGCTGGTCCGCGAACACGTCGAATGGGCGCTGGCGCGCCACGGCGCGCTGTAGCACGCCGCGGCGGCGCCGCGTCTCAGTACTTGATGAAGTGCTCGCGGTAGTGGCGCAGCTCGGCGATCGAGTCGCGGATGTCGTCCAGCGCCAGGTGGCTACTGTCCTTCTTGAACGCATCCTTGACCGCCGGCGCCCAGCGCGCGGCCAGCTCCTTGAGGGTCGACACGTCGATGTTGCGGTAGTGGAAGAAGGCTTCCAGCCGCGGCATGTAGCGGTTGAGGAAGCGGCGGTCCTGGCCGATGCTGTTGCCGCACATCGGCGACACCCCGGCCGGCACCCACTGCTGGAGGAATTCGAGGGTCTGCGCCTCGGCCTCGGCCTCGCAGAGGCGGCTCTCGCGCACCCGCTGGGTCAGTCCGCTCTTGCCATGCTGCTCGATGCACCAGGGATTCATGTTGGCCAGCACCTCGTCGCTCTGGTGGATCACCAGGGTCGGGCCCTCGGCCAGCACGTTGAGCTGCGAGTCGGTGACGATGGTGGCCATCTCGATGATGACGTCGGTCTGCGGCTCCAGGCCGGTCATTTCCAGATCGATCCAGATCAGGTTCTGCGGGTTCTGCATGGCAAGCTCCTCGATGGTTGCCGGCATTCTAGCAGGGCAGCGCCAGCGCCTGCCCGCCGGCGCCGCCCATGCTAGACTCGCCGCCGAATTCACCCACGGAAGCATCATGGCCAAACGCCAACTGACCCGCCGGCAGAGCTGGCGCATCGAGAAGATCCAGGAAGAACGCGCCGCCCGCGCGGCCAAGCGCGAGTCGCGCGCGGTCGAGGAGCTGGAAGGCGGCGACCTCGGCGCGGAGCAGAACGGCCTGGTGATCGCCCACTTCGGCGTGCAGGTCGAGGTCGAGGCGCTCGACGGCGAACTGGCCGGCCAGGTGTTCCGCTGCCACCTGCGCGCCAACCTGCCGACGCTGGTCACCGGCGACCGGGTGGTGTGGCGCGCCGGCAACCAGGGCATCGGCGTGATCGTCGCCCAGCTGCCGCGCAGCTCCGAGCTGTGTCGCCCGGACATGCGCGGCCTGCTCAAGCCCGTGGCGGCCAACGTCGACCAGATCGTCATCGTCTTCGCCCCGCTGCCCGAGCCGCACGCCAACCTGATCGACCGCTACCTGATCGCCGCCGACCACGCCGGCATCCGCCCGCTGCTGCTGATGAACAAGGCCGACCTGATCGACGAGGCCAACGCGGCGAAGCTGGACGCCCTGCTCGACGTCTACCGCGCCCTCGACTACCCGCTGCTGGAGGTCTCCGCCCACCACGGCAACGCCATGGACGAGCTGCGCGCGCGCCTCGACGGCCGCGTCAGCGTGTTCGTCGGCCAGTCCGGGGTCGGCAAGTCGTCGCTGGTCAACGCCCTGCTGCCCGGCGTCGACCTGCGCGTCGGCGCGCTGTCCGAGCTGACTCAGAAAGGCACCCACACCACCACCACCGCGCGGCTGTTCCACTTCCCCGGCGGCGGCGAGCTGATCGACTCCCCCGGCATCCGCGAATTCAGCCTCGGCCACGTCACCCGCGCCGACGTCGAGGACGGCTTCGTCGAGTTCCGCGAGCTGATCGGCCGCTGCCGCTTCCGCGACTGCCAACACGACCGCGAGCCCGGCTGCGCGCTGCTGCAGGCGCTGGAGGACGGGCGCATCCATCCGCAGCGCCTGGCCAGCTACCGGCACATCCTCGCCAGCCTGCCCAAGGACGAATACTGAGTCCGAGCCCCGGGGGCGCTCGGCACAGCCTTGTTCCCCCGGCGGCACATTTCAGTACACTC
>DASQBU010000245.1:0-3963 GCA_035635035.1 Pseudomonas sp.
GCCTGCGTACGCATCGGCGCCGTGTTCAACCCGCTGATGCCGATCTTCCGCGAGCATGAAATGCAGTACATGCTCGCCCATGCCCAGAGCCGGGTACTGGTGATCCCGAAGACCTTCCGCAACTTCGACTACGACGCCATGCTGCAGGGCCTGCGCAGCGAGCTGCCGGATCTTGCCCACGTGCTGGTCATCGGCGGCGCGGGCGAGCAGTCGTTCGAGCAGGTGCTGCTGGAGCGCGCCTGGGAAAGCGAGTGCGATACCAGCCAGCTGTTCGCCGAGCGCCGCCCGAGCGCCGACGACGTGGTACAGCTGCTCTACACCTCGGGCACCACCGGCAAGCCCAAGGGGGTGATGCACACCTCCAACACCCTGTTCAGCAACATCCGCCCGTTCAGCGAGCGCCAGGGACTGTCCGATGCGGACATCATCCTGATGCCGTCGCCGCTGGCCCATCAGCTCGGCTTCCTCTATGGACTGATGAAGCCGGTCTACCTGGGCGCCACCGCCATCCTGCAGGACATCTGGGATCCGCAGTTCGCGGCCCGGCTGATCGCCGAGGAAGGCTGCAGCGCGACCCTCGGCTCCACGCCGTTCCTCGCCGACCTGGTCGACGTCGCCCACGAACAGCGCGAACTGCTGGCCCCGCTGAAGACCTTCATCTCCGCCGGCGCGCCGATTCCCAGCGCCCTGGTGGAAAAGGCGGCCAATACGATAGTCGGCACACGGGTCATCTCGGCCTGGGGCATGACCGAGAACGGCGCGGTGACCACCACCCGCCCGCAGGACCCGCAGAGCGCCGCGGTGCACTCCGACGGCGTGGCCCTTCCTTATATGGAGGTCAAGGTCGTCGACGAGCACGGCGACGAGCTGCCGGCCGGCGCGGAAGGCGATTTGCTGGTGCGCGGTGCCAGCCTGTTCGTCGGCTACTTCAAGCAGCCGGAGCTGTACAACGTCGATGCCGATGGCTGGTTCCCCACCGGCGACATCGCGCGCAAGGACGAGGATGGCTACATCCGCATCACCGGCCGCAGCAAGGACGTGGTGATCCGCGGCGGCGAGAACATCCCGATCGTCGACATCGAGAACACCCTCTACACCCATCCGGCGATCCAGAGCGTTGCCCTGGTCGGCGCCCCCGACGAGCGCCTGGGCGAGCGTCTGTGCGCCTACGTCACCCTGCACGACGGCTACCCGCCGATGACGCTGAAGGACGTCACCGACTTCCTGATCGAGAAGAAATTCACCCGCCAGTACCTCCCGGAGCACCTGGAAGTGCTGGCCGCCATGCCCCGGACGCCCTCCGGGAAGATCCAGAAGTTCAAGCTGCGGGAAATGGCCAAAGGCCTGTTCCAGCACGACACGACTCCCGCCTGAGACCAGGCAGCCCCTACAAGTCCAACTAACAAGAGAGAGCACAGCGATGAAAGGTCTGAGTGGAAAAACCGTAATCATCACCGGCGGCGGCGGCGGCATCGGTCGCGCGGTATCCCTGCGCTTTGCCGAGGAAGGCAGCCTGGTGGCGGTGCTTGACCGCGATGCCGGCGCAGCGCAGACCACCGTCGACCTGATCGTCGAAGCGGGCGGCAAGGCCAAGGCCTACGCGGCCGACATCACCGATTACGCGGCCATCGTCGAGACCGTGGCAGCCATCGAGAAGGACCTGGGCGTGCCCACCGTACTGGTCAACAACGCCGGCTTCGACCGCTTCATGCCGTTCCTCAAGACCGAGCCGAAGCTGTGGGAGCAACTGATCGCCATCAACCTGACCGGCGCGCTGAACATGCACCACGTGGTCCTGCCGAAGATGCTCGAGGCCGGTGGCGGCAAGGTGATCAACGTCGCCTCCGACGCCGCCCGCGTCGGCTCCTCCGGCGAAGCCGTGTACGCCGCCTGCAAGGCCGGGCTGGTCGGCCTGAGCAAGACCCTGGCGCGCGAGCTGGCGAGCAAGAACATCAACTTCAACGTGGTCTGCCCCGGCCCGACCGACACCGCCCTGCTCAAGGCGGTGGCCGATACCTCGAGCAACCCGGAAAAACTGCTGGAAGCCTTCAAGAACGCCGTGCCGATGCGCCGCATCGGCCAGCCGGAAGACTACCCGGGCATCATCGCCCTGCTCGCCAGCGACGACGCCAACTTCATTACCGGTCAAGTCATCAGCGTGTCTGGTGGCCTGACCATGGCCGGTTGATAAGGAGAATTCACCCATGAATTACGAAGACATTCTGTACACCGAAGTCGATGGCGTCGCCACCATCACCATCAACCGCCCGGACCGCTACAACGCCTTCCGTGGCCAGACCTGCATGGAGCTGATCGACGCCTTCAACCGCGCCGGCTGGAACAAGGCCATCGGCGTCATCGTCCTCACCGGCGCCGGCGACAAGGCGTTCTGCACCGGTGGCGACCAGGGCGCCCACGCCGGCCAGTACGACGGCCGCGGCCTGATCGGCCTGCCGGTGGAAGAGCTGCAGGGCCTGATCCGCGAAGTGCCCAAGCCGGTCATCGCCCGCGTCAACGGCTTCGCCATCGGTGGCGGCCATGTGCTGCACGTGGTCTGCGACCTGTCCATCGCTTCCGACAAGGCCATCTTCGGTCAGGTCGGCCCGAAGGTCGGCTCGGTCGACCCGGGCTTCGGCACCGCTTACCTGGCCCGTGTGGTCGGCGAGAAGCGCGCTCGCGAAATCTGGTACCTGTGCCGCAAGTACACCGCCCAGCAGGCGCTGGAGTGGGGCCTGGTCAACGCCGTGGTGCCGCACGAAGAGCTGGATGCCGAAGTCCAGAAATGGTGTGACGAGATTCTCGAGAAGAGCCCGACCGCCCTGTCGATCGCCAAGCGCTCGTTCAATGCCGACAGCGAGAACATCGCCGGCATCGGCGGCCTGGGCATGCAGGCCCTGAGCCTGTACTACGACACCGACGAAGCCAAGGAAGGCACCGCGGCGTTCAAGGAAAAGCGCAAGCCGGACTTCCGCAAGTTCTACCGGTAATCCCCTCGCGCCGGCAGCCCTCGCGCTGCCGGCGCAGGCACCAGACCAGGCTCGGAGAGAATCATGAATTTTGGATTCAACGAACAACAAAATGCCATCCGCGAAAGCGTTGCCCGCTTCAGTGCCGACGTGCTCGCCCCCGGTTATCGCAAGCGCGACCGTGAAGGCAACATCGAGCGTTCCGTCATCCAGCAGATGGGCGAAATGGGTCTGCTCGGCGGCGAACTGCCGGAAGAATACGGCGGCAGCGGTCTGGACTGCGTCACCGCCGGCATCATCATCGAAGAGATTTCCAAGGGCGACTTCAACGTCGGCTATATCCCGCTGCTGACCTCGCTCAACGGCCAGATCATTGCCCAGCACGCGGCGCCGGACCTGGCCCAGGAGTGGCTGCCGGAGATCACGGCCGGT
This sequence comes from Pseudomonas sp., assembly GCA_035635035.1. Classification (GTDB taxonomy): domain Bacteria; phylum Pseudomonadota; class Gammaproteobacteria; order Pseudomonadales; family Pseudomonadaceae; genus Geopseudomonas. The sequence continues at coordinate 3,399 of DASQBU010000245.1, forward strand.
CGCAAGGTCGTGTGCATCGCCCTGACCGAGCCCAGCGGTGGCTCCGACGCCGCCAGCCTGCGCCTGAAAGCCGAGCGCAAGGGCGACGTCTATGTCCTCAACGGCGAAAAGACCTCGATCTCCATGGCTGACCAGGCCGACGTCGCCGTGGTCTTCGCCCGCACCGGCACCCAGGAATCGCGCGCCAGCGGCATCAGCGCCTTCCTCGTGCCGATGAACTCCAAAGGCATCAGCACCACCCGCTTCGAGGATGCCGGCCAGCGCGCCATCGGCCGTGGCTCGATCTTCTTCGACAACGTCGAAGTGCCGGCCAACCATCGTCTCGGCGAGGAAGGCAAGGGCTTCAAGCAGGTCATGCAGGGCTTCGACTACAGCCGCGCGCTGATCGGCCTGCAGTGCCTGGCACTGGCCCAGCAGTCGCTGAACGAAACCTGGCAGTGGCTGACCGAGCGCCAGGCCTTCGGCCAACCGCTGGCGGCCTTCCAGGGCCTGACCCATCCGCTGGCCGAGTACCAGACCTTCGTCCAGGCCGCCCGCCTGCAGTGCTTCTACGCGCTGTGGCTGA
>DASQBU010000246.1:0-2614 GCA_035635035.1 Pseudomonas sp.
GGGTCAGCCTCGGCCACACCGGCCGGCCGCTGCAACCGCCGGCGGCGATGGCTTGGGCCTTCGCGCTGGTCAACCTCGGCGCAGTGGCGCGGGTGCTGCTACCGCCGTTCTTCCCTCTCGGCGGGCTGCTGCTGGCCGGCGCCTGCTGGACGGCTGCCTTCGGCCTGTTCGTCTGGTACTACGGACCGATGCTGTGCCGGGCGCGGCTGGACGGCCAGCCGGGGTAGGGCGACGTAGCCGGCGTAGGGTGGACAACTCGCGTAGCGATTGTCCACCAGGATACGGCATGGTGGACAAGGCTTCGCCGTTGTCCACCCTACGGTCTTGTGTGCCCGTTCTGGCACCGCGGGGCCGCCTTGGCCTATGGTGTCCGCCCACTCATCAGGAAGCGGATCACGTGATTCAGCGCGCGGCACCGGTATACAAGGACACCATCTCCATCCGGCTGGTCGAGGAGGCCCTGCGCGCCTTCGCCGAGCGCGGCGAGCCGATCGATGCGCTGCTGCGCGAGATCGGCCTGGAGCCGGCGCTGCTGAGCGATCCCCGGGCGCGCGTCGAGGTGGGGGCGTACAGCCGCCTGTGGCTGCACCTGGCGCGGCGCTACGACGACGAGTTCTTCGCCATGGACCCGCGGCGCATGCGCTGGGGCAGCTTCGCCTTCCTGTGCCGCACCTGCCGCAGCCAGGCCACCCTGGAGGAGGCGCTGCGCACCGCGCTGGAGTTCTTCGCGCTGACCTTCGAGAACTTCCGCGGCACCCTGAGCCGCAGCCAGAGCCTGGCCGAGGTGGTGCTGCACGAGCGCAGCGCCGAGCCGGCGCGGCCCTTCACCTACTTCACCTTCTGGCTGCTGCTGCACGGCCTGGCCTGCTGGCTGGTCGGGCGGCGCTTCCCCCTGCTGGCGGTCGAGTCGCGCTGCGCCGCGCCGCCGTACCTCGACGACTATCGGGTGATGTTCTCCGACAACCTGCGCTTCGGCCGGCCCGCGACGCGGATCATCTTCGCTGCCGACGTGCTGGACCTGCCGGTGCGGCGCAGCGAGGCGGAGCTGGCGGCCTTCCTCGCCCGGGCGCCGTCGAACATCCTGGTCAAGTACCGCGACACCGACAGTCTGGCCCATCGCATCAAGGCCCACCTGCGGACCCTGCCGGCCGAGCGCTGGCCGACCAGCGAGGCGCTGGCCCAGGCCTTGTGCGTGTCCCCCTCGACCCTGCGCCGGCGCCTGGCCGAACTCGGCCAGTCCTACCAGGCGATCAAGGATGCGGTGCGCCAGGAAATGGCCACGGCGTGGCTGGCCGATCCCGAGGTGCCCTTCGGCGAGATCGCCGCGCGCCTCGGTTTCGCCGAGGTCAGCGCGTTCTACAAGGCCTTCCGCAAGTGGACCGGGAGCAACCCCGGCCACTACCGCACCCTGATCCTGCAGTCGCCGATTGGCCAAAACGGTCACGCAGATTGAGAGAAACGGCCATTGTCGGCCTGCTGGCGGTTGACCAAGATGGAATTGCCTTGCACTCCGGGCTTCCAGACTAAAACAACAAAGGAAACCGCCATGCTGCTCCTGTTCCCCCTCGTGCATCCCCCCGCGGGCCGGCCCGACTAGTCGTTCGACACCCCCCAAAATTTCCCATCGAGACGTTGCGCTGCCCCGGCGCAGGCCCCCGGCTGTCCGCACGCCGGCCGCCGCCAGAACAAGAGAGATTCGCCATGCAGATCCACAACAAGGTTTTCCTGGTCACCGGTGCCGCCTCCGGGCTGGGCGCGGCCACCGCCAAAGGGCTGATCGAGGCGGGCGGCAAGGTGCTGCTGGTCGACCTCGCCGCCGCTGTCGAGGCCCGCGCCGCCGAACTGGGCGCCAACGCCCGCGGCGTGGTGGCCGACATCAGCGACGAAGACGCCGCCCGCCGGGCCGTGGCGGCGGCGCTGGAGACCTTCGGCGCGTTGCACGGGCTGGTCAACTGCGCCGGCGTGGTCGGCGGCGAGAAGGTGCTCGGCCGCAACGGCCCCCACGGCCTGGACAGTTTCCGGCGCATCGTCGGCATCAACCTGATCGGCACCTTCAACATGCTGCGCCTGGCCGCCGAGGCGATGGCCGAAGGCGCGCCGGACGCGGGCGGCGAGCGCGGGGTGATCATCAATACCGCCTCCATCGCCGCCTTCGACGGGCAGATCGGCCAGGCCGCCTATGCTGCTTCCAAGGCCGGGGTGGCCGGCCTGACCCTGCCGGCAGCGCGCGAGCTGGCGCGTTACGGCATCCGCGTGATGACCATTGCGCCGGGGATCTTCGAGACGCCGATGATGGCGGGCATGACGGAGGAAGTGCGCGAGTCGCTGGCCGCCGGGGTGCCGTTCCCGCCGCGCCTGGGGCGGCCCGAGGAATTCGCCGCGCTGGCGCGGCACATCATCGAGAACAGCATGCTCAACGGCGAGGTGATCCGTCTCGACGGCGCCCTGCGCATGGCCGCCAAGTGAGGAGAGAAAGCACCATGATGCACAAAGATCCGATCGTCATCGTCAGCAGCGCCCGCACCCCGATGGGCGGCTTCCAGGGCGACCTCCAGGGCCTGACCGCCCCCGAGCTGGGCGCCGCCGCCATCCGCGCCGCGGTGGAGCGCAGCGG
>DASQBU010000247.1:0-5350 GCA_035635035.1 Pseudomonas sp.
AGCAAGGGGACCCGTTTCTGGCTGGTCAAGCCGCGGGTATCGCTGGCTGGCGTCACCGGGCTGGAGACCTTGGTGTCGGGCATCTATATCGCCATCGACCCGGTCAAGGGCGAGCCGGCCCACGAGTTCAAGGCGCTGGCCGAGCCACCGGCGCTGTCGGAGAAGCTGCCGGGCCTGCACATCACCGTGAGGGCCGACCGCCTCGGTTCCATCGAGCAAGGCAGCCCGGTGTTCTACCGGCAGATTCAGGTCGGCCAGGTGAAGGGCTACCGTCTCGGTGCCGATGAGCGCAGCGTCGAGATCCAGGTCTACATCGAGCCGGCCTACGCGCACCTGGTGCGCAAGCACACGCGCTTCTGGAACGCCAGCGGTGTCAGTTTCAGCGGTGGCTTGTCCGGCTTCAAGCTGCGCGCCGAGTCGTTGGTGAGCATCGCCACCGGCGGTATCGCCTTCGCCACCCCGGAGCATCGGCAGGACAGTCCGCCGACCGATCCGGCCGTTCCCTTCCGCCTTTACGAGGATTTCGATGCCGCCGAGGCCGGGCTGAAGGTGAACTTGAAGCTGGATAACGTCACCGGCCTGCAGCCCGGGCGCACGCCGGTGATGTACAACGGCGTGCAGGTGGGGACGTTGAAGAGCATCGACATGGGCCGCGACTTCTCCAAACCCATGGCCGAACTGACCATGGACCCGCGCACCGAGGAACTGCTGCTGGGCAGCAGCGAGTTCTGGGTGGTCAAGCCGTCCATCTCGCTGGCCGGCATCACCGGTCTGGAAGCGCTGGTGCAGGGCAACTACCTGGCCGTGCGTTTCGGCAAGGAGGGTGCGCCGGCCCGCGACTTCACCATCAGCGCCAAGGCGCCACCGGTCAACGTCGACGCCCCGGGACTGCATCTGCTGCTGGCCGCCGATCGCCTTGGCTCGCTGGAAGTCGGCAGTCCGGTACTTTACCGCCAGGTCCGCGTGGGCAGCGTGCAGAGCTTCCAGCTGTCCGGGGATCGCCGCGAGGTGCTGTTCGACGTGCATATCGAGCAGGATTACGCGGGGCTGGTCAACGCCTCGACGCGCTTCTGGAATGCCAGCGGTATCAGCCTGAAGGGGGGGCTGTCCGGCGTCGAGGTGAAGAGCGAGTCGCTGCAGACCCTGATGCTGGGGGGCATCGCCTTCGACACCCCGGATCGCGCAGCGGCGCCGGCACAGCGTTTCCGCCGTTTCACGCTGTTCCCCGACGAGAAACAGGCGCGCGCGCTCGGCCTGCTGGTCGAGCTGCATGCCGAGCGCGGCGACGGCCTGCGCGAGGGCACGCCGTTGCGCTATCGCGGTCTGGATGTCGGTCAGGTGGAGCAGGTGGGCCTCACCGACGACCTCGTGGGTGTAGTGCTCAAGGTCCGCCTGAGCGCCGCCGAGGAGCGTATCGCGCGTGCCGGGAGCCGTTTCTGGGTGGTGCGCCCGGAGCTCGGTCTGGCGCGCACCGCCAACCTCGATACCCTGGTCAGCGGCCCCTATCTGGAGGTGCAGCCGGCCCCCCGCCCCGGTGAGAAGCAGACCCGCTTCGCGCTGCAGGGACAGGTGCCGGAGCCGGCCGCCGACGTCGAAAGCGGTCTGTCGCTGGTGCTCAGCGCTGCCCGTCGCGGCTCGCTCAAGCCCGGCGTGGCGGTGACCTACCGCGAGATGCCGGTGGGCAAGGTGAGCCGCCTCGAGCTGGGACCGACCGCCGACCGCGTGCTGGTCCACATCGTCATCGAGCCGCGCTATGCCGCCCTGGTGCGAACTGGCAGCCGCTTCTGGAACACCAGCGGGGTCAACGTCGAGGCCGGCCTGTTCAAGGGGGTCAAGCTGCACACCGAGTCGCTGGAGACGGTGGTCGAGGGCGGCATCGCCTTTGCCACTCCGGAGGAGGCCAGCCCGGTGCAGCCGGGACAGACCTTCGCCCTGTTCGACGCGCCGCAGGACGAGTGGCTGCACTGGGCGCCGAAGATTCCGCTGAAGCCCTGAGTGTGCGTTGCCGGCTGGCGCGGCGCCCGGCGACTAGGCCCCTCCGGAGGCGCGTGCCCCGATCCTCAGTTGGGCGCCGGCGTGCGTGCCAGGCAGTAGACGTCCACCCGTGCCGCCCCCGCCCTGAGCAGCAGGGTGGCAAGCGCCTCGGCGGTGGCGCCGGTGGTCAGCACGTCGTCGACCAGCGCCACCTGTCGGCCGGCCACCATCGCGTGATCGGCCAGGGCAAAGGCGCCACGCAGGTTGCGTCGACGTGCCGCCGCGTCCAGGCCCTGCTGGGCCGCGGTGTCCTGCGGGCGCAGCAGCAGATCCTCGCGCAGGTCGAGTCCCAGAGTCTTGGCGAGCCAGTTCGCCAGCAGGGCCGCCTGATTGAAGCCGCGCCGGCGCAGGCGCGCCCGGGCCAGCGGCACCGGCAGCAGCAGCTCGGGCTTGGGCAGTCCTTCCAGATACGCATGGCGCAGGTGCTCGCCCAGCAATCCACCGAGCAGGCGACCGATGGGCCAGGCGCTCTGGTGCTTGAAACGGGTGATCAGCGCATCGACCGGGAAGGCGTAGCGCCACGGCGCCTCGACGTGGGCAAAGGCGGGCGCGCGGCGCAGGCAGTGGGCGCAGACCAGACCGGCCGCTGGCAGCGGCAGCGCACACACCCGGCAGTGCGGGCCGAGCCAGGGCAGCTCGTCCTGGCAGGCGCTGCACAGGGCATGGATGGTATCGGCGGGCAGATCGCAGAGCAGGCAGGCCTGTTCGCTTTTTAACCAGTTGTAAACCATGGGCTTCCTTGCAGTTGACAGCCTCTCCGGTGGCCGGAGAAGATGCGGCATCCGTGCCGCCCCGCCACTCTAGCAGGGGCGTCTTGCCGCATAACAAGGAATCCATTCCATGTCCGCCACCGCTGCCCTGCGCCACGACTGGACCCTCGACGAGGTCCGCGCCCTGTTCACCCAGCCGTTCAACGACCTGTTGTTCCAGGCCCAGGGCGTGCACCGCCAGCACTTCAACCCCAACGAGGTGCAGGTATCTACCCTGCTGTCGATCAAGACCGGCGCCTGCCCGGAAGACTGCAAGTACTGCCCGCAGTCCGGCCACTACAACACCGGCCTCGATAAAGAGAAGCTGATGGAAGTGCAGAAGGTGCTCAAGGCCGCCGCCGAGGCCAAGGCCATCGGCTCGACCCGCTTCTGCATGGGCGCCGCCTGGAAGCACCCGACCGCCAAGGACATGCCCTACGTGCTGGAGATGGTCAAGGGCGTCAAGGCCCTGGGCCTGGAGACCTGCATGACCCTCGGCACCCTCAGCCAGGAGCAGACCATGGCCCTGGCCGACGCCGGCCTCGACTACTACAACCACAACCTCGACACCTCGCCGGAGTTCTACGGCAACATCATCACCACCCGCACCTACGCCGAGCGCCTGCAGACCCTCGGCTACGTGCGCGAGGCGGGGATGAAGATCTGCTCCGGCGGCATCCTCGGCATGGGCGAGTCGCTGGACGACCGCCTGGGCCTGCTGATCCAGCTGGCCAACCTGCCGGAGCACCCGGAATCGGTGCCGATCAACATGCTGGTCAAGGTCAAGGGCACCCCGCTGGCCGAGGCCGAGGACGTCGATCCGTTCGACTTCATCCGCACCCTCGCCGTGGCACGCATCCTCATGCCGCAGTCGCACGTGCGCCTGTCCGCCGGCCGCGAGCAGATGAACGACCAGATGCAGGCCCTGGCCTTCCTCGCCGGCGCCAACTCGATCTTCTACGGCGAGAAGCTGCTGACCACCGGCAACCCCGAGGCCGACCGCGACATGCGCCTGTTCCAGCGTCTGGGCATCAAGCCCGAGGCCCGCGAGGAGCACGCCGACGAGGTGCACCAGGCCGCCATCGAGCAGGCGCTGATCGAGCAGCGCAACTCGCAGCTGTTCCACGACGCGGCTGCGGTCTGAGCCGCAAGGGTGGCTGAGCTGCGCGTCATCTACCCTGCGCACCAATCTCCTTGTAGGGTGGATAACCGCGTCACGCGGTTATCCACCGATCCCCCGGTGACTGCATGTCCTTCGACCTCGCCTCCCGCCTCTCCGCCCGCCGGGCGGACAACCTGTTCCGCCAGCGTCCGCTGCTCGAAAGCCCGCAGGGCCCGGAGGTGGTGGTCGACGGCCAGAGGTTGCTGGCCTTCTGCTCCAACGACTACCTGGGCCTGGCCAACCATCCCGAGGTGATCGCCGCGCTGCAGGCCGGCGCCGCCAAGTGGGGCGTCGGCGGCGGCGCCTCGCATCTGGTCGTCGGCCACAGCCAGCCGCACCACGCACTGGAGGAGGCGCTCGCCGAGTTCACCGGCCGCCCGCGCGCGCTGCTGTTCTCCACCGGCTACATGGCCAACCTCGCCGCGGTCACCGCGCTGGTCGGCCAGGGCGACAGCGTGCTGGAGGACCGTCTCAACCATGCCTCCTTGCTCGACGCCGGCCTGCTCTCCGGCGCGCGCTTCGCCCGCTACCTGCACAATGACGCCGACAGTCTCGCTAAGCGCCTAGACAAGGCCGAAGGCAACACCCTGGTGGTGACCGACGGGGTGTTCAGCATGGACGGCGACCTCGCCGAGCTGCCGGCGCTGTGCGCCGCGGCGCGGGCGAAGGGGGCCTGGCTGATGGTCGACGACGCCCACGGCTTCGGCCCGCTGGGCGCCACGGGTGGTGGCATCGTCGAGCACTTCGGCCTGGGCCTGGACGACGTGCCGGTGCTGGTCGGCACCCTCGGCAAGGCGTTCGGCACCGCCGGCGCCTTCGTCGCCGGCAGCGCGGAGCTGATCGAGACGCTGATCCAGTTCGCCCGTCCGTACATCTACACCACCAGCCAGCCGCCGGCGCTGGCCTGCGCCACGCTGAAGAGCCTCGAACTGCTGCGCTCAGAGGGCTGGCGCCGCGAGCACCTCAATGCGCTGATCGCCCGTTTCCGTGCCGGCGCCGCCGAGCTGGGCCTGACCCTGATGGACAGCCCGACGCCGATCCAGCCGCTGCTGATCGGCGACAGTGCGCGCGCGGTGGAGTTTTCCCGCCTGCTGCGCGAGCGCGGCCTGATGGTCGGCGCCATCCGTCCGCCGACCGTGCCGGCCGGTACCGCACGCCTGCGCGTGACCCTGTCCGCCGCGCACACGGTCGAGCAGGTCGATCGCCTGCTCGCCGCGTTGGGCGAGTGCCAGGCGCTGCTCGGCACCGAACAAGAAGAGATTTTCGATGAGTGACGCAGAACTGTCCCGCCGCCTGATCCTGCTGCCCGGCTGGGGTCTCGGCCGCGCCGCCCTGGAGCCGCTGGCCGCCGCCCTGCGGGAGCAGGACGCCGCGCTGCGCGTCGAGCTGGCCGACCTGCCGGCGC
>DASQBU010000248.1:0-1895 GCA_035635035.1 Pseudomonas sp.
ACCTGTACCCGGCGCACGCCGCGTTCGGCGGCTACAAGAAGTCCGGCGTGGGCCGCGAGACCCACAAGATGATGCTCGACCACTACCAGCAGACCAAGAACCTGCTGGTCAGCTACGACATCAAGCCGCTGGGCTTCTTCTGATCCGCTCACCAACCCTCATGGCGCGTCCTCGTCAGGCGCGCCTTTGCTTGTGGACGCGCCCCCCAGGCGCGGCCTGCCCCGGTTGCCCCCCATGGTGCTGGGCAGGCCTTCACGCACGCGGCTTCGGCCGCGTTTTTTTTGCCCGCGCGCCGGCGCATGGCCCGCCCGGCGGGGCTACCAAGGTCAGCGCGAACTCCTTCCAAAGTACCGTTTTGCCGCGCCGGGCTTGGGCGCATAACTGTCTTGCCGGAATTCACCGGCTCGACAACAAGAGGAATGCGCCATGTGGACCAAGCCCGCCTTCACCGATCTGCGCATTGGTTTTGAAGTGACCATGTACTTCGCCAATCGTTGATCCACACAGCCCCGGCCCGTCCGGGGCTTCCCGTTCGGGGACTGCCCCATGCACATCCGCATCCTAGGTTCCGCCGCCGGCGGCGGTTTCCCGCAGTGGAACTGCAACTGCCGCAACTGCCGCGGCCTGCGCCAAGGCACCCTGCGTGCCACGCCGCGCACCCAATCCTCCATCGCCCTGTCCGACGACGGGGTCAACTGGATCGTCTGCAACGCCTCGCCGGACATCCGCGCGCAGATCGAGGCCTTCCCGGCCCTGCAGCCGGCCCGCGCGGTGCGCGACACGGCGATCCGCGCGCTGATCCTGCTGGACAGCCAGATCGACCACACCACCGGCCTGCTGACCCTGCGCGAGGGCTGCCCGCACGAGGTGTGGTGCACCGAGATGGTCCACCAGGACCTGACCACCGGCTTCCCGCTGTTCAACATGCTCAGCCACTGGCACGGCGGGCTGGACTGGAAGCGCATCGAGCTGGAGCACGGCTTCGTGGTCGACGCCTGCCCGGCGCTGCGCTTCACCCCGGTGCCGCTGCGCAGCGCGGCGCCGCCGTACTCGCCGCACCGCCACGACCCGCACCCCGGCGACAACCTCGGCCTGCTGGTCGAGGACAGCCGCACCGGCGGCCGGCTGTTCTACGCCCCCGGCCTCGGCCAGGTGGACGGCGAACTGCTGGAGTGGATGGGCAGCGCCGACTGCCTGCTGGTCGACGGCACCCTGTGGCGCGACGACGAGATGATCCACGCCGGCTGCGGCAGCAAGCTGGGCAGCGAGATGGGCCACCTGCCGCAGAGCGGCCCCGGCGGCATGCTCGAAGTGCTCGACCGTCTGCCGCGTCCGCGCAAGGTGCTCATCCACATCAACAACACCAACCCGATCCTCGACGAGGACTCGCCCGAGCGCGCCGAGCTGGACGCGCGCGGCATCGAGGTCGCCTGGGACGGCATGCATATCGAACTGCGCGAGCCCTGAGGGCCGTAGGGTGGGTTAGCCGCCTGGCGGCGTAACCCACCAACGCTGCCGCCAGGCAGCGCGCTTGCCGGCCTGGCGGCCGGTCGGTGGGTTACGGCCTGCGGCCTGACCCACCCTACGCCAGCGATGTCCCCGCAGGGTGCACCAGGCGCACCGCACCACCAGAACAACAACGAGCCGCGCTAGCAGGCGCGGCCACCGAGGAGCCAGCATGACCCCGACTGCCATGAGCCCCGCCGAATTCGAGCAGGCGCTGCGCGCCAAGGGCGCCTACTACCACATCCACCACCCGTTCCACGTCGCCATGTACGAGGGCCGCGCGACCCGCGAGCAGATCCGGGGCTGGGTGGCCAACCGCTTCTACTACCAGGTGAGCATCCCGGTGAAGGACGCGGCGATCCTGGCCAACTGCCCGGACCGCGAGACGC
>DASQBU010000249.1:0-14122 GCA_035635035.1 Pseudomonas sp.
GCGCCGGCGGTTTGCGGCGCTTGTTGGATTTCGTCGGTCATGACTGCTTCCTGAAAGACAAACGAGCCCTGCCCTCGCAGGCAGGACTCGCTGTAGTGAACGAAGGCGGCGCCGGGCGCCGCCCGGCAATTAACGGATCAAGCCTTCCAGCGGCGACGAGGCGCTGGCGTAGAGCTTCTTCGGCATGCGCCCGGCCAGGTAGGCCAGGCGGCCGGCGACGATGGCGTGCTTCATCGCCTCGGCCATCAGCACCGGGTCCTGGGCATGGGCGATGGCGCTGTTCATCAGCACCGCCTCGCAGCCCAGCTCCATGGCGATGGCGGCGTCGGAGGCGGTGCCCACCCCGGCGTCGACCAGCACCGGCACCTTGGCTTCCTCGAGGATGATGCGCAGGTTGTACGGGTTGCAGATGCCCAGGCCGGTGCCGATCAGGCCGGCCAGCGGCATCACCGCGATGCAACCGATCTCGGCCAGCTGGCGGGCGATGATCGGGTCGTCGCTGGTGTAGACCATCACGTCGAAGCCGTCCTTGACCAGCGTCTCGGCGGCCTTGAGGGTCTCGATGACGTTGGGGAACAGGGTTTTCTGGTCGGCCAGCACTTCCAGCTTGACCAGCTTGTGGCCGTCGAGCAGCTCGCGGGCCAGGCGGCAGGTGCGCACCGCCTCCACCGCGTCGTAGCAGCCGGCGGTGTTGGGCAGGATGGTGTACTTGTCGGGGGAGATCACGTCGAGCAGGTTCGGCTCGCCGGGATTCTGGCCGATGTTGGTGCGGCGCACGGCGACGGTGACGATCTCCGCGCCGGAAGCCTCGATGGCCCGGCGGGTCTCGTCGAGGTCCTTGTACTTGCCGGTGCCGACCAGCAGGCGCGAGTTATAGGTACGGCCGGCCAGGACCAGCGGTTTGTCGGTACGGGGAGACGGGCTCATCGGAAACTCCTCAGCGGGGCGGGCGCGAACGGATCGGGGACGGGCGGCGCGGCTAGCCGCCGCCGATGGCATGCACCACTTCGACGCGGTCGCCGTCGCGCAGCAGGGTGGCGGCGTGCTGGCTGCGCGGCACTATGTCGAGGTTGAGCTCGACCGCCACGCGCCGGCCGGTCAGGTCGAGGCGGGCCAGCAGGTCGGCGACCGACTGCCCCTCGGGCAGCTCCAGTGCTTCGCCGTTGAGCTGAATGCGCATGGGTGGCCTCTCGCAGGTGGGAAAGCCCGGCATTCTAGCGCCGAACGGCGCCGCTGACCAAGGCGCCGGGCCGGGCGGCGGGACGCTCAGAAACCGCGCGGGCGGGCGCGCCAGGCGGCCAGGCCGAGGCACAGCCAGCCGGCGAGGAAGCAGGCGCCGCCCAGCGGGGTGACCATGCCGAGCTTGCCGACGCTGGTCAGGGTCAGCAGGTACAGGCTGCCGGAGAACAGCAGGATGCCGAGGGCGAACAGGCTGCCGGCGGCGCCGAGCAGGCGCGAGCGCCAGTGCAGCGCCAGTACGCCGACGCCGAGCAGCGCCACGGCGTGGATCAGCTGGTAGAGCACGCCGGTCTGGAACACCGCCAGGTATTCCGGGCTCAGCCGGCCGCGCAGGCCGTGGGCGGCGAAGGCGCCGAGGGCCACGCCGGTGAAGCCGGACAGGGCGGCGAGCAGGACGAACGGACGCGACATGGACGGACTCCAGCGGGGACGGAAGCCGGCATGATCGCCGCTGCGCCGCCGCCAGGCAAACGCCGGACACTTCCGGTGACAGGATCGCGGGCCAGGCCCGTGCCAGGCGCCGGCCGCCCGCTATAATGGCGTCCCGCCCCTGCCCGCCGCCTGCCCATGCCGCGCCGTCCGCTCCGCCGCCTCGCCAAGATCCTGTTCCGCTGCCTGCTGGCCAGCGTCCTGCTGGTGCTGGTGCTGCGCTGGGTGCCGCCGCCGGGCAGCATGCTGATGGTCGAGCGCAAGCTGGAGTCGTGGTTCAGCGGCCAGCCGATCGACCTGCAGCGCGACTGGCGGCCGTGGGCGGAGCTGCCGGACGAGCTCAAGGTCGCAGTGATCGCCGCCGAGGACCAGAAGTTCGCCGAGCACTGGGGCTTCGACCTCGACGCCATCCGCGCCGCGCTGGCGCACAACGAGCGCGGCGGCAGCCTGCGCGGCGCCAGCACGCTCAGCCAGCAGGTGGCCAAGAACCTGTTCCTGTGGTCCGGGCGCAGCTGGCTGCGCAAGGGCCTGGAGGCGTGGTTCACCGTGCTGATCGAGACCCTGTGGCCCAAGCAGCGCATCCTCGAGGTGTACCTCAACAGCGCCGAGTGGGGCGACGGGGTGTTCGGCGCCGAAGCGGCGGCGCGCCACCACTTCGGCCGCAGCGCCGCGCAGCTGAATGCCCAGCAGGCCAGTCTGCTGGCCGCCGTGCTGCCCAATCCGCGCGAGTGGAGCGCCGCCCGGCCGGGCGCCTACGTGCAGCGCCGCGCCGCCTGGATCCGCCGGCAGATGAGCCAGCTGGGCGGCAGCTACTACCTGGAACGGCTGTAACCGAGCGCGGCGCCGCCGGCCGGGCACAAAAAAGCCGCATCCGGGGATGCGGCTTTTTTCGTGGTGCCAGGAGAGAAGGTGGTCAGGCCACCAGCCGGCCCTTGAGCTTGTTCATGGCGTTCTTCTCCAGCTGGCGGATGCGCTCGGCGGAGACGTTGTACTTGGCCGCCAGGTCGTGCAGGGTGGCCTTCTCCTCGGCCAGCCAGCGCTGCTGGAGGATGTCGCGGCTGCGCTCGTCGAGGCCTTCCAGCGCATCGTGCAGGCTGGCGTTGGCGCTGTCGCTCCAGTCCGCCTCTTCCAGCTGGCGGGCCGGGTCGTAGCGGTTGTCTTCCAGGTAGTGGGCCGGCGCCTGGAAGGCGGTGTCGTCGTCGGCGTCCGCCGCCGGGTCGAAGGCCATGTCCTGGCCGGTGAGGCGGCTTTCCATCTCGCGCACCTCGCGCGGCTCGACGCCCAGGCTCGCAGCGACGGCGTTGACCTCGTCGTTGTTCAGCCAGGCCAGACGCTTCTTCTGGCTGCGCAGGTTGAAGAACAGCTTGCGCTGCGCCTTGGTGGTGGCGACCTTGACGATCCGCCAGTTGCGCAGGATGAACTCGTGGATTTCGGCGCGAATCCAGTGCACGGCGAAGGACACCAGGCGCACACCCATTTCCGGGTTGAAGCGCTTGACCGCCTTCATCAGGCCGACGTTGCCTTCCTGAATCAGGTCGGCCTGGGCCAGGCCGTAGCCGGAGTAGCTGCGGGCGATGTGCACCACGAAGCGCAGGTGGGCCAGCACCATCTGGCGCGCGGCCTCGAGATCCTGCTCGTAGTAGAGACGCCCGGCCAGCTCGCGCTCCTGCTCGACCGACAGCAACGGGATGCTGTTGACCGAATGCACGTAGGCCTCCAGGTTGGCGCCGGGAGCCAGGGCATAGACAGGTTGCAGAGAGGTGGACATGGACATCCTCCGGGTTACCGAACAATCACACGACTATAGCACTGGGATGTCGCGACGGGGAATGCCTGCGAAAAGCGTCCTTACAAACCCAAAAAACGCCTTCCAAAACAACAACTTATCCTTGCTCACCGGGCCCTGAGCGAGGCGATTGCCGCGCCGCCGGCCCCGCCCGCTCACTGCGGGGCGAGCTGGCGCAGATGGCGGGCGACCGCCAGCCAGGCCCCGACCCAGCCCAGCAGCACCGCGCCGATCAACAGCGACAGGCCATCGTCCACCGGTACGCCGGCCAGGGTGAAGTCGCTGCCGTACAGGTCGGCCAGCTTCACCACCGACTGGTTCAGCCAGCCCAGCCCGTACTCCAGCAGCCCCCAGGCCAGCAGGCCGGCGCCGATGCCGTAGAAGGCGCCGGTATACAGGAACGGCCGGCGCACGTAGCCGTCGGTGCCGCCGACCAGCTTGATCACCTCGATCTCGGCGCGGCGGTTCTCGATGTGCAGGCGGATGGTGTTGCCGACCACCAGCAGCAGGGCGAGGATCAGCACCACCGCCAGGCCAAAGATGAAGCGGTCGCCGAGCTTGAGGATGGCACCGAGGCGCTCGACCCACTGCAGGTCGAGCTGCGCCTGCTCCACCCCGGGCAGCGCGGCGAGGCGCGTGCGCAGCGCCTCCAGGGCGGCCTTGTCGATCTGCTTCGGAGTGACCAGCACCACCGCCGGCAGCGGATTGTCCGGCAGCTCCTTGAGCGCATCGCCCAGTCCCGAATGCTGCTGCAACTGCTCCAGCGCCTGCTCGCGGCCGATCCACTCGGCGGCCAGCACCTCGTCCATGCCGGCGATCTGCTCGCGCAGGCCCTGGCCCTCGGCATCGGCCACCTCGAGCTTGAGGAACAGCGAAATCTGCGCGGCGCGCTGCCAGGAGCCGCCGAGGCGCTCGACGTTGTCGAGCAGCAGCGACAGGCCCATCGGCAGCGACAGGGTGATACCCATCACCAGGCAGGTGAGGAAGCTGCCGAACGGCTGGCGCACCAGGCGGCGCAGGCTGTCGACCAGGCTGGCGCGGTGGCTCTCCAGGTAGGCGCGCAGCAGGTCGCCCCAGTCGGTCGACTCGGCCTCCTGCAGACGGCGCTGGCGCTGCTCCGGGGCGCCTTCCTCGGCGCCGCGCGGCAGTTGTTGGCGGGCACTCATCACTCGGGCTCCCCGTCGCCGATCAGGCGACCGCGTTGCAGGGTCAGCAGGCGATGGCGCATGCGCGCGATCAGGGCAAGGTCATGGCTGGCGATCAGCACGGTGGTCCCCAAGCGGTTGATGTCCTCGAACACGCCCATGATCTCGGCGGCCAGGCGCGGGTCGAGGTTGCCGGTCGGCTCGTCGGCGAGCAGCAGGGCTGGCTGGTGGACCACCGCGCGGGCGATGCCGACACGCTGCTGCTGGCCGCTGGACAGGTCGGCGGGCAGCGCCTCGCCCATGTCCTTGAGCGACACCCGCTCCAGCGCGGTGTGCACCCGCTGCTCGATCTCCTCGCGACGCAGGCCGAGGATCTGCAGCGGCAGGGCGACGTTGGCGAACACGCTGCGGTCGAACAGCAGGTGGTGGTTCTGGAACACCACGCCGATCTGCCGGCGGACGAAGGGGATCTGCGCGTTGCTGATCGCCCCCAGGTCCTGGCCGGCCAGCAGCAGCTTGCCGCTGGTCGGGCGCTCCAGCGCCAGCAGCAGGCGCAGCAGGGTGCTCTTGCCGGCGCCGGAGTGGCCGGTGACGAACAGGAACTCGCCGCGCCGGGCCCGGAAACTCAGCTCGTGCAGGCCGACGTGGCCATTGGCATAGCGCTTGCCCACCTGCTCGAAACGGATCATGCCGGCTCCTGTCCTGCAAACAGCGCCTTGACGAAGGCCTCGGCCTCGAACGGGCGCAGGTCGTCGATACCCTCGCCGACGCCGACGTAGCGGATCGGCGTGGGCAGCTGCTTGGCCAGGGCGAAGATCACCCCGCCCTTGGCGGTGCCGTCCAGCTTGGTCAGGGCCAGGCCGCTGAGGCCGACCGCCTGGTGGAACAGCCGCGCCTGGCTGAGGGCGTTCTGCCCGGTGCCGGCGTCGAGCACCAGCAGGGTCTCGTGCGGCGCGCTGTCGTCGAGCTTGCCGATCACCCGACGGACCTTCTTCAGCTCCTCCATCAGGTTGTCCTTGGTGTGCAGGCGGCCGGCGGTATCGGCGATCAGCACGTCGATGCCGCGCGCCTGGGCGGCCTGCACGGCGTCGAAGATCACCGAGGCGGAGTCGGCGCCGGTATGCTGGGCGATCACCGGGATCTTGTTGCGCTCGCCCCACACCTGCAGCTGCTCGACCGCGGCGGCGCGGAAGGTGTCGCCGGCGGCGAGCATGACCTTCTTGCCCTCGTCCTGCAGCTTCTTGGCCAGCTTGCCGATGGTGGTGGTCTTGCCAGCGCCGTTCACGCCGACCACCAGGATCACGTAGGGCTTGCGGCCGACCTCGATCGCCAGCGGCTGCTCGACCGGGCGCAGGATCGCGGTCAGCTCCTCCTGCAGCGCCTGGTACAGCGCGTCGCTGTCGGCCAGCTCCTTGCGCGACACCCGCTTGGTGAGGTTCTGCATGATCGCGGTGGTCGCCTCGACGCCGACGTCGGCGGTCAGCAGGCGGGTCTCCAGCTCGTCGAGCAGGTCGTCGTCGATGGCCTTCTTGCCGAGGAACAGGCTGGCCATACCCTCGCCGATGCTCGCGCTGGTCTTGGCCAGGCCGGCACGCAGGCGGGCGAAGAAGCCGAGCTTGGCCGGCTTCGCCTCGACGGCCGGCGCGGCGGGCGCCGGCGCCAGCTCGGCAGCGGCTTCGGGCTGGGCCTCGGCAGCGGCGACTATGGCAGGCGCCGCGACCGGCGCGGGAGCGGGAGCGGGCGCAGCCTCGACGGGTGCGGGAGCGGCGGCCGGCTCGGCGACCTCGACGACCTCGGCGGTCTCGACGATCTCGGGCGGCGTGACCTGCGGCTCGGCGGCGGCTTCCACCGCGGCCGGCTGGACGGGCTGCTCGGCGGTTTCCGGCTGCGCCTTCTTGCGGAACCAGCCGAACAGGCCTTTCTTTTCTCCGGTATCCGGAGTTTTCTTGTCGTCTTTGGAACCAAACATGAACGGCTTGTATCTCAAGTGAGCGGCTGCGCACTGACGTGGCCGCCAGGAAATCGGTTGGGTATCCTAGCACCTCATCGCCCGCCGGCGCCAAAACCGGCCGGCAGTCTGACAGGTCACTATTTATGAATGCATTTGCGCGCCGCACCGCCAGTCTGCTGCTGACCGTTCTCGGCCTGCCACTGGGCGCTTTCGCCAACACCGCTCAACCGACCCACGAGTTCCAGCTGGACAACGGCCTCAAGGTGATCGTGCGCGAGGACCACCGCGCCCCGGTGGTGGTCTCCCAGCTGTGGTACAAGATCGGCTCCAGCTACGAGCGCCCCGGCTTCACCGGCCTGTCGCATGCCCTCGAACACATGATGTTCAAGGGCAGCAGCAAGCTCGGTCCGGGCGAGTCCTCGCGCATCCTGCGCGAACTGGGCGCCGAGGAAAACGCCTTCACCAGCGACGACTACACCGCCTACTACCAGGTACTGGCCCGCGACCGTCTGCCCGTCGCCCTGGAGATGGAGGCCGACCGCCTGGCCAGCCTGCGCCTGCCGGCCGACGAGTTCACTCGCGAGATCGAGGTGATCAAGGAGGAGCGCCGCCTGCGCACCGAGGACAGCCCCGCCGCGCTGGCCTACGAACGCTTCAAGACCGCCGCCTTCCCGGCCACCGGCTACCGCACCCCGACCATCGGCTGGATGGCCGACCTCAAGCGCATGTCGGTGGATGACCTGCGCGCCTGGCACGATGCCTGGTACAGCCCGAACAACGCCGTGCTGGTGGTGGTCGGCGACGTCAGCGAGGACGAGGTCAAGGGCCTCGCCCAGCGCTACTTCGCCGCCATCCCGGCGCGCCCGCTGCCGGCGGCCAAGGCGCCGCTGGAACTGCCGGCGCTCGGCGAGCGGCGCCTGACCCTCAAGGTCAAGACCCAGCTGCCCAGCCTGCTGATGGGCTTCAACGTCCCCGGCCTGGCCAGCGCCGACAACCCGCGCGAGGTACAGGCCCTGCGCCTGATCGCCGCCCTGCTCGACGGCGGCTACAGCGCGCGCCTGTCGACCCGTCTGGAGCGCGAGCAGGAGCTGGTCACCGGCGCCTCGGCCTCCTACGACCCGTTCACCCGCGGCGACAGCCTGTTCATGCTCTCCGCGCGACCCAACGTGCAGCAGGGCAAGACCCTCGAACAGGTCGAGGCCGGCCTGTGGCACGAACTGGAGCTGCTCAAGACCCAGCCGCCGAGCGCCGAGGAGCTGGCGCGGGTGCAGGCCCAGGTGATCGCCGGGCTGGTCTTCGAGCGCGACTCCATCGCCAGCCAGGCCACCAGCATCGGCCAGCTGGAGACCGTCGGCCTGTCGTGGAAGCTGCTCGACCAGGACCTCGAGGCCATCAAGTCGGTCACCCCGGCCGACATCCAGGCCGCCGCCCAGCACCTGTTCCAGCGCGAGCGCCTGACCCTCGCCCAGGTCCTGCCGCAGGACCCCGCCGCGCCGACCGCCCAGGAGACCCGCCATGACTAAACGCCACCTGCTGCTCGGCCTGGTGCTGCTGGCCCTGCTCGGCCTGCTGCTGGTCATCGGCCGCTCCGCCTCGACGCCGGGCACCGCCGCCCCGGCCCCCGTCACGCCGCCGCCGGCCAGCAGCGCCCCTGCCGCCGGCGCCGCGCCCGCCCCGGCCAAGCTGCAATCGCTGGCCGAACTGGACGACAAGGCGCCGCCGCGCCGCAAGCTGGACATCCAGCGCTGGACCACCGCCGAAGGTGCCCGCGTGCTGTTCGTCGAAGCCCGCGAGCTGCCGATGTTCGACCTGCGCCTGACCTTCGCCGCCGGCAGCAGCCAGGACGGCGACAGCCCCGGCCTGGCCACCCTGACCAACGCCATGCTCAACGAGGGCATCGACGGCCAGGACACCACCGCCATCGCCGCCGGCTTCGAGAGCCTCGGCGCCAGCTTCAGCAACGGCGCCTACCGCGACATGGCGCTCGCCTCGCTGCGCAGCCTGTCGGCCGCCGAGCAACGCGAACCGGCAGTCGCGCTGTTCGCCAAGGTGGTCGGCGCGCCGACCTTCCCCGAGGCGGCGCTGGCGCGGGTGAAGAACCAGCTGCTCGCCGGCTTCGAGCTGCAGAAGCAGAATCCCGGCAAGCTGGCCAGCATCGCCCTGTTCCACCAGCTGTACGGCCAGCACCCCTACGCCCGGCCGAGCGACGGCACCGCACAGAGCGTGCCGGCGATCAGCCGCGCCCAGCTCGCCGCCTTCCACGCCCGCGCCTACGCCGCCGGCAACGCGGTGATCGCCCTGGTCGGCGACCTCTCGCGCAGCCAGGCCGAAGCCATCGCCACCCAGGTCTCCGCCGGCCTGCCCAAGGGCCCGGCGCTGCCCGTGCCGCCGGCGCCGCAGGCCCCGGCCGCCGCCACCCAGCACATCGAGTTCCCCTCGCAGCAGACCCACCTGATGCTCGCCCAGCTCGGCATCGACCGCCGCGACCCGGACTACGCCGCGCTCTACGTCGGCAACCAGATCCTCGGCGGCGGCGGCTTCGGCACCCGGCTGATGGAGGAGGTGCGCGAGAAGCGCGGGCTGACCTACGGCATCTACTCCACCTTCACCCCGATGCAGGTGGCCGGTCCGTTCATGATCAACGTGCAGACTCGCGCCGAGCTGAGCGAGGCCACCCTCGGCCTGGTGCGCTCGCTGGTGCGCGACTTCGTCGCCCAGGGGCCGACCGAGCAGGAGCTGGCCCAGGTCAAGCGCGAACTGGCCGGCAGCTTCCCGCTGTCCACCGCCAGCAATGCCGAGATCGTCGGCCAGCTCGGCGCCATCGGCTTCTACGACCTGCCGAGCACCCAGCTCGAGGATTTCATGAATCAGGTGCAGCAGCTCAGCGTCGCGCAGGTGCGCGACGCCGTGGCCCGCCACCTCAACCCCGACGCCTTCGTGGTGGTCAGCAGCGGCCCGACCGTCGCCCAGCAACCGCTACCGCCGCCCGTCGCCCGCCCTGCCGCCCTGCCGGCCGGCACCCCGGAGCACTGATGTCCCGTTCCACGTCCAGACCTGCCCGCCAACCCACCGCCAGCCAGGGCCAGCTGCGCATCATCGGCGGTGACTGGCGCTCGCGCCGCCTGAGCTTCCCCGACGCCCCCGGCCTGCGCCCGACGCCGGACCGGGTGCGCGAGACCCTGTTCAACTGGCTCGCCCCCTACGTCGCGGGGGCCCGCGTGCTCGACCCCTTCGCCGGCAGCGGCGCGCTGCTCCTCGAGGCGCTGTCGCGCGGCGCCGGCCGCGGCCTGGCGCTGGAGCTGAACCCGGCCGCCGCCAGCGCCCTGCGCGGCAATCTCGTCCTGCTGCGCGCCGACCATGCCGAAGTGCGCCAGACCGACGCCCTGCAGCACCTGCAGAGCGGCGCCGCCGAGCCCTTCGACCTGGTCTTCCTCGACCCGCCGTTCCACAAGGCGCTGCTCGCCCCCGCCTGCCAGCTGCTCGAGCAGCGCGGCTGGCTGGCCGGCGATGCCTGGATCTACACCGAAAGCGAGAGCGCCCCCTCTAGCCTCGGCCTGCCGGGCAACTGGCGCCTGCATCGCGAGAAGCACACCGGCCAGGTGCACTACGCCCTGTGGCAGCGCCAGGGCGCCGGCGAACCCGCCTGACCCCACTCCCGGCGGGCCGCGGCACAGCCCCGCGCCCGCCGCGCATCGGCAGCCCGGGAGCGACGCGAGTGTCGACTCCGTCACATGACTGAAAGCAAAATGGCGCCGGCATCCTTGCCGATACAATCAAAAGATGCCCCTTCTCTGACGCCGAGAACCCGCCATCCCGCATGCCAGCCTCCCGGAATGACTCGCCCCTCCGCCCCGCCCGCCGCGACGGCCCGGCCACCCAGTGGCTGCTCTGCGGCCTGCTGAGCCTCGCCGGCCTCGTCCTGACCGCCCTGCTCACCCGGCAGGTCTGGCAGGACAGCCAGAATCTGCGGCGCCACCAGTTCGAACATCTGGTCCAGGAACGCTTCAGCCGCCTCGACGAACGCTTCAAGGAGCGCCAGCGCGACCTCGACAGCGTACGCCGCTTCCTGGAGGGCAGCGGCGAGCCGACCCGCGCCAGCTTCGAGGCGTACACCCGGCCGCTGCTGGACGGCAACCGGGCGATTTCCTGGGCGCCGCTGCTGGAAGTCGACCCGCAGCGGCGCGACGAGCAATTGCAGGCCTTCGCCGAGCGCGCCAGCGCGCTGGTCGGCAGCCACTTCCAGCTGCGCGAAACGACCGTCGCCGGCGAACTGCAGCCGCTCCAGCCGCGGGAGCGCTACTTCCCCCTGCTGTACAGCGTCTCGCGCAGCATCCTCAGGCTGCCGCTGGGCCTCGACATGGCCTCGTCCGCCCCGCGCCGCGAGGCGCTCGCCGAGGCGCTGGCCACCGATCGGGTCACCAGCAGCGGCGTGCTGCGCTTCGCCAGCGGCGCCGCCGAGGACCGCCTCGGCCTGCTGTTCGTCGTGCCGGTGCAGCAGCGCGCCACGGACGCCGAGCCGCGACTGCTCGGCGCGCTGTTCAGCTCCATCAGCCTGCGCCAGCTGCTGGCGGAGGGCCTGGCCGCGCCGACCCTGGACGGCCTGGCCCTGGCGCTCCACGACCTCGAAGCCCCGGACAGCCCGCTGCTGTATCGGCTGAACGACCCGGCGCCCGACACGACCCTGCTGGCCGCCCGCGACTTCCAGTCCGGCGCCCACCACTACCGGCTCCTGATCAGCCCCACCCGCCACTTCATCGAGCGCCATCCGGTTCTGTCCGCCTGGACCATCGCCCTGCCGGGCGGCGGTCTCAGCCTGCTGCTCGGCATCCTGCTGTTCGTCCTGCTCAGCCAGCGCCGCCGCGCCCTGGCCCTGGTGGAGCGGCGCACCGCCGAGCTGGAGCGCAGCCGCGAAGCGCTGCGCTCCAGCGAGGAGCGCTGGACCCTGGCCCTGGACGGAATCGGCGACGGCGTGTGGGACTGGGACCTGAGCGCCGACCGCCTGTACTTCTCGCCGATGTGGAAGGCCCTGCTCGGCTACGCCGAGGACGAGATCGGCAACACCCTGGAGGAGTGGCGCGACCGGATACATCCGGAGGACGTGGCGCGCTGCCAGGCAGCCCTGCATGACCACCTCGCCGGGCGCACGCCGATGTACCGCTGCGAGAAACGCCTGCGCTGCAAGGACGGCAGCTGGCTGTGGCTGCTGGCCCGCGGCAAGGTGGTCGAACGGCTGGCCGACGGCCAGCCCCGCAGGATCATCGGCACCCATGTCGACATCTCCGTGCGCAAGGCCCTGGAACTGGAGCTGCGCCAGAGCAATGCCCGCCTGCAGGACCTGCTCGAGGCGGCGACCCAGGTGGCGATCATCGCAGTGAATGCCGACGGCACTATCCGCACCTTCAATCGCGGCGCGGAGCGCCTGCTCGGCTATCGCCGCGAGGATATCTGCGGGCAGCCCCTCGAGCCCCTGCTGGCCCCTGTGCCCCAAGCGCCCACCAGCGCCGTGCAACGGCTGGCCGCCCTGCTCGGCCCGCAGCGCCAGCACTGCGAGCTGGAAACCACCCTGCTGCGCCGCAACCGCGAGCCACTGCACGTCACCCTGATGCTCTCCACCATCGAGGAGAGCGACGGCCTGCCGCGCGGCTTCCTGCTGGTCGCCATCGACATCGGCGAGCGCCTGCGCGCGCGCCTGGCGCTCGAGGAGCGCAGCCGGCTGCTGGAAAAACTGGGCGCCCAGGTGCCCGGTGCCATCTACCAGTACCGCCTGTTCGACGACGGCCGCAGCTGCTTCCCCTATGCCAGCGCCGGCATCCGCGCCGTGTACGAGGTGGAGCCGGCCGAGGTGCGCAGCGACGCCTCGCTGGTGTTCACGCGCATCCATCCCGAGGACCGCGAGCGGGTCAGCCGCTCGATCTTCCAGTCGGCCGCCGAGCTGACCCGCTGGCAGACCGACTACCGCGTGCTGCTGCCGCAGCGCGGCCTGCGCTGGCTGCGCGGCGACGCCATGCCGGAGCGGCTGGCCGACGGCTCGGTGCTCTGGCACGGCTACCTCACCGACATCAGCAGCCTCAAGCAGGTCGAGGACGAGCTGCGCACCCTGACCATCACCGACCCGCTGACCGGCATCTACAACCGCCGCTACTTCCTCGACCACCTGGACAGCGAGCTGGCCCGCAACAGCCGCATCCCGCGCGGCCTCAGCCTGATCATGCTGGACATCGACCACTTCAAGCGGATCAACGACACCTGGGGTCACGACGTCGGCGACCTGGTGCTCAAGGAGCTGTGCCAGCGCATCGGCGCGCGCCTGCGGCGGGTCGACATGTTCTGCCGCATCGGCGGCGAGGAGTTCGTCATCATCTGCCCGGAAACCGGTCTCGCCCAGGCCGTGCACCTGGCCGAGGCGCTGCGCGAGCGGGTGCAGGCCCCGCCCTTCGCCGGCGTCGGCCAGGTCACGGTCAGCTTCGGCGTCAGCAGCGTGCGCCCCGGCGACAGCGGCGAGGCCCTGCTGCAGCGCGCCGACCAGGCGCTCTATGCCGCCAAGGAGGGCGGGCGCAACCGGGTCTGCCACCAGCCGGCGACGGCCATGGCCTGAGCGCCGCTCCCGCACGGCGACGGCTTGGCCGCCCACCCGGCGCTGCGCTACCATCCGGCACTCCCATGCCCCTAAAGCAGGACAACAGGATGAATCGCGTGCTTTACCCGGGCACTTTCGACCCGATCACCAAAGGCCATGGCGACCTGATCGAGCGCGCCGCGCGGCTGTTCGACGAGGTGATCATCGCGGTGGCGGCCAGCCCGAAGAAGAACCCTCTGTTCCCTCTGGACAAGCGCGTCGAGCTGGCCGAGGCGGTGTGCGCCCACCTGCCCAACGTGCGCGTGCTCGGCTTCTCCAACCTGCTCGCCCACTTTGCCCATGAGCAGCAGGCCAACGTGCTGCTGCGCGGCCTGCGCGCGGTCTCGGACTTCGAGTACGAGTTCCAGCTGGCCAACATGAACCGCCAGCTGGCGCCGGACGTGGAAAGCCTGTTCCTCACCCCGTCCGAGAAATACTCCTACATCTCCTCGACCCTGGTGCGGGAGATCGCCTCGCTCGGCGGCGACATCGACAAGTTCGTCCACCCGATCGTCGCCCAGGCCCTGCGCGAGCGCTTCGCCGGCTGACACGGCCAGTGCAGGGGGCCGCCGCTTGCGGCACAATGTGCCTATCGAAACATCCGTACCAGGAGTAGTTCCATGTCCCTGATGATCACCGACGACTGCATCAACTGCGACGTCTGCGAACCGGAGTGCCCGAACGGCGCCATTTCCCAGGGGGAGGAGATCTACGAGATCGATCCGAACCTGTGCACCGAATGCGTCGGCCACTACGATGAACCGCAGTGCCAGCAGGTGTGCCCGGTTGACTGCATCCCGCTCGACCCCAACCATGCGGAAAGCCGCGACGAACTGATGCAGAAGTACCTGATCATCAGCGGCAAGGCCTGAGCGCCCCGCCCCTGATGCAGACGAACGCCGGCCCCTGGGCCGGCGTTCGTCATTTCAGATCCAGACGGATCAGCGGCTCGTCGC
>DASQBU010000250.1:0-1518 GCA_035635035.1 Pseudomonas sp.
GGCCGGCGGCGCAGCGCACCGCCGGCCGGCGTGGTGCTTCAGTGCTGGCTGGCGCCGGCCGCGCCCATGCCGGTCATCGAACGGATGAACTGGGCGGCGAAGCGGCCGCGTTCCTCGCTGGCGCGCGCCGAGGCGTCGCTGACCGAGAACAGCCAGGCGCCGAGGAACGCCAGGGACATGGAGAACAGCGCTGGGTTGGCGTAGGGGAAGATCGCGCTGGGGTTCTTCAGCACGTTGACCCACACCGCCGGGCCGAGCACCACCAGGGCGACCGCGGAAACCAAGCCGATCAGGCTGCCGGCGACCGCACCGCGGGTGGTCAGGCCCGACCAGAACATCGACAGGAACAGCACCGGGAAGTTGACCGAGGCGGCGATGGCCAGCACCAGGCCGGAGAGGAAGGCGATGTTCTGCGACTCGAAGACCAGGCCGAGGCCGATGGCCAGCACGCCGATCACCAGGGTGGCGAGGCGCGACATGCGCATCTCCTCCGCCTCGCTGGCCTTGCCCTTGCGCAGCACCACGGCGTACAGGTCGTGGGATACCGCCGAGGCGCCGGACAGCGCCAGGCCGGCGACCACGGCGAGGATGGTGGCGAAGGCCACCGCCGAGATGAAGCCGAGGAACAGGCTGCCGCCGACCGCCTGCGCCAGGTGCACGGCGATCATGTTGCCGCCGCCGACGATGGCGCCGGCGGTGTCGCGGAACTGCGGGTCGGTGCCGACCATGACGATGGCGCCGAAGCCGACCACGATCAGCAGCAGGTAGAAGTAGCCGATCAGCCCGGTGGCGTAGAACACCGACTTGCGCGCCGCCTTGGCGTCGGCGACGGTGAAGAAGCGCATCAGGATGTGCGGCAGGCCGGCGGTGCCGAACATCATGCCGAGGCCCAGCGAGATGGCGTCGACCGGGTTGGACAGCAGGCCGCCGGGGCCCATGATCGCGCTGCCCTTGGCGTGCACCTTGGCGGCGCCGGCGAACAGCGCCTCGGTGCTGAAGCCGAAGTGCCTGAGCACCATGAAGGCCATGAAGGTGGTGCCGGAGAGCAGCAGCACCGCCTTGACGATCTGCACCCAGGTGGTGGCGAGCATGCCGCCGAAGGTGACGTAGAACACCATCAGCACGCCGACCAGCAGCACCGCGTACAGGTAGTCGATGCCGAACAGCAGCTGGATCAGCTTGCCGGCGCCGACCATCTGCGCCACCAGGTACATCAGCGCCACGGTCAGGGTGCCGAAGGCGGCGGTGATGCGTACCGGGGTTTGTCCCAGGCGGTAGGCGACCACGTCGGCGAAGGTGAACTTGCCGAGGTTGCGCAGGCGTTCGGCGATCAGGAACAGGATGATCGGCCAGCCGGCGAGCACGCCGAGGGCGTACAGCAGGCCGTCGAAGCCGGTGGCGAACATCATCGCCGAGATGCCGAGGAACGAGGCCGCCGAGACCATGTCGCCGGCGATCGCCAGGCCGTTCTGGCCCGCCGTCAGGCCGCCGCCGGCGGTGTAGAAGTCGCTGGTCGAG
>DASQBU010000251.1:0-18042 GCA_035635035.1 Pseudomonas sp.
TCGACCGCGTCCAGCGCGCGGCTCTTGCCGTAGCGCAGGCCCACCCCGGCGAGCCGGGCGACGACGGCGCCGTTCATTGGCCGACGTTGATCTGCAGCGCCGCCGGCCATTGCGCCGCCGGGTCGAGCTTGAGGTAGGCCATGCCGGGCAGGCCGGTCTTCACCTGCTCCCTGTGGCGGCGCAGCAGCTCGGGGTCGATGCGCGCCTTGACGCGGAACATCATCTTCTCGCGCTCGCTGGCGGTCTCCACGGTCTTCGGCGTGAACTGGGCGACGCTGGCCACGTAGCTGACCCGCGCCGGGATGACGAACTGCGGTGCGGCGTCGAGCACCAGGCGCGCCTCGCTGCCGATGGCCACCCGGCCGGCCTGGCGCTCGGGGAGGAAGAAGGTCATGTACACGTCGCCGAGGTCGATCAGGTTGAGCACCTTGCCGCCGGCGCCGAGCACCTCGCCGGCCTGCGCCACGCGGTACTGCACGCGCGCCTCGCGGTCGGTCTTCAGCGCGCTGTCGTCGATGTCCGCCTGCAGCCGCGCCACGCTGGCGCGGGCGGCGTCCAGCGCCGATTCGGCCTCGATCACCTGCGAACGCGCCGCCTCGATGGCGGCCTGGTCGGACAGCACCTTGGCCCGCGCCGCGGCCAGCGCGGCCTGCGCGCTGAGGCGGTTGGCCAGGTCGTCGTCGAGCTGCTGGCGCGACACCGCGTTGCGCTGCACCAGCACCTCGGTGCGCTCGTGGCGCTTCTGCGCCGCGGTCAGCTCGGCCTGGCGCTGCAGCACCACGGCCTCCGAGGTGGCCTTCTCGCTCTCGCGCTGGGCGACCAGGGCGCGGGCGGTGCGGATCGCACCCTCGGCCTTGCGTTCCTGCGCCTGGGCCTGGCTGAGCTGGGCCTGCAGCACCTCGGTGTCCATGCGCACCAGCACCTGGCCGGGCTGCACGAAGTCGCCCTCGTCGACGGCGATGGCGGCGATGCGCCCGGCCAGCTTGGTGGCAACGTCGATCTCGGTGGCCTCGATGCGTCCGTTGCCGGCGACGAAACCGTCGCCCAGGCCCTTGGGCTGCAGGCCGTGCCAGACCAACCAGCCGGCGCCGGCCAGGGCCGCGAGGAGGATGCCGCGGCCGATCCATTTCTGTTGCTGCTTCATCTGGTGCATCCCATCAACGGGGCAGCCCGGCCGTGTCCGGCGGCTGCCCGGGGTAATCCATCATCATCCCGACGCGCAGAGCGGCTTTCTTCTTACCTTCTGCGCCGCCAAAGCCACCAGCTCAGGCGCAGGTCGTCCAGCACCGGGCCGACGGCGAGGATCATCAGGAAGGCGGCCAGCGGCACGGTGGAAAGGAAGCCGAAGTGCTTGAAGCCGAAGGCGCCGCTGACGCCGCCGACGAAGAAGCAGCCGACCAGCAGGGCATTGTTGCGCAGGCGCTCGCGGTTGGCGCGCACCGGCTGCTGGCCGGCCCGCTCGGTACGGTTGACGTAGAGCATCTTGCCAAGCTCGATGCCGATGTCGGTGACCATCCCGGTGATGTGGGTGGTGCGGATTTCCGAGTTGGACAGCTTGGTGATGATGGCGTTCTGCAGGCCCATGATGAAGCACAGCAGCATCACCGTCAGCGGCACGAAGAAGCCGGGCACCACCATCAGCTGGGCGCCGAGCACGCCGAAGCACAGCAGCAGGACCGATTCGAGCAGCAGGGGCAGGGCGAACTGGCCGTGCATCTGGCGCCGGCGCGAGAAGTTGATCAGCAGGGTGGAGGTCATCGCGCCGCCGATGAACGACAGCAGGCCGCCGATCCCGCCGAGGGCCAGGTCGGTCTTGCCCAGCGCCAGGTTGTCCGCCACCGAGGAGACGATGCCGGTCATGTGCGAGGTGTACTGCTTGACGGCGAGAAAGCCGCCGGCATTGGCGGCGCCGGCGATGAAGGCCAGCGACAGCCCCAGCTGACGATTGGCCCGCTTCGAACGCCGCTTGTCCGTCAGACGCCTCGGGTACTTGATTGACATGACTCCGGTGACTCCATCCTTCCGGACCGCAGAATGATCGGCTCGGATTATACGGCCCGTGCCAGGGCTGCGGGCGAAATCATCGGGCGTGGCGACACAATTGTATTGTTCGCTGTTTAACATAATGATTGTGGGGGCAAGGCATGTTGCCCACCTTCGGCGCCGCTCCGGCTGATCAGGACGGGCGGGGGCGGCCAACCCGCGGGCTTTCCTGACGCCAGGGCGCCGCGGCCAGTGCCGGGGGCCTCCCGCCGGGCGCGTGAGGCGGCGCGAGGGTCTGCGTCCGTCCCGGCGCGGCGTGCGCTAGCTAGCGGAGTCGGCCGGCAGGCTGCAGCACCAGCCGCCGCTCGGTGTGCAGCGGGCCGAACAGCTCGCCGGCGGCGTAGGTGCTGTAGTGCAACTGCTCCACCCGCAGCGGCAGCGGCGCGCTTTCGCCGAAGGTAGCCAGGCGCTGGCGGACGCTGCTCCGCGGCACGCTCCGGGCATACAGGCCGGCGGTGAGGTGGGCGTGGTAGGGGCTCTGGCGGATTTCCGGGCTGTGCGCGCCCAGCGCCGCGCGCAGGGGCTCCAGGCGGCCGTCCGGGTCGCTCACGTTCAGGAAGGGCGCGCTGGCGTAGCTGTCCAGACCGCCGATCTGCAGCGCGAAGGGGCTGGCGCGCAAGGCGTGCAGGGCATCGAGCTGGGCGGCGAGGCGTGCGGCGGGGAAGTCGTCGTCGAACTGTGCCTGCGCGGCCGGGAAGCCGCAGACGAACAGGGTGATATGCGCCTGGCGCCGGTAGCCGGCGTGCAGCCAGTCGCCGAGGTGCGCCTGGGCGCGGGCCAGGCGCGCCAGCACCCGCGGGCACTCCACCGGCAGTGTCCATACGGCGTAGCGCGGACGGCCGCGGTGCCACTCCGGATAGTCGCGCAGCGCGCTGGCCAGGGTTTGCGCCGGGGCGTGGCGAGGATCGGAGAAGCGCACCTCAGGTGAGCGGCGCCAGCAGGGCGTCCAGGTCCGCCTCGCTCAGCGACCACTCGCCCTGACCGCCTTCCAGCACGCTGCGCGCCAGGCTGGCCTTGCTCTGCTGCAGCTGCTGGATCTTCTCCTCGACGCTGCCGCGGGCGATCAGCTTGTAGACGAACACCGGCTTGTCCTGGCCGATGCGGTAGGCGCGGTCGCTGGCCTGCGCCTCGGCGGCCGGATTCCACCAGGGATCGAAGTGGATCACCGTGTCGGCGGCGGTGAGGTTGAGGCCGGCGCCGCCGGCCTTGAGGCTGATCAGGAACACCGGCACCTGGCCGCCCTGGAAGGCCTCCACCGGGGCGCGGCGGTCCTGGGTGGCGCCGGTGAGCTTGACGTAGCCGATCTTGCGCGCGCGCAGCTCGTCCTCGATCAGCCCGAGCATGCTGGTGAACTGGGAGAACAGCAGCACGCGGCGGCCTTCGCTGATCAGCTCCTCGAGCATCTCCAGCAGGGCGCAGAGCTTGCCGGAGTCGCCGGCGCCCAGCGGCGCGGCGGCCTCTCCGGCACCTTCCAGCAGGCGCAGGTCGCAGCAGGCCTGGCGCAGGCGCAGCAGCGCTTCGAGGATCACCAGCTGGCTGCGGCCGAGGCCGAGGCGCTGGATCTCGTCGCGCACCTTCTTGTCCATGGCCAGGCGCAGGGTTTCGTAGCGGTCGCGCTGCAGGTCGGTCAGCTCGATGCGCTGGGTGATCTCGGTCTTGGGCGGCAGCTCGCGGGCCACCTGTTCCTTGGTACGGCGCAGGAGGAAGGGCTTGACTCGCGCGACCAGGTGGGCGAGGCGCTGGGCGTCGCCCTTTTTCTCGATCGGCGTGCGGTAGGTGCGGGTGAAGGCCTTGCTGTCGCCGAGCCAGCCGGGCATCAGGAAGTTGAACAGCGACCACAGCTCGCCGAGGTGGTTCTCCAGCGGCGTGCCGGTCAGGCACAGGCGCTGGCCGGCGTCGAGCTGGCCGACGGCGGTGGCGGCCTTGCTGCGCGGGTTCTTGATGTTCTGCGCCTCGTCGAGGATCAGCAGGTGCCAGTGGCGGCCATGGAGCTGCTTGAGGTCGCGCGGCAGCAGGGCGTAGGTGGTCAGCACCAGGTCGTGCGCGCCGATCTGCTCGAACAGCGCCTTGCGCTTGGCGCCGTGCAGGGCCAGCACGCGTAGCTCGGGGGCGAAGCGCGCCGCCTCGTCCTGCCAGTTGGGGATCAGGCTGGTGGGCATGACGATCAGCGCCGGGCTGGTCAGGCGCCCGGCCTGCTTCTCGGCGAGGATGTGGGCGAGGGTCTGCAGCGTCTTGCCCAGGCCCATGTCGTCGGCGAGGATGCCGCCGACCGCGAGTTCGCGCAGCGCCTGCATCCAGGCCAGGCCCTGCTGCTGGTAGTCGCGCAGCTCGGCCTGCAGGCCGGCCGGGGTGGCCACTGGTTGTTGCGGCAGTTGCTGCAGGCGGCGGGCGAATGCGCGCAGGCGCTCGCCGCCCAGCCAGTGCAGGGCGGGCACGCCGTCCAGCGCGGCGAGCCGCGCGGCGTCGGCGCGGCCCAGGCGCAGGCGCTCGCCTTCGGCCTCGCCGATCTCGTCCTCGCGGAAATACAGCTCGCCGAGGCTGGCCAGCAGCGGCTTGAGCCGGCCGAACGGCAGCGCCACGCGGCGCCCGACGCCGTGGCTGCGCGGCAAGGGGACCAGCAGCTCCTCGTCGTCGTCGCGCCGGGCCAGCGCCTCGCCGGTCAGCAGCCAGGGCGAGTGGCGAATGGCGTGCAGCAGGATCGGTAGCAGGCTAACCGGCTCGCCGTCCACCTCAATGCCCATTTCCAGGTCGAACCAGTCGCCTTCGGCCGACTCCTGGATGCCGACATGCCAGGCGCCGAGGGTCGCCAGGTTGAACTGGAAGTCCGGCTGCAGGCGGATCTGCCAGCCCTGTTCGCGCAGCTGCGGCAGGCCCTCGCGGACGAAGTGCAGCCAGGCGGCATCGTCGGGCAGTTCGAACGGCTCGCCGGCGCTCTCCGGCAGGGCCTCGCTGCGGCGCAGGGCGATGGTGAAGCCGAACTCGCCCAGCTGCTGGCGCAGGGCGGCTTCGGCCTCCGCCTGGCGGGTGATGTGCAGGCGGCGGTTGCCGTCGAGGGGCACCAGCCAGTCCTTCTGCGCCACCCGACCGAAGGCGACGTGGCCCTGGTAGTCGAAGGCCAGCGCGGCGCGGTGCTGGGTCTGCTCGAGCATCCGGCCCTTGCGGGCGTCGTAATGCACGCGCACATGGCTGCCGAGGATCAGCCGCGGCTGCGGCGCCTGGGCGGGCAGCTCGATGATCTGCGGCGGCGTCGCGCTGTCGGGCAGGGTCTGGCCCTGCACCTGCAGGCGCTCGACGGTGAGCAGGGCGGCAACCACGTGCTTGCAGTTGTAGCCGACCGGGCAGCTGCAGCGGCCGTCGATGTCCCAGTGGTCGCCGCGGTCGAGCAGGCGGATGCGCTGGCGGTAGCGCTGGCGGCCGGAGCCGCGGCACTCGGCGAGCAGCGCGCCGTGGTCGATGCCCTCGACCTGCGCGCGGTTGTCCAGGAAGTAGTCGCGGCCACGGCTGTAGTCGCCGGGGCCGAAGGCCTGGCGCCAGTCCTGGACACGGAGCGAATGGATGGACAGGGTCATGCGGTTGGGTCGGGCTGGGCGGCGCGGGCCGGGTGGCGGGCGACGCGGGGAGGGGAAATCAATGGGCAGCCGCATATTTTGCCTGAACCGCGCCGCCCCGGCCATGTTTGCCTGCCGCGAGGCGGTGTCGGTTGCGGGCGTAGACGGCTTTCAGGGGGGGCAGGGCGCCGCGGTCGGCTGGCGCCCTCGGCAGGGGCGGTTCAGCCCAGGCGCCGTTCCCACAGCGCGGCGGCCCGGGCAAAGGCTTCGTCGCGCGCCAGGCCCAGGCCGCGCAGGCCCAGGGCCATGGTCGCCAGCACGGCCAGCCGGCCATAGGCGTCCTCGGCCTCGCCGCGCCAGAAGGCGGCCAGGTGCTCCGGATCGAGGCTGGCCGGCTTGACGTGGCGCTGCGGCGACAGCGCCGGCCATTCCTCGTCCCACGCCTGGCCGGCGGTGGCGCCGAACAGGTGGGTGTCGGCGTCGGGATTGACCTCGATCTCGCCGCCATCGCCCTTGATGACGATGACGTGGTCGCCGAGCAGCACGCTGGCGTCGCGGTGGGTTACCTGGTAGCCGGGGTGGAAGATGCTCTGCAGCACGCAGCGTGCGCCCAGCGGGTTGAGCAGGCGGGCCAGCGAGTGGATCGGCGAGCGCAGGCCGAGGGTGTTGCGCAGGTCGATCATGTGCTGCAGGCGCGGCATCCAGGCGCCCAGCGGGATGAAGGCGAGGTGGCTGCGGTCCAGCGCCTGGCCCACCGCCGCCCAGTCGGCGCAGCAGGGGATCTCCAGCTGCTCCAGCAGTTGTTCGCTATACAGGCGCCCGGCGGTATGCGCGCCGCCGCCGTGCAGCAGGATGCGCACGCCGCTGGCGGCCAGCGCCTTGGCAGCGAGCAGGTACCACGGCAGGTGGCGCTTCTTGCCCGCGTAGCTCGGCCAGTCGAGGTCGACCGCGATGCCGGTGGCGGGCAGGCGCGCGCGCACCGCCTCGGTGAAGCCGGCCAGCTCCTCGGCGCTTTCCTCCTTGTGGCGCAGCAGCATGAGGA
Source organism: Pseudomonas sp. (assembly GCA_035635035.1). GTDB lineage: Bacteria > Pseudomonadota > Gammaproteobacteria > Pseudomonadales > Pseudomonadaceae > Geopseudomonas. The sequence goes on from DASQBU010000251.1 coordinate 6,634, forward strand.
AGGCGCCGAGCTGCACGTCCTCGACCTTGCCGTCGAGCAGCAGGCCCATGGCCTCGCGGGCCTCCTCGCGGGTCAGCCCGCGCGCGCCGCGCTTGCCCTTGCCGAGGATGCGCACGAACTGGGCGAAGGGATGTTCTGCGGGCGTCACCAGGGTCGGAGTGGTCATATGCAATTGGTCGGTTTGGGCAGTCCGGCCAGTTTGGCGGCCAGCTTGGCGGGGGTGCCGTGGAACAGTTGGTTCAGATGCAGGCTGTTGCCCTTCTCCGGGCCGAGCTGCTGCGCGGCATAGCGGATCAGCGGGCGGGTGGCCGGGGACAGCTGGAACTCGGCGTAGAAGCGCCGCAGCAGTTCGAGGATCTCCCAGTGCGCCGCGCCCAGCACCATCTGCTCGCGCGCGGCCAGGGCCTCGGCCACCGCCGGGCTCCAGTCGTCGAGCGCCACCAGGTAGCCGTCCTTGTCGAGGGCGATGGACTTGCCCTGTACGTGCAGGGTGTTCATAGCCAGCTGTTGACCCGTTCGAAGCGCAGAGTCAGCTCGACGAAGCCGGGATAGTCCACCGCGCGGACGAATTCGGGCGCGCTCAGGCCGCGGGCGGCGAGGTCCTCGGCGAGGGCGAAGACCGGCCGGTCGGCCGGCAGTTGGCTGAGCACCTCGAACGGGCGCGAACCGGGGTGCAGGGCGTAGACCGCATCGCCGGTGAGCAGCAGGCCGTCGCCCGCGCCGAGCAGGCGCAGGCAGCTGGCGCCGCTGGTGTCGGCGAAGGGCGAGCGGGAAAGCAGGTGCAGGGTGGCCATCAGAGGGTGATCACCAGGTCGTGTCGATGGAGCAGGGTAGCCAGTTCGGTGTCGGGCAGCTCGGTCACCGCCAGGGCCAGCTTTGCGGCGCTCAGGCCGCGGCGTTGCAGGTCGGCCGCCGAGACGTAGAGCGCCTCGATGCCGAACAGCGGCAGGGCCTGCAGGTTGGCGGTCAGGTCCTTCTGCTGCACGGCGGCCGGCTGCTGGCCGGCCTGCAGCTGGAACACCCCGTCGTCGAGAAACAGCAGGCTGATCGGCAGGTCGAAGGCGCCACCGGCCAGGGCGATGTCCAGTGCCTCGCGGGCACTCGGGCCGCTCCACGGCGCGCGGCGGCAGATCAGCAGCAGGGATTTGGCCATCTCAGTCGCCTCCGAAGCAGATCAGCCGGTCGGCGTCCTGCGCCGCCTCGTGCAACTGGCCGAGCCCGGACAGCTCCCAGGGCGCCTCCAGGTTGTGGCTGGCGCGGGCATAGCGCTGCGCCTCCGTGGCGTCGAGCACGCCGCGGCGCAGGGCAGCGGCGATGCACACCACCGCGTCCAGCTGGTTGTCGGTCACGAAGGCGCGCCAGGCGGCCGGCAGGTCCAGCTCGTCCTGCGCGCTGACGGTCAGCGAGGAGGCAAGGTGCACGGCGTCCTGATAGAAGAACAGGCGCACGATCTGGTGACCACCGGCCAGCGCCGCCTCGGCGAAACGCAGGGCGCGACGGCTGGACGGGGCGTGGGAGGGAGCGAACAGGGCGAGGGCGAATTTCATCGGGGAAAGCCTGGACGGATTGCCGGCCATGATAAACGCAAACGAAAGAGCCCGCCAAAGCGGCGGGCTCCTGGAGTGAGGCGGTCGCCGATCAGTCGTCGCGGCCCATGATGCCGAACAGCTGCAGCAGGCTGAGGAACAGGTTGTAGATCGACACGTACAGGCTGATGGTCGCCAGGATGTAGTTGCGCTCGCCACCGTGGATGATCTCGCTGGTCTGCCAGAGGATGGCGACCGAGGAGAACAGCACGAAGCCCGCGCTCAGTGCCAGTTGCAGGGCGCTGAGGTGGAACAGCATGGCCGCGATGCTGCCGCCGAGCAGGACGAAGAAGCCGACGGTGAGGAAGCCGGACAGGAAGCTCATGTCCTTGCGGGTTACCAGCACGTAGGCGGACAGGCCGCCGAATACCACCGCGGTCATGGTGAAGGCGCTGACGATCAGCTCGGCGCCGTTGGCCATTCCCAGGTAGCGGTTGAGGATCGGGCCGAGGGTGTAGCCCATGAAGCCGGTGAGGGCGAAGGTGCTGAGCAGGCCCCAGCCGGAGTTGCGCAGCTTCATGGTCAGGAAGTACAGGCCGTAGAAGCCGACCAGGGTCAGCAGCAGGCCCGGATGCGGCACGTGGGCCTGCTGTGCGGCGAAGGCGACCAGGCCGCTGAAGCCGAGGGTCATCGCCAGCAGGGCGTAGGTGTTGCGCAGGACCTTGCTGGTTTCGAGCTGGGTGGCCTGCGCGCTCTGCAGGACATAGGGTTGTTCGCGCATGTTCCGATTCCTCCTGGAAAATCATGGTCTGTAGCGAAAGTGGTCTGAGCATAGCAAAGCCGCCGCCCGAGCCCGGCAACTAGAGTTTGACAGGCTGTTTCGATCGGGTAGTATTGCCGCCCGTTATGGAGGTGTGGCCGAGTGGTTTAAGGCAGCGGTCTTGAAAACCGCCGATGGGCAACTGTCCTAGAGTTCGAATCTCTACGCCTCCGCCATCTATTCAACACAAAGCCCCGGATTCCGGGGCTTTGTCGTTTCTGCGGTCGGGTCGTGGAGTTTGCTCCGCACGCTGACCCACAATGTAGTGGTCTCCTGATCCCGGCCAGCCATTCGGTCGAAAACTCCCGCCGTTGAGAGTGGGCTCCCCCACTTCGCACTATTCTCTTGCAGGGATGCTGGGAAGAGGCTTTCGCTGCGTGCCGGCTGGCACGAGGCAGCGAGGAGGGTTCGTGCGTGGGATCTTGCTGTTGCTGGCGCTGACCCCTCTGGCACAGGCTGCGGAGCCGGTCAGTGCGACGGTTCGGGAGCAGCACTACCTGGTGTACGGGCGGAGCATCGACGATATCCGCCGTTCAATCATCGAGCGATCCCCGGTGCGCAACGTGCAGGGCACGTTCGCGGCCAACACGCGGAGCCAGTACAAGGCGACCTACCGGCTGGTCCCCGAGGGGGCGGCGGGGTGTGTCCTGCGGAATGCTAGGGTGGCGGTCGAGTCGGTGGTTACGCTCCCCCAACTGGCGCCGGGCACCCTGACCCCGGAGGCCGCGGCCGAGTGGCGGCGCTACTACAGCGCACTGCGGGCGCACGAGTACCTGCATGTGGAGAACGGCAAGGAGTCGGCCCAGGCGACGCAACGATGGCTGGCCGGCATGAAGCTCAGTGGGCCGTGCCACGAGGCGAGGCCCTCCGTCCGGGTGGCCATCGAGACGTACATCCTCAAGCTGGATGAGCGCGATCAGCAGCTGGATGCCCTCACCGAGCATGGGCGGTCGCAAGGCGCCTGGCTGGATGCGCGGGTTCGCTAGGGTTGCGGGAGATGGACGCCCGCCGAGTTCCTGGCGATGGCGATAGAGGAGGCGCGAGATGCTCCAGTCCGGCGCCAAAGCGCTGCTGCTGGCCATGGGAAGCGCACTGGCGCTGGCCGCCTACGGGGGTGGCGATGGCCAGGGGGCGAGATTTCCCACGCTCACTGGCGACAAGCCCTGGGTGATCGCCCACCGCGGCGCCTCCGGCTACCTGCCGGAGCACACGCTGGAGGGCTACAAAAGAGCCATCGAGCTGGGGGCCGACTTCATCGAGCCCGACCTGGTGGCGACCCGGGATGGGGTGCTTGTGGCGCGCCACGAGCCGAACATCACCGCCACCACCGACGTCAAGGTGCGGCCCGAGTTCGCCGACCGCAAGACCCAGCGAACGGTCGATGGTGTCCGGGAGGAGGGCTGGTTCGTCTCGGACTTCACCCTCGCCGAGCTCAAGACCCTGCGCGCCATTCAGGCGCAGCCCGACCGCGATCCGTCGTACAACGGCAAGTTCCCGATTCCCACCCTCGAGGAGGTGCTCGACCTGGCCAGGAGCGAGGGGGCGCGGGTGGGGCGCAGCATCGGCGTGTATATCGAGACCAAGCATCCGACCTATCACGCCAACCTGGGGCTCAAGCTCGAGGACCGCCTGCTCGCCACGCTGGCCCGCTACGGCTACACCGGCAAGACCTCGCCGGTGGTCGTGCAGTCGTTCGAGGTGGCGAATCTCAAGTACCTGCGCAGCAAGACCGGAGTGCGCCTGGTGCAGCTGGTGGACGCCAGCGCGCTCAATGCCGATGGCAGCATCCAGCTGGCCGCGCCCTACGACAGACCCTATGACTTTGCCGTGGCCGGCGATGCGCGCACCTTCGCCAGTATGCTGACGCCCGCCGGCCTGCGGGAGATCAGGACCTACGCCGACGGCATCGGCCCCTGGAAGGCCTATCTCGTGCCGTCCCGGCTGCGGGACGACAACCGGGACGGCCGGCCTGACGACCTCAACGGCGACGGGCTGATCGACGAGCGCGACCGGGTGATGATGGCGCCGACCGAGGTGGTCAGGAACGCCCATGCTGCCGGCCTGTTCGTGCACGCCTACACGTTCCGCAGCGAAGCCCGGCACCTGGCGTCCGACTTCAAGGGCAACCCTGCGGCGGAATACCGGCTGTTCTACGGCGTGGGGGTGGACGGCGTTTTCAGCGAGTTCCCCGACCACGCGAAGGCGGCGCGCGACGAGGGTCGTCGGCCGTGACGGGGCAGCCCGGCGCGCCGGGCTCAGTCCGTCTCGACGCCGACCTTGGCCAGCAGGGTGCGGATATCGATGGGCTTGACCAGGATGTCGTCGAAGCCGGCGGCCATGATCTCGCGGATCTCCCCGGGCATGGCGTGGGCGGTGTAGGCGATGATGCGCAGGTCACGCAGGGCCGGGTCGCTGCGCAGCCGCTGGCAGACCTCGATGCCGGACATGCCGGGCATCATGATGTCGAGCAGGACGCAGTCGAAGCCGCCCGCGCTGGCCGCCTGCAGGGCATCCGTGCCGTTGTCGCACTCGACCACGCTGCAGCCGTAGCGCTGCAGCAGCACCCGCGGCAGGGTGCGGTTGAAGTCGGTATCGTCGACCAGCAGTACTTTCATTGACTCTCCCGAGGTTGCAGCGGCAGGCGCACGGTGAAGGTGCTGCCCTGGCCGGCTGCGGAGTGTAGGGTGATGCTGCCGCCCATGATGGCGACCAGTTCGCGCGACAGGGCCAGGCCCAGTCCGGTGCCGGCGTGCCGGCGGGTGACGAAGGTGGCGGCCTGGCGGAAGCGCTCGAAGATGGCTTCCTGCTGGTCGGGGGCGATGCCGGGGCCGCTGTCCTCCACTGCCAGGCAGAGGCTGTCCTGCTCGCGGCTCACCCGCAGGCGTACATGGCCTGCGTCGGTGAACTTGAGGGCATTGTGCAGCAGGTTGCTGAGTACCTGCAGCAAGCGGGTGCGGTCGCAGCGCAGGGTCGCGGGCAGGCCGGGTTGCAGCTCGGCCTCGAGGGCCAGGCCCTTGCTCGCGGCGAAGGCGCGGTGCATGTCGAGGGCGTCGCGGATCAGGGGGGCAAGCTCCAGCGTCTCGCAGTGCAACTGCATCCGGCCGGCTTCGATGCTGGCCTGGTCGAGGATGTTGTTGAGCAATTCCCGCAGGTGCCGACCGCTCTTGTGGATGATGCCGGCGAATTCGCGGCCGGTGCTGTCGGCGCTGGCTTCGCGCAGGTATTCGGCATAGCCGATGATGCCGTTGAGCGGGGTGCGCAGCTCGTGGGACATGGAGGCGAGGAATTCGGACTTGAGGCGGTTGGCCGACTCCGCCCGGGCCTGGCTGGCCCGCAGGCGGTCGGCGATGGCGCGCTGGCGCTGCAGCAGGCCGATGGCGAGCAGGCCGAACAGCAGGGTGACGGCGGACATCAGGCCGGCGAACAGGAAATATTGCTGGCGGCGCTGCTGGTAGTCGGCCATGGCTTCGTTGCGGCCGACGCCGACCACCACCGCCAGCGGCAGGCCCTCGACCTTGCGGAAGCTGTAGATCCGCTCGACGCCGTCGATCTTGCCGGCCTCCTCGAAGCTGCCATGGTCGCTCCGCGGCAATTGCTCGAACAGCTTGGAGGCGGACACGTCCTGGCCGATGCCTTGGTTGTCCTTGTCGCTGTTGGCGCGGCGGGCCCGCACGATGCCGTCGAGTCCGACGACCGAGATCATGCCGGCGTGCCCCAGGTCCATGTCGTCGTACAGGCTGGTGAAGTACAGGGGATCGATGGAGATCACCGCCACGCCGCCGAAACTGCCATCGGGTTTGTCGATGCGCCGGGTCATCTGAATCGACCACTTGCCGGTGGCGCGGCCGAGCACCGGCTTGCTCACCCACAGCCGGTCGCTGGGCTGGTCGCGGTGCACGCGGAAGTGCTCGCGGTCGGAGAGGTCGATCGGCTTGTGGTCGGGCAGGCTGGAGAGGATGTAGCGGCCGTTTTCGTCGATGATGCCCAGCTGATGGAAGATGTTGCTGATGATCAGCCCGCTGTGGACGAAGCCCCGGATGTCGATCTGTCGGCCGTAGTGTTCGTACTGGTGCTGGAGGAAGCGCAGCGACTGGTCGGCGCTGGTGATGGTGCGCACCGCGTGGGCCTCGAAGGCGCGGGCCAGATTCAGGGTGTTGCGCCGGATTTCCTGTTCGGTATGCGCTTTCTCGTGGCCGGCCTTGAGCGCCACGCCGGCCCACAGGGCGGCGATGAGGAGGCCGGTGAGGCCGAGGATCAGCGCATCGGCCAGCCGGCCTTCGTGCCAGCCGGCGCGCGCGGCCGGCAGCGAGGGCTGGCGCCCCGGGGGGGCGGCGGTCGCTGGGCGAGAGGCCGGGGGCGTCGACATGTTCAGGCCTCGACGGCGTCGTGCGGGGCGGTTTCGGACTGGTCGGCGTACTCCTCGGCGATCTCCCGGAAGGTTTCGTGACGCTCGAGGAAGGCATCCACCATGTCCGGGTCGAAGTGGCTGCTCTTGCCGGCGCTGATGATCTTCACCGCCTCCTCGTGGGCCATTGGCGCCTTGTATACCCGGCTGCTGATTAGCGCGTCGTAGACATCGGCGATGGCCATCAGGCGGGCGGAGACCGGGATGGCCTCGCCCGACAGGCCCTGGGGGTAGCCGCTGCCATCCCATTTCTCGTGGTGGCTGTAGGCGATTTCCTTGGCGATGCGCAGGAAGGGCACCGGCCGGCCGGTCAGGCGCTCGGCCCGTGCGATGGCCTCGCCGCCGAGCCTGGCATGGGTCTGCATGACCTCGAACTCGCGTTTGTCCAGGTGGCCGGGCTTGAGCAGGATGCTGTCGGGGATGCCGATCTTGCCGATGTCGTGCAGCGGCGCCGACTTGAACAGCAGCTGGATGTTGGCGGGAGTCAGGAAGCCGGCGAAGCGCGGATGGTGGCGCAGGGCCTCGGCCAGCGTGCGCACGTAGTTCTGCGTGCGGCGGATGTGGTTGCCGGTCTCGTTGTCGCGGGTTTCCGCCAGCGACGCCATCATCTCGATGGTCGCGTCCTGCACGGCCAGCACTTCACGCGTGCGGCGCTGCACTTCCTGCTCGAGGTATTCGCTCTTGCTGCGCAGGAAGTCGGCCGAGGCCTTGAGCTTGAGGTGGGTGCGGATGCGGGCGAGCATGATCGGCGGGCTGATCGGCTTGGTGATGTAGTCCACCGCGCCCAGTTCCAGCCCGTGCCGTTCGTCCGCGATGCGGCTGCAGGCGGTGAGAAAGATCACCGGGATGTCGCGCAGCCGCTCATCGGCCTTGAGCCGGCGGCAGACCTCGTAGCCATCCAGCTCCGGCATCATGATGTCCAGCAGGATCAGGTCGGGCTGCTCCGCGCCGGCGGCGACACGCAGGGCGGTCTGGCCGTTGTTGGCGACCTTGAGCCGGTAGTCGTGCTTGAGCAGGTTGTTGACCAGAACCAGATTGTTCGGGTTGTCGTCGACCATCAGGATGGTGGGCTTCTTCTGGAGATCCATCGTCACGTTGCTGTTTGTTCAGGAGTAGGTGACTGGTGGTGCGCGAGCAGTTGCTGCAGGAGGGCCTGCGCTTGCTCGAACGCGAAACTGCGGATCGCGTCTGCGAGCCGGGGATAGTCGTCGGCAAAGGCGGCGCGCAGGGGCGCGGACTGGCGATGGAACCAGCTGACCGCCTCGGCGTCGTCTTCCGCCAGATAGCCTGCCAGCTTCCGGCAGATATGCGCCAGTTGCTGTTGGTCGACCGCCGGCGTCGTCGGCTCGGCGGGGGTGCCAAGGCATGCGGCGAGGGCCTGCAGCAGGGCCGCCAGCCGGGTTTCCAGGTTCGCGAGGGCCGGTTCGAGCGGCGCGGGCGTCTCGCCGTGCAGGACCTGCTCCAGCTCGACCGCGCAGGCCATGACCGCGTGGGCGCCCACGGTGCCGAGCAGGCCCTTGAGGGTGTGAGTCAGGCGCCGGGCCTTGGCGAGGTCGCCCAGCGCCAGGGCGGTGCGGATGTTGGCCGGGGTGTCCTGCTCGCTGTCGATCAGCCGGCGCAGCAGGTCCAGGTAGAGCAGGCGGTCGCCGGCTGTCCGTTGCAGGCCCTCGTCCGTATCGAGTCCGGCAATCGTCGGCAGGGGCGGCTCTCCCGGCTCGTCGGCCGGCGGCAGGGGCTGGATCCACTGCTGCAGCCTTGCATAGAGCTCTTCCACCTTGAGCGGCTTGGCCAGGAAGTCGTTCATCCCGGCCGCGAGGCAGCGCTGGCGGTCCTCGGGCATGACGCTGGCGCTGATGGCGACGATCGGCAGCCGGCCGCGCGGCCCCAGGCCGCGGATTTGCCGGGTCGCGCCTTCGCCGTCGAGCACCGGCATCTGCATGTCCATCAACACCAGGTCGTAGCGCTGCTGGCGCACCCGCTCGACGGCCAACTGGCCATTTTCGGCGATGTCGACCTCGACGCCGACCCGCTGCAGCAACTTGCTGACCAGCCGCTGGTTGACCTCGTTGTCCTCGGCCAGCAGCACCCGGCAGCCCTGTACGTTCGGATTCGGCAGCCGTTGCAGCCGGTTGCCGCTGGCGGGGCGCTTGCTGGAGCCGGCCGGACCGCCCGTGGGGGCGGCGAGCGTTGCCGGGGGGGCGCCGGCGCTCGGGATCTGCGGCGTTTCGGGCTGTGCCTGCGGGCGCTCGCTGAGCCAGGACGGCACGATGGCCGGGGCAGCGATCGGCTGGCTGCTGATTTCGGTGCTGATGGCGGAACTCCGCGGCGTTTTTGAGGCAATCATCGGTAGGTGGCTCCGATCTTGCACATCTTTGTGGCGTTATGATTCTGACGATTCTATGTGACTCAGTTGGCAAAAAACAATGCGGGCCGTGGGGTTGTCATGCGCGGGACGACGGGCCGTTTCATGCTGCTGAGGGAGCGAGGGAAACGATCGGTATCGAGTGCTTTTTGACGGCATAACCTCGTCAGCCCTGCCCGTCTGCCAGTGACGGAGGTCGTCTGTCATTTGTCGTGTTCATTTGTTAAGGTTCCCGGCTGTTTTCCGGTTCCCAGACAAGCCATTGCGGCGTTTTCGAGGTATGGCGTGATCAACGTGCTCGTCGTGGATGACCACGACCTGGTCCGCACCGGCATCCGGCGCATGCTGGCCGATGTGGACGGAGTGAATGTGGTGGGCGAGGCTGACTCCGGCGAGACGGCCGTGCTGCGCGCGCGTGAGCTCAAGCCCGACGTGGTGCTGATGGACGTGAAGATGCCCGGCATCGGCGGTCTCGAGGCTACGCGCAAGATCATTCGCAGCCACCCCGATATCAAGGTGATCGCTGTTACCGTCTGCGACGAGGAGCCGTTTCCCACGCGGCTGATGCAGGCGGGCGCCGCCGGCTACCTGACCAAGGGCGCGGCGCTGGAGGAGATGATCAAGGCCATCCGCCAGGTGTTCGCCGGGCAGCGCTACATCAGCGCCGACATCGCCCAGCAGCTGGCGCTCAAGCCGTTCCAGGCGCAGGGTGACGTCTCGCCCTTCGATCTGCTCTCCGAGCGCGAGATGCAGATTGCCCTGATGATTGCCGATTGCCAGAAGGTGCAGTCCATTTCCGACAAGCTGTGCCTGTCGCCGAAGACGGTGAACACCTACCGTTACCGCATTTTCGAGAAGCTCCACATCGAAACCGACGTCCAGCTGGTCAGGCTGGCGATGCGCCACGGCATGGTCGAAGTCGACGGCTGAGATGAGCGCCGCGTTCGACAGCGGCGGCTTTCTCGCCGCCTGCAGCTCCCTTCCCGGTGTCTACCGGATGTTCGATGCCGAGGGCCGGCTGCTGTATGTCGGCAAGGCCAACAACCTGAAGAAGCGCCTGTCCAGCTACTTCCGCAAGAGCGGGCTGGCGCCGAAGACTGCCGCGCTGGTGGCGCGCATCGCACAGATCGAAACCACCATCACCGCCAACGAGACCGAGGCGCTGCTGCTCGAGCAGACGCTGATCAAGGAGTGGCGGCCGCCCTACAACATCCTCCTGCGCGACGACAAGTCCTATCCCTACGTATTCCTCTCCAGCGCGGACGAATACCCGCGCCTGGGCATCCATCGCGGGGCGAAGAAGCAGAAGGGCCGCTACTTCGGCCCCTATCCCAGCGGCCTGGCCATCCGCGAGAGCCTCAACCTGCTGCAGAAGACCTTCCAGGTGCGCCAGTGCGAGGACAGCTACTTCAAGAATCGCACCCGGCCCTGCCTGCAGTACCAGATCAAGCGCTGCAAGGGCCCCTGCGTCGGCCTGGTCAGTCCCGAGGAGTACGCCGAGGATGTGCGCCACTCGGCCATGTTCCTCGAGGGGCGCAGCAATGTGCTGGCCGACGAGCTGACGGCAGCGATGGAAAAGGCGGCGAGCGTGCTGGACTTCGAGCGTGCCGCCCAGTTGCGCGACCAGATCGCCCTGCTGCGCCGGGTGCAGGACCAGCAGAGCATGGAGGGCGGCAGCGGCGACGTCGACGTGGTCGCCGCGATGGTCAGCCCGGGCGGGGCCTGCGTTCACCTCATCACGGTGCGCGGCGGGCGGGTGCTGGGCAGCAAGAACTTCTTTCCCCAGGTGGCGATCGAGGAGGAGGCCGCCGACGTGCTGGCGGCCTTCCTCGCCCAGTACTACCTGGGCAGTGGCGAGCGCGACCTGCCCAGCGAACTGATCGTCAACTGTGTGCACGAGGACTTCCCCGCGCTGGCAGCGGCGATCGCCGAGGTGCGTGGCCGCGACGTGGCGATCAGCCACCGGGTGCGTGGCACCCGCGCGCGCTGGCAGCAGCTGGCGGTGACCAATGCCGAGCAGGCCCTTGCCGCGCGCCTGGCCAACCGTCAGCACGTCGCCGCGCGGCTGGAGGCGCTGGGGGAGGCACTGGGCATGGACGAGCCGCCGCAGCGCCTGGAGTGCTTCGACATCAGCCACTCCAGCGGCGAGGCGACCGTGGCCTCCTGCGTGGTGTTCGGTCCCGAGGGGCCGCTGAAGTCCGACTACCGGCGCTTCAACATCGAGGGCGTGACCGCCGGCGACGACTACGCCGCCATGCACCAGGCATTGACCCGCCGCTTCCGCCGTCTGAAGGAC
>DASQBU010000252.1:0-15400 GCA_035635035.1 Pseudomonas sp.
GCCTTGAACAGGCGGTCGTACAGACGCACTTCGCACTCGACGCTCTCGGCGGCCGGCACCCAGTGGATCACGCCCTTGACCTTGCGACCCTCCGGGTTCTTGCCCAGGGTGTTCTCGTCGTAGGAGCAGCGCAGCTCGACGATATTGCCTTCGGCATCCTTGATTGCCTCGTCGGCACGGATCACGTAGCTGCCGCGCAGGCGCACTTCGCCGCCGGGGATCAGGCGCTTGTAGCCGGCCGGCGGGACTTCCTCGAAGTCGCTGGCGTCGATGTAGATCTCGCGGGAGAACGGCAGCACGCGCACGCCCATGTCCTGCTTGGGATGGCGCGGCAGTTCGAGGTTCTCGACCTGGCCTTCCGGGTAGTTGGTGATCACCACTTTCAGCGGCTTGAGCACGCACATGGCGCGCGCGGCGTTGGCGTCCAGATCCTCGCGGATGGCGAACTCCAGCATGCCGATGTCGACCACGCCGCCGGCGCGGTTGACGCCGATCAGGTCGCAGAAGTGGCGGATCGAGCCCGGGGTGTAGCCACGACGGCGGTAGCCGGACAGGGTCGACATGCGCGGGTCGTCCCAGCCGTTGACGTGGCCTTCGTCGACCAGTTGCTTGAGCTTGCGCTTGCTGGTGATGGTGTAGTTCAGGTTGAGGCGGGCGAACTCGTACTGGCGCGGCTGCGCCGGCACCGGCAGGTTGGCGAGGAACCACTCGTACAGCGGGCGGTGATCCTCGAACTCCAGGGTGCAGATCGAGTGGGTGACCCCTTCGATGGCGTCCGACTGGCCGTGGGTGAAGTCGTAGCTCGGGTAGATGCACCACTTGTCGCCGGTCTGGTGGTGATGGGCGTGGCGGATGCGGTAGAGGATCGGGTCGCGCAGGTTCATGTTCGGCGAGGCCATGTCGATCTTCGCGCGCAGCGCCTTGGCACCGTCCGGGAACTCGCCGGCCTTCATGCGGGCGAACAGGTCGAGGTTCTCTGCGACGCTGCGCTCGCGGTACGGGCTGTTCTTGCCCGGCTCGGTCAGGCTGCCGCGGTAGGCGCGTGCCTCGTCCGGCGACAGGTCGCAGACGTAGGCCTTGCCGGCTTCGATCAGCTGCACGGCCCAGGCGTACAACTGGTCGAAGTAGTTGGAGGCGTAGCGCTCCTCGCCGGCCCACTGGAAGCCCAGCCACTGCACGTCGCTCTTGATCGCGTCGATGTATTCCTGGTCTTCCTTGGCCGGGTTGGTGTCGTCGAAGCGCAGGTTGCACTCGCCGCCGAATTCCTGGGCCAGACCGAAGTTCAGGCAGATCGACTTGGCGTGGCCGATGTGCAGGTAGCCGTTGGGCTCCGGCGGGAAGCGGGTGATGATCTTGGCATGCTTGCCGGCTTCCAGGTCGGCCTGGACGATCGGGCGGAGGAAGTTCGCGGCGGCGGCGGGAGTCTCGGGCTTGCTCATGGGATCCTTGAACATGTCGGCGCCGGCCAGGGTAGGCCGGTCAATACAAAGCGCTTATGATAGCGAACCCGTAATGCCCCTGACAGAGATCCGGTTGCTACAACGCCCGCCGGCACGCTCAGGCATCCACCACCCACCAGCGGAATTCCCCCATGATCAAGCTGCACACCAACCACGGCGTCATCACCCTGAAGCTGTTCGCCGACAAGGCACCGGCAACCGCGGCCAACTTCGAGCAGTACGTGAAGGACGGCCACTACGACGGCACCATCTTCCACCGCGTGATCGGCAACTTCATGATCCAGGGCGGCGGTTTCGAGCCGGGCATGAAGCAGAAGAGCACCCGCGCACCGATCAAGAACGAGGCCAACAACGGCCTGTCCAACAAGGTCGGCACCATCGCCATGGCCCGCACCATGGACCCGCACTCGGCCAGCGCGCAGTTCTTCATCAACGTCGCCGACAATACCTTCCTCGACCACACCGCACCGACCACCCAGGGCTGGGGCTACGCCGTGTTCGGCGAAGTGGTGGAAGGCATGGACGTGGTCAACAAGATCAAGGGCGTGGCCACTGGCAACCGCTCCGGCCACGGCGACGTGCCGGTGGACGACGTGATCATCGAGAAGGCCGAAGTCGTCGCCGAGTGAGTCGATGAGCGTCCTGTTCATCTCGGACCTGCATCTCGAAGCGGAGCGCCCGGACATCGTCCGGGCGTTTCTGCATTTCCTGGAGACTCGTGCCGCCGACGCCGAAGCGCTGTACATACTCGGCGACTTCTTCGAGGTATGGATCGGCGACGACGCCATGGATGACTTCCAGCGCTCGATCGCCCGGGCCCTGCGCCGCCTGAGCGATGCCGGCACGCGTATCTTCCTGATGCACGGCAACCGCGATTTCCTGCTCGGCAAGGGCTTCTGCCGCGAAGCCGGCTGCACGCTGCTCCGGGAGGGCAGCGTGGTCGAGCTGTACGGCAAGCCAGTGCTGCTGCTGCACGGCGACAGCCTGTGCACCCGCGACGAGAGCTACCAGCGCCTGCGCAAGCGCCTGCGCAATCCCCTCTCGCTGTGGCTGCTGCGCCACCTGCCCCTGGCCACCCGCCACAAGCTGGCGCGCAAGCTGCGCAATGCCAGCCGCATGCGCACCCGCGAGAAGGCCGCCGACATCGTCGACGTCACCCCCGAGGCGGTGCCGCCACTCATGGCCGCGCACGGCGTGCGCACCCTGATCCACGGCCACACCCACCGCCCGGCGGTGCACCAGCTGCTGGTCGACGACCAGAGGGCCCAGCGCATCGTCCTCGGCGACTGGGACCACCAGGGCTGGGTGCTCGCGGTCGACCCGCAGGGCTACCACCTCGAGTCCTTTCCGCTGGGCAGCGCTGCCTTGATGCCGCAATAGCCGAGCAACCCGCCTCGCCCTCGCGCGGCCGTGAGGGGGCGCTCATCGCCGCCCGCGTGGCAAACCCCTCCGGTCGCGTCTATACCTTCCTCTGAGTGTCTCGCCGCTTCCTCCAACAGGAGCCTCGGCGAGTCCCGCTGCGCTCGGCCTCTAGCCACTTGCCATAGCGAGGAAGTCCATGGACCTGCCATCCCCCCGCTCGGAGCTGGCCGAGGTGCTGTTTCGCCTGCGGCGCACCTTCTATGCCCTGGCCGCGTTCAGCGGGGTGATCAACCTGCTGATGCTGACCCCGGCGATCTACATGCTGCAGGTCTACGACCGCGCCATGGTCAGCCGCAACGTCACCACGCTGACGATGCTCACCCTGCTGGTGGTCGGCCTCTACGTGCTGCTCTCGGCTCTCGAAATGGTCCGCTCGAGCGTGCTGATCCGGGTCGGCAACCGGCTGGACATGATGCTCAACAAGCGCGTGTTCACCGCCGCCTTCGAGCGCAATCTGCGCCGCGCCGGCGGCAACCCCTCGCAGGCACTGCAGGATCTGGCCCAGGTGCGCCAGTTCCTCACCGGCAACGGCCTGTTCGCCTTCTTCGACGCACCCTGGACACCCATCTACCTGGTGGTGCTGAGCATGGTCCACCCGGTGCTGGGCGTGGTCACCCTGGTCGGCTCGCTGCTGCTGGTCAGCCTGGCCTGGCTGACCGAGGTCAGCACCCGCAAGCCGCTGACCGAAGCCAACCAGGCAGCCCTGAGCTCCGGCGCCTACGCCAACAACAACCTGCGCAACGCCGAAGTCATCGAGGCCATGGGCATGCTGACGGCCATTCAGCGGCGCTGGTTCGGCAACCACCTGCGGATCCTCGAGCTGCAGACCCTCGCCTCGGATCGGGCGGCCTACATCAGCGGCGCCACTCGTTTCGTGCGCATCACCCTGCAGTCGCTGCTGCTCGGGGCCGGCGCCTTGCTGGCGATCGAGGGCGAGATAACCCCGGGCATGATGATCGCCTGCTCCATCCTCGGTGGCCGCGCACTCGCCCCGGTCGAGCAGGCGATCGCCACCTGGAAGCAGCTGCTCTCCTGCCGCACGGCCTGGGGGCGGCTGTCGTCCCTGCTGAAGGATTTCCCGGCGCGCAAACCGTCCATGTCGCTGCCCAAGCCCAGCGGCGTGCTCAGCATCGAAGGCGCCTTCGCCAGTGCGCCAGGCGGCAACACACCGATCCTGCGCGGCATCAACTTCAGCCTGTCTCCCGGCGAAGCACTGGGGGTGATCGGCGCCTCGGCGGCGGGGAAGTCGACCCTGGCCCGCCTGCTGGTCGGCATCTGGCCCGCCGCCAGCGGCAAGGTGCGCCTGGACGGGGCAGACATCTACCAGTGGGACAAGGAAGAGCTCGGCCCGTGGCTGGGCTACCTGCCCCAGGATGTCGAACTGTTCGAGGGCACCATCGCGGAGAACATCGCCCGCTTCGGCGAGGTCGACAGCGAAAAGGTGATCCAGGCCGCCCAGCAGGCCGGCGTACACGAGATGATCCTGCGCCTGCCGCAGGGCTACGACACCCGCCTGGGCACCGACGGCAACTCGCTGTCCGGCGGACAGAAGCAGCGGATCGCCCTCGCCCGCGCGCTGTACGGCGACCCGTCGCTGATCGTGCTCGACGAACCCAACTCCAGCCTGGACGACGTCGGCGAAGCCGCGCTGATCCAGGCACTCAGCGACCTCAAGCGCCGCGGCAAGACGCTGGTGCTGATCACCCACCGCCCCACGGTGCTGAACATCGTCGACAAGATCCTGCTGCTGCGCGAAGGCGTGGTGCAGATCTTCGGCAGCCGCGACGAGGTGTTCGCCGCCCTGCGCCAGGCCAGTGTCGCCGCCGCCAGCGTGGGCAGCCCACCGCTCTCGTCGGTGAAGACCAAGGAGTGACATGCCATGTCGATTCCCGCGAACGAACACCAGGCGCTGATCCTGGCCGGCAGCGAACAGGCGATCGACATCGACGACCACCGCCCACGCCGCTGGGGACTCTTGCTGATCGCGGCCGGCTTCGGCGGCTTCGTGCTCTGGGCCTCGCTGGCGCCTCTGGATGCCGGGGTGGTGGCCAACGCCACGGTCAACGTCACCGACAACCGCAAGACCATCCAGCACCTGACCGGCGGCTCGGTTGGCGCCATCCTGATTCGCGAGGGCGACCACGTGACCCGCGACCAGCCGCTGATCGAGCTGGATCCGACCCGGGCCATCGCCGAACAGGGGGTGGTCAGCTCCCAGTACATTGTCGCGAAGACCGTCGAGGACCGCCTCCAGGCCGAGCGCGAGGGGCTGAGCGAGGTGCGCTTCTCCCCCGAGCTGCTCACCCGTTTTGCCACAGACACCCGCCTGCAGGAGGCGACGGCGCTGCAGAAACGCCTGTTCACCACCCGCCGTGGCGCGCTGACCGGGGAGGCCGGCATTCTGCGCGAAACCATGCGCGGCGCCGAAGAACAGCTCAAGGGCCTGATCCAGGTGCAGGCCTCGCGGGAAATGCAGATCCGCTACCTCGATCAGGAACTGCAGGGCGTCCGCAGCCTGGCCGCCGAAGGCTATGTCGCGCGCAACCGCATGCTCGAGCTGGAGCGCAACGCCGCCGAACTGAACGCCCAAAGAGCGCAGAGCATCGCCGACATCGGCCGCATCCGCAATCAGATCGCCGAGCTCAAGCTGCGCATCCTGCAGCTCGACCAGGACTTCCAGAAGGAGGTCCAGTCGCAGCTGACCGAAGTGCAGAAGGAGGCCAGCTCGCTGGCCGATCGGCTGCGCGCCCTGGACTACGAGGTAGCCCACACGGTGATCCGCTCGCCCATCGATGGCATGGTCCTCGGCCTCACTGTCACGACCGTCGGCGGGGTGATCCAGCCCGGCTCGCAGATCATGAATATCGTCCCCGCCGACGAGCCGCTGCAGGTGAACGCACGCATCCCGGTGCAAGCCATCGACAAGATGGTGCCCGGACTGCCGGTGGACATCACCTTCCCGGCCTTCAACCACGCCCGCACCCCGAACATTCCCGGGCGGGTGCTGACCGTGGCGGCCGACCGGCTGGTCGACGAGGCCAACAAGGAACCCTACTACCTCGCCCAGGTCGAGGTGACGCCAAAGGGAATGGAAATGCTCGGCAGCAACCAGATCCGCTCGGGGATGCCCGCCACCGTGATCATCAAGACGGGCGAGCGCAACCTCATGAGCTACCTGCTCAAGCCGCTGCTGGCAAGGGTCGACAGTGCCTTCAAGGAGCAATGAATGGCCGCACGTCTCATCATCGCCTGCCTGGCCGGCATGGCCAGCCTGCCCGCCTGCGCCCTGGACCTCAAGGGCGCCTGGGAGCTGCTGCAGACCCAGGCGCCAAACTACCTGGCCGCCCAGCACGAGCGCGACGCCGGCCTGGAGAATCGCGCCATCGGCCGGGCCGGGCTGCTGCCGCTGATCAGCGCCAGCGCCAGCCGCAGCCATATCAACGGCACCCGTGAGCAGGACAACGCCATTGGCCGCCGTGCGGAGACCGACCTCAACTACAACTCTGACTTCGCCGGCGTGCGCCTGCGTCAGCCGCTGATCAACCTCCAGAAGCTCACGGAGTACCGCGAAGGCCAGCAGAAGGCGAAGCTCAGCGAGGCGGTATTCGACGCCAAGACGCAACAACTGGCGGTAACCCTCAGCGGCCGCTACTTCGATGTACTGCTGACCCGGGAAACCATCGACCTTGCGACCGCCAAGCTCAAGGCCTTCGAGCAGCAGGTCGCCGCCGCCCAACGGCGCTTCGACCTGGGCGATGGCGCCATCACCGACGTCGACCAGGCCGTCGCCCGGCGCGACCTGGCGCAGGCCGAACTGATCGAGGCCAAGGACAACCATGTGATCGCCCTGCGCCTGCTGCAGGAAATTCTCGGAGGGGTCCCGGAGAACATCGCCGCCCTGCGCCAGGACTTCCCTACTCCGCCGCTGCAGCCGGCCACCCTTCCCGAATGGCTGACCCAGACCCTGGCCAACAACCCGACCGTGCGGGCCCGCCAGCTCAAGCGCGGCCTGTCGGAAGAGGACATCAACCTGGCCAAGAGTGGCCACTGGCCCACTCTCGATCTGGTGCTGGGCTACACCGACAGCGAAAGCGACACCGTCGCAACGCTCAACCAGAAGAACCGCTACAGCTCAGCCGGCCTGGAGTTCAACCTGCCGCTGTTCGCCGGTGGCGGCACCAGCGCCCGGGTACGCCAGGCGATCGCCAGCCACGAGCAGGCCAGCGAAGAGCTGAACGCCGCCCGCGAGGAAGCCGTCTCGGCCACCACCCGCGAATACCGCGGCGTGCAGAACGGCGAAAAGCGCATCCGCGCGCTGGAAAAGGCGGTCGTCTCCAACGAGCGGGCCCAGGACTCCGCGCGCAAGGGCTTCCTCGCCGGTTCGAGCACCAACCTCGACATCCTCAATGCCGAGGAGCAGATCTTCACCGCCCGCCGCGACCTGCTGGAAGCCAAGTTGCGCTACCTCCTGGCCCGCCTGCAGCTGGCCGTCGCCGTCGGCATGCTCGGTGACGACGACATCGAGCAGGCCAACGCCTATCTGGGCCCGCAGCTGGCCATAGCCCCGTAGCCGCCTCAGGCCGCCGCGCCGCTGTGGAAGCGGAACTCCTTGTCCGGAGTGAGGATCGCCTCGCGCTCGACCTCGGCGAAGAAGGCCACGCGCTCGTCGATCGGCTCGCCGGCATACTGCTGGGCCATCGCCAGGTAATCCTGATAGTGGCGCGCCTCGGACTTGAGCAGCGAGATGTAGAACTTGCCCAGTTCCTCGTCGAGGTACGGTGCCAGGCGGTAGAAGCGCTCGCAGGAACGCGCCTCGATGTAGGCGCCGACGATCAGGGTATCCACCAGCTTGCCCGGCTCGCTCTTACGGATGTGCGCATGCAGGCGCTGCGCGTACAGCGAGGCACTGACCGGCCGGTAGGCGACGCCGCGCTTCTTCATCAGCGCCGCCACCTGCTCGAAATGGCGCAGCTCCTCACGAGCCAGGCGCGACAGCTTGTACTGCAGGTCGTCCTTCTCGACGTAGCGGAACAGCAGGGTCAGCGCCGTGCCGGCGGCCTTCTTCTCGCAGTTGGCATGGTCGATCAGCAGGATCTCGGGATGCTGCAGCGCCTGGTCGATCCAGGACTGGGGCGTCGGGCAGAGCAGGAAGCTCTCGATTTCGGGGAGCAGGGACATGGCGATCCGGCTAGTCTTGGAAAGTCGCGCATTATACGGCCCTCGCCCGTCGCCGGCATGCCCGCCGGTTGACGCGCATCAAGCGCCGGGCGCTGCGCTTGCGTCTAGAGTTGAGAGCGAAGCCACCGCGGGAGAAGACCATGCAAGCCATCCGCAGCATTCTGGTAGTGCTGGAGCCCAACCAGTCGGAAAGCCTGGCACTCAAGCGGGCCAAGCGGATCGCCAACTCGACCCAATCCGAGTTGCACCTGCTGGTCTGCGACAGGCAGCACGACCACCAAGCCTGGCTCGATGAGCTGGCCCACGACCTGCGCGAGGAGGGCCATACCGTCTCCACCCGCCAGGACTGGCAGGAAAGCTCGCACCAGACCATCATCGCCGCCCAGCAGGCCGAAGGCTGCGGGCTGGTGATCAAGCAGCACTACCCCGACAACCCGCTGAAGAAGGCCCTGCTCACCCCGGACGACTGGAAACTGCTGCGCTACTGTCCCTGCCCCGTGCTGCTGGTCAAGACCGACCGCCCCTGGCTCGGCGGCAAGGTGCTGGCCGCCGTGGACGTGGGCAACGACGACTTCGAGCACAGCACCCTGCACGCCAACATCGTCTGCCATGCCCACGACCTCGCCAACCTGGTCAAGGGCGAGCTGCACGTTCTCAGCGCCCACCCGGCGCCGATGCTCACCGCCGCCGATCCGAGCTTCCAGCTGCGCGAGGTCATCGCCGCCCGCTACCGCGAGGCCTGCCAACGCTTCCAGGACGAATACGGCCTCGGCAACCACCAGCTGCATATCGCCGAAGGTCCGGCCGACATCCTGATCCCGCAGCTGGCCCTGCAGCTCGATGCGGTGGTCACGGTCATTGGCTCGGTGGCCCGCAGCGGTCTATCCGGCGCGCTGATCGGCAATACCGCCGAGGTGGTGCTGGATGTGCTGGAAAGCGACGTGCTGGTGCTCAAGCCGGACGACGTCTGCGATCACCTCGAAAAACAGCTGGAGCAGCAATAGGCCTGGCTCAGACGCGAATGTCCTCGCCTTCCACCAGGAAGCGCGGCGCGATGTAGCGCTGGTAATGCGCCTCGGAGAGCAGGAAATACTCGCGGTCGATGGCATCGCGCAGCTCCGGCAGGCTGCTGGCGCGGAATTCCGGCAACAGCACAATGCCGTAGGCCTCCAGCTGCTGGATCATCCGCGCCCCGCGGGCGATCAGCTGGTAGGCCCAGCAATAGGGCGACTGCTGCGGCACGAAGCGGATCTGCCGCTGCTCCAGCTGGCGGCGCAGCAGCGGCGCATCGAACACCTCCAGCTTGGCCGCCACCACCTGGACCAGCAGGCTCTCCAGGCGCTGCCACACGGCGCGCTTCTCCTCCTCGCCGTAGAGGTTCCAGTTGATCACCTCATGATGGAAGCGCTTGCAGCCGCGGCACACCAGGTCGCCGTACACGGTGGAGCAGAGGCCAACACAGGGGGTCTTGATTCGCGTCTGGGGCATGGAAGAAGAGAAAGCACTACGATGTTAACGATTCGGCATGTTAGCCCTTTGTCTAGGGCCGGTCATTCGCCGCCGGGCGGGAGTGTTGCTTAACTTATGCCGGTCTTTCCAGTAGAATCCGCCTGCCTTGTTACAGGCACCAATGTCCGCAGGAAGCTGTTTTCAAAGCGTCACGAGCACAGTCAACCCGGTAGGCAGCAGTTGGTGGGCAACGTCTCGACGAATCTTCACCCGCCAACACCGCTTCGTCACAGTCCGGCGTAAAACTTTGAAAACAGCTTCTGGATGAAAGTCCCGGACTCCCGCATGGGACCACTGATGAGGGTAATACTGTGCTTGAAGCCTACCGCAAACACGTAGAAGAGCGTGCCGCCCAGGGCGTCGTGCCCCAGCCGCTGAACGCCGAGCAGACCGCAGGCCTGGTCGAGCTGCTGAAGAACCCGCCGGCTGGCGAAGAAGAATTCCTGGTTGACCTGATCACCAACCGCGTCCCCGCTGGCGTGGACGAAGCCGCCTACGTCAAGGCCGGCTTCCTCACCGCCATCGCCAAGGGCGAAGCTGTCTCCCCGCTGATCAGCAAGCAGCGCGCCGTTGAGCTGCTGGGCACCATGCAGGGCGGCTACAACATCGCCACCCTGGTCGAGCTGCTGGACAACGCCGAGCTGGCCAACGTCGCCGCCGAGCAACTCAAGCACACCCTGCTGATGTTCGACGCCTTCCACGACGTTTCCGAGCGCGCCAAGAAGGGCAACGCCGCCGCCAAGGCCGTGCTGCAGTCCTGGGCCGACGGCGAGTGGTTCCTGGCCAAGCCGGCCGTTCCGGAAAAGATCACCCTGACCGTGTTCAAGGTCCCGGGCGAAACCAACACCGACGACCTGTCCCCGGCTCCGGATGCCTGGTCGCGTCCCGACATCCCGCTGCACGCCCTGGCCATGCTGAAGATGGCCCGCGACGGCATCGAGCCGGTCCAGCCGGGCTCCGTCGGCCCGCTGAAGCAGATCGAAGCCGTCAAGGCCAAGGGCTTCCCGGTTGCCTACGTCGGTGACGTGGTCGGTACCGGTTCTTCCCGTAAGTCCGCTACCAACTCCGTGCTGTGGTTCTTCGGCGACGACATCCCGTTCGTCCCGAACAAGCGCGCCGGTGGCTTCTGCTTCGGCACCAAGATCGCCCCGATCTTCTACAACACCATGGAAGACGCCGGCGCCCTGCCGATCGAATTCGATTGCACCAACCTGGCCATGGGCGACGTCATCGACGTGTACCCGATGAAGGGCGAAGTGCGCCGCAACGGCAGCGACGAGCTGGTCACCACCTTCGCGCTGAAGACCGACGTGCTGCTGGACGAAGTCCGCGCCGGCGGCCGTATCCCGCTGATCATCGGCCGTGGCCTGACCGAGAAGGCCCGCGCCGAACTGGGCCTGGCTCCGTCCACCCTGTTCAAGAAGCCGGAAGCTCCGGCTGACAGCGGCAAGGGCTTCACCCTCGCCCAGAAGATGGTCGGCCGCGCCTGCGGTCTGCCGGAAGGCAAAGGCGTGCGTCCGGGCACCTACTGCGAACCGAAGATGACCACCGTCGGTTCCCAGGACACCACCGGCCCGATGACCCGCGACGAGCTGAAGGACCTGGCTTGCCTGGGCTTCTCCGCCGACCTGGTGATGCAGTCCTTCTGCCACACCGCCGCCTATCCGAAGCCGATCGACGTCAAGACCCACCACACCCTGCCGGACTTCATCATGAACCGCAGCGGCGTGTCCCTGCGTCCGGGCGACGGCATCATCCACAGCTGGCTGAACCGCATGCTGCTGCCGGACACCGTCGGTACCGGTGGTGACTCGCACACCCGCTTCCCGATCGGTATCTCCTTCCCGGCCGGTTCGGGCCTGGTGGCCTTCGCCGCCGCCACCGGCGTGATGCCGCTGGACATGCCGGAATCCGTTCTGGTGCGCTTCAAGGGCAAGCTGCAGCCCGGTATCACCCTGCGTGACCTGGTGCATGCGATCCCCTACTACGCCATCCAGCAGGGCCTGCTGACCGTCGAGAAGAAGGGCAAGAAGAACATCTTCTCCGGCCGCATCCTCGAGATCGAAGGTCTGGACGGCCTGACCGTCGAGCAGGCTTTCGAGCTGTCCGACGCCTCCGCCGAGCGTTCGGCTGCCGGTTGCACCATCAAGCTGCCGGAAGAAGCCATCGCCGAGTACCTGAAGTCCAACATCATCATGCTGCGCTGGATGATCGAGCAAGGCTACGGCGATGCTCGCACCCTGGAGCGCCGTGCCAAGGCCATGGAAGCCTGGCTGGCCAACCCGCAGCTGCTGTCCGCCGACGCCGACGCCGAATACGCCGCCGTGATCGAGATCGATCTGGCCGACGTGAAGGAGCCGGTACTCTGCGCCCCGAACGATCCGGACGACGCCCGTCTGCTGTCCACCGTTGCTGGCCAGAAGATCGACGAAGTGTTCATCGGTTCCTGCATGACCAACATCGGCCACTTCCGCGCTGCCGGTAAGCTGCTGGAGAAGGTCAAGGGCGGCATCCCGACCCGTCTGTGGCTGGCTCCGCCGACCAAGATGGACGCCAAGCAGCTGACCGAAGAAGGCTACTACGGCATCTACGGCAAGGCCGGCGCCCGCATGGAAATGCCGGGTTGCTCGCTGTGCATGGGTAACCAGGCTCGCGTGCAGACCGGTTCCACCGTGGTCTCCACCTCCACCCGTAACTTCCCGAACCGTCTGGGCGACGCTACCAACGTCTTCCTGGCTTCGGCCGAGCTGGCTTCCGTGGCTTCCATCCTCGGCAAGCTGCCGACCGTCGAAGAGTACATGGAGTACGCGAAGAACATCGACAGCATGTCTGCCGATATCTACCGCTACCTGAACTTCGACAAGATGGGCGAGTACGTGGACGCTGCTGCTGCGGCCAAGATCCCGGTCGTCCAGGCCTGATCTGTAGTACCTGAGCAGTGAAGGAAACCCCGCCTCGGCGGGGTTTCTTTTTGCCTGCAATTTCTCCCGCCCAGCCCCAGGCCGGGAACGACGCCCTACTCCGCCCCAGCGTTGTAGGTGGCGATCACCTCCGCGGCCACCGCCACGGCGATCTCCAGCGGCAGCTTGCCGCGCACCTCGGGCAGGCCTAGCGGACAGCGCATCCGCGCGATCCGCTCCTCGGCCAGACCGCGCTCGCGCAGGCGATGCTCGAAGCGCGCCCGCTTGCTCCGCGAGCCGATCAGGCCGAAGTAGGCGAAGTCGCCACGGCGCAGGATGCGCTCGGCCAGTTGCAGATCGAGCTGGTGGTCGTGGGTCATCACGATGCAGTAGCTGCCGGGCGGCAGCTCGTCCACCTCGTCGACCACCTCGTCGCTGACCACCGTCTCCACCCCCGCCGGAATCTGCGCGGGAAACTCCGCCGCGCGCGCATCGATCCAGCGCACCCGGCACGGCAGTCCAGCCAGCAGCGGCACCAGCGCCCGGCCGACGTGGCCGGCGCCGAACACCGCGACCGGCACCCGCGCCGGCAGCAGCGGCTCGAACAACAGCAGCACCGCCCCGCCGCAGCATTGGCCGAGGCTGGCGCCCAGGCTGAAGCGCTCCAGCAGCGGCTCGCGCGCGCCGCTGGCCAGCAGGCCGCGGGCGATCTCCAGGGCGCGCAGCTCCAGATGGCCGCCGCCGATGCTGTGCCAGGCCTGGCTGGCGCCGACCAGCATCTTGGTGCCCGCCGCCCGCGGCGTGGAGCCATGCGCCTCGACCAGAGTAACCAGCACGCCGGGCTCGCCACGGCGCTGCAGCTCCGCCAGACTGGCGATCCAGTCGTCCATGCCCTCGCCTCTCATGCGCCCGCCCCGCCCTGACGCAGCCGCTCGGCCGCCCACAGCACCCGCTCGGGGGTGGCCGGCGCGTCCAGCTCGACCGCCACGCGGTAGTCGGCCAGGCTGGCCAGCGCGTCCTTGAGCGCGCACCACACCGAAATGCCGTGCATGAACGGCGGCTCGCCGACCGCCTTGGAGTGGAACACGGTGTCCTGCAGGTTGCGCCGGTTCTCCAGCAGGCGCACGTGCAGCTCGGTCGGCAGGTCGCCCACCGTGGGGATCTTGTAGGTCGCCGGGCCGTCGGTGAGCAGCTTGCCGGCGGCGTCCCACACCAGCTCCTCGCAGGTCAGCCAGCCCATGCCCTGGACGAAGCCGCCCTCGATCTGGCCGATGTCGATGGCCGGGTTCAGCGAGGCGCCGACGTCGTGGAGGATGTCGGCGCGCAGCACCTTGTATTCGCCGGTCAGGGTGTCGACCAGCACCTCGGAACAGGACACCCCGAAGGCGTAGTAGTAGAACGGCTGGCCGCGCGCCTGCTCGCGGTCGTAGTGCACGCCGGGCGTGCGGTAGAAGCCGGTGCTGGACAGCGACACCTGGCCGACGTAGGCGAGGCCGACCAGTTCGTCGAAGCTCAGGTAGTGCTGGCCGGCGCGCACCTGGCCGTTGGCGAACGCCACCTCTTCCTCCGCTACGCCGAAGTGCGCGGCGGCGAACTCGACCAGCCGCTGGCGCAGGGTCAGCGCGGCCTGCTGCGCCGCCTTGCCGTTGAGGTCGCTGCCCGAGGAGGCGGCGGTCGGCGAGGTGTTGGGCACCTTCTCGGTGTGGGTGGCGGCGATGTGGATGCGCGCGATGTCCACCTGCAGGGTCTCGGCGACGATCTGCGCCACCTTGGTATGCAGGCCCTGGCCCATCTCGGTGCCGCCGTGGCTGAGGTGGATGCTGCCGTCGGTGTAGATGTGCAGCAGCGCGCCGGCCTGGTTGAGGAAGCTGGAGGTGAAGCTGATGCCGAACTTCACCGGGGTCAGCGCCAGGCCCTTCTTCAGCAGCGGACTGGCGGCATTGAAGGCGCGGATCGCCGCGCGCCGCCCGTGATAGTCGCAGCTCACTTCCAGCTCGGCGGTCAGCTCCGCCAGCAGGTTGTGCTCCACCGTCTGGTGATAGTGGGTGACGTTGCGCGGCGCGCCGGCGTAGTAGTTGCGCTTGCGCACCTCCAGCGGGTCGAGGCCGAGATGGCGAGCGATGCGCTCCATCACCTCCTCGATGCCGAGCATGCCCTGCGGCCCGCCGAAGCCGCGGAACGCGGTGTTGGACGCCAGGTTGGTGCGGCAGCGGTGGCCGGTGACCCGCGCCGCGCCCAGGTAGTAGGCGTTGTCGGCGTGGAACATGGCGCGGTCGACGATGGCCCCGGAAAGGTCCGGCGAGTAGCCGCAGTTGGCCAGCAGGCGCAGGTCGATGCCGCGCAGCACGCCCTGCTCGTCGAAGCCGACGTCGTAGTCGATCAAAAACGGATGGCGCTTGCCGGTGCTGCGCATGTCGTCGCCGCGCGCCAGGCGCATCTTCGCCGGGCGGCCGGTGAGCCGGGCGACCAGCGCGCACAGGCAGGCCGGGCCGGCGGCCTGGGTCTCCTTGCCGCCGAAGCCGCCGCCGATGCGGCGCATGTCCACCGCCACCCGGTGCATCGGCACGCCGAGCACGCTGGCGACCAGATGCTGGATCTCGGTGGGATTCTGCGTCGAACAGTAGACCAGCATGCCGCCATCCTCGGTGGGCAGCACGGCGGACACCTGGGTCTCCAGGTAGAAGTGCTCCTGGCCGCCGATGCGCAACCGCCCCTGCAGGCGCTGCGGCGCGCCGGCCAGCGCCGCGGCGAAGTCGCCGCGCTGCTGGGTGTGGCTGTCGCGGACGAACTCGCCGCGGCGCAGCGCCTCCTCCACGTCGAGCAGCGGCTCAAGCACCTCGTAGTCGATCCGCGCGGCCTGCGCCGCCCGGCGAGCGGTCTCGGGATCGTCGGCGGCCACCGCCAGCACCATCTGCCCGGCGTACTGCACGA
>DASQBU010000253.1:0-6551 GCA_035635035.1 Pseudomonas sp.
GAGCGCTGCGCCTTCGCGCTGGCGGCCGCTCTTCAGCTCGCCGAGGGCGCGCTCGAACAGTTCGAGCGCGGCGGCGTTGAGCGCCTGCGGGTCGGCGGCGTCGGCCACCAGCACGCCCGGCCAGCCCAGCACTTCCAGCGGATTGAGCGGCGCGGGGTTGGCGATCAGCGCGGCCACCGCCTCGGCGGCGGCGACTACCTGGGCGGCGCGCTCGCGGTCGACCTGCAGCGACTGGCCGGCGCCTGCCTCGGCCAGGCGCAGGGTGCACTCGACCTTGCCGCGCGCCAGGGCTTGGCGCAGCGCCTCGCGCACGCTGCCCTCGAGGTCGCGGAAGGCCTCCGGCAGGCGCAGGTGCGGCTCCAGGTAGCGGTGGTTGACCGAGCGCAGTTCCCAGCTCAGGGTGCCCCAGGGGCCGGCGTTCTCGACCCGGGCGAAGGCGGTCATGCTGTGTACCATGGGCGGTCCTCGCAGTGATTAAGGGGAATGGCGCCCACGGACGCCATGCGTTCAATCCGCCAGTGTAACCCAGGCGCCATGGCCGCCCCAATCCGGCGGTGGTTCGCGGCGGCCGGGGACCTCTATAATGGAGCGCATTTCTCCCCCCCTCTTTCGACAGGACCCGCCGATGAACCGTCCCAGTGGCCGCGCCGCCGACCAGATGCGCCCGATCCGTATCACCCGCCACTACACCAAGCATGCCGAGGGTTCGGTGCTGGTGGAGTTCGGCGACACCAAGGTGATCTGCACGGTGAGCGCCGAGGCCGGCGTGCCGCGCTTCCTCAAGGGCCAGGGCCAGGGCTGGCTGACCGCCGAATACGGCATGCTGCCGCGCGCCACCGGCTCGCGCACCGCGCGCGAGGCGGCGCGCGGCAAGCAGGGCGGGCGCACCCTGGAGATCCAGCGCCTGATCGGCCGCTCGCTGCGCGCCGCGCTGGACCTCACCAAGCTGGGCGAGAACACCCTGTACATCGACTGCGACGTGATCCAGGCCGACGGCGGCACCCGCACCGCCTCGATCACCGGCGCCACCGTGGCGCTGATCGACGCCCTGGCGGCGCTGAAGAAGCGCGGCGCGCTCAAGCACAACCCGCTCAAGCAGCTGGTCGCCGCGGTGTCGGTGGGCATCTACCAGGGCCAGCCGGTGCTCGACCTCGACTACCTGGAGGACTCGGCGGCCGGCACCGACCTCAACGTGGTGATGACCGACGCCGGCGGCTTCATCGAGGTGCAGGGCACCGCCGAGGGCACGCCGTTCCAGCCCGAGGAGCTGAACGCCATGCTGGCGCTGGCGCGCAAGGGCATCGACGAGCTGTTCGAGCTGCAGCGCGCCGCCCTCGACAACTGAATGGCCCCGCGGGGCGGAGGTGAGCGATGAGTGACGAACGACTGCCGGCCGAAACGCCCCCGCAACCCTCCGCCGAGGCGCGCAAGTGGGCGATGCTCTGCCACTACGCGGCCTTCGCCTGGTTCGTCGCGCCGATGATCGGCAACGTCGTCGGCCCGCTGGTGCTCTGGCAGCTCAAGCGCGAGAGCGATCCCTACGTCGACGCGCAGGGCAAGGAGGCGCTGAACTTCCAGCTGACCCTGAGTCTGGCGCTGATGCTCTGCTGGCTGCTGGCCTGGGTGCTGATCGGCTTCCCGCTGATGGCGCTGGTCAGCGTGGTCGGCCTGGTGCTGACCATCATCGGCGGGATCAGGGCCAACGAGGGCAAGCCTTGGCGCTACCCGTTCTGCATCCGCTTCCTCAACTGAAGCGGCGCACAAAAAAGCCGACCTGCGGGTCGGCTTTTTGCGTTCTGGCTCAGATGCTCAGCGTCCAGTCGTAGTCGACCACCAGCGGCGCATGCTGGGAGAAGCGCGGCTGGCGCGGCAGCTGGGCGCTGCGCACGCAGCGGCGCAGGCCGGGGGTGAGCAGCTGGTAGTCGAAGCGGAAGCCGAGGTTGAGCATGGCGGCCTGCTCGGTGTCCGGCCACCAGCTGTACTGGTCGCCCTCGCGGCTGACTTCGCGCAGCGCGTCGACGTAGCCGAGGTTGCCGACCACCTCGTCCAGCCAGGCCCGCTCGGGGGCGAGGAAGCCGGGTGCCTGCTGGCAGTCGCGCCAGTTCTTCACGTCCAGCTTCTGGTGCGCCACGTACAGCGAGCTGCAGTAGATGTACTCGCGACGCTTGCGGCGCTGCTTGTTCAGATAGCTGGTGAAGTCGTCCATGAACTTGAACTTGGCGTTCAGGTCGGCGTCGCCCTTCTGCCCGCTGGGCATCAGCAGGCTGGCGATGCTGACCTTGTCGAAGTCGGCCTGGAGATAACGCCCGTAGCGATCGGCCTGTTCGAAGCCGAGGCCGAAGATCACGGCCTTGGGTTGCAGCTTCGAGTAGATCGCCACCCCGCCCTGGCTGGGCGTCTCGCCGTCGGCGGCGTACATGAAATAGCCGTCGAGCTGCAAGGCCGGGTCGTCCATGTCGTAGCTCGAGGCGCGGGTGTCCTGCAGGCAGATCACGTCGGCATTCTGGCTCTGCAGCCAGCCGAGCAGTCCACGCTCGACGGCAGCCTGAATGCCGTTCACGTTCACACTGACAATCCGCATTAAATGGCCCCTGAAAAAACCTGTGTGTATGATACCTGAGCTTCATGCTTTTTTGGCTAAAACAGGCGTCCCATGCAGGCATATCAACGCGACTTCATCCGCTTCGCCATTGAGCGCGGCGTGCTGCGCTTCGGCGAATTCACCCTCAAGTCCGGGCGTACCAGTCCCTACTTCTTCAATGCCGGCCTGTTCAACACCGGCCTGGCCCTGGCCCGTCTCGGCCGCTTCTACGCCGAGGCGATCCAGCAGAGCGGCATCGCCTTCGACGTGCTGTTCGGCCCGGCCTACAAGGGCATCCCGCTGGCCGCCGCCACCGCGGTGGCGCTGGCCGAACAGCACGACCGCGACCTGCCGTGGTGCTTCAACCGCAAGGAAGCCAAGGACCACGGCGAGGGCGGCACCCTGGTCGGCGCGCCGCTGACCGGCCGCGCGCTGATCGTCGACGACGTGATCACCGCCGGCACCGCGATCCGCGAGGTGATGCAGATCATCCAGGCCCAGGGCGCCCAGGCCGCCGGCGTGCTGATCGCGCTGAACCGCGAGGAGCGCGGCCAGGGCGAGCTGTCGGCGATCCAGGAAGTCGAGCGCGACTTCGGCATGCCGGTGATCAGCATCGTCAGCCTCAGCCAGGTGCTGCAGTACCTCGCCGAAGACGCCGAGCTCAAGCGCCACCTGCCGGCGGTCGAAGCCTACCGGGCGCAGTACGGTATCTGAAGGAAGTCTTGATGCGTGCCTATCGCCCCGCGCTGCTGCTTGCCCTGCTGCTGGTGGCCGGTCCGCTGGCGGCGGAGGTCTACCGCTATACCGATGCGCGCGGCGGCCTGGTGCTCGACCATCAGGGCGTGCCGCCCGAGCATGTGGCCAGGGGCTACGAGGTGCTCGACGAGCAGGGGCGGGTGATTCGCGTGGTGCCGCCGGCGCCCAGCGCCGAGGAGCTGCGCCGGCGCGCCGAGGCGCAGCGCCAGGCCGAGGCCGATGCGCAGCTGCGCCGCCGCTATCCCACCGTCGCCGACCTCGAGGTGGCGCGGACCAACCAGTTGCGTGACCTGGACGGCTTCCTGGTGGTGGCGCGCGGCAACCTGCAGGCGGTGCGCGATCAGTTGCACGGCCTGGAGCGGCGGGCGGCCGAGCAGCAGCGCGGCGGCCAGCCGGTGCCGGCGCCGTTGCTGGAACAACGCGAAGGGTTGCACCGCGCGCAGCAGCAGGCCGAGGCCGAACTGCAGCGACTGCAGGACTTGCGCAAGAGCACCGAGGAGCGGTTTGCCGCCGAACGCGCGCGGCTGGTCGAGTTGCTCGGCAGCGGCGCCTGAGGCGTCGCGCCGACGCGACGACGGCGGGCGCTGCCGTCGCGCGGTGCCGGGCCCTGGCGGGCCCGGCGCGACCTCAGCCCTGCTGGGCGTTGGTGATCAGGGTGCCGACGCCGCTGTCGGTGAAGATCTCCAGCAGCACGGCGTTGGGCACGCGCCCGTCGATGATGTGCGCGCTGTTGACCCCGCCCTGCACCGCCTCGAGGGCGCAGCGGATCTTCGGCAGCATGCCGCCGTAGATGGTGCCGTCGGCGATCAGCGCGTCGACCTGGGCGGTCGACAGGCCGGTCAGCACCTGGCCCTGCTTGTCGAGCAGGCCGGCGGTGTTGGTCAGCAGCATCAGCTTCTCGCACTTGAGCGCTTCGGCCACCTTGCCGGCCACCAGGTCGGCGTTGATGTTGTACGACTCGCCGTTCTCGCCGACGCCGATCGGCGCGATCACCGGGATGAAGTCGCCGGCCACCAGCATGTTGATCAGCTCGACGTTGACGTCGACCACCTCGCCGACGTGGCCGATGTCGATGATCTCGGGCTGGGTCATGTCCGGGGTCTGGCGGGTGACCTTGAGCTTCTTGGCCTTGATCAGCTGGGCGTCCTTGCCGGTCAGGCCGATGGCGCGGCCGCCGTGCTGGTTGATCAGGTTGACGATGTCCTTGTTGACCTGGCCGCCGAGGACCATCTCCACCACGTCCATGGTCTGCGCGTCGGTGACGCGCATGCCGTCGATGAAGTGGCTCTCGATGGACAGGCGCTTGAGCAGGTCGCCGATCTGCGGGCCGCCGCCGTGCACCACCACCGGGTGGATGCCGACCGCCTTCATCAGCACGATGTCGCGGGCGAAGCTGGTCTTCAGCTCGTCGCTTTCCATGGCGTTGCCGCCGTACTTGACCACCAGGGTCTTGCCGGCGAAGCGGCGGATGTAGGGCAGCGCTTCGGCGAGGACTTGGGCTACCTGTTCGGCAGCTTCACGATTGAGGGGCATGCTGGGCTCCAGTGAGATCAGAAGGGCAGGTCCAGGTCGGGGGCCACGGCCTTGAGCTGGGTGCGGAACACCTGCTGGATGCGCTCAAGCTCGTCGGCGCTGTCGGCCTCGAAGCGCAGCACCAGCACCGGGGTGGTGTTGGAGGCGCGTACCAGGCCCCAGCCGTGCGGGTAGTCGACACGCACGCCGTCGAGGGTGAACAGGCTGGCCTCGCCCCACTGGGCGTCGCGCTGCAGGGCCTCGATCAGGGCGAACTTGCGCTCGTCGGTGACCTTGATGTTGATTTCCGGGGTGGACAGGGCGACCGGGAAGTCGGCGAACACCTCGGCGGCGCTGCGCTTCTCCAGGCTGAGGATCTCCAGCAGGCGCACGGCGCTGTAGATGCCGTCGTCGAAGCCGTACCAGCGCTCCTTGAAGAAGATGTGCCCGCTCATCTCGCCGGCCAGCAGGGCGCCGGTTTCCTTCATCTTCGCCTTGATCAGCGAGTGACCGGTCTTCCACATCAGCGGGCGGCCGCCGTAGCCGCTGATCAGGCTGGCCAGGCCGCGGGTGCACTTGACGTCGAAGATCACGTCGGCGCCCGGGTTGCGGCTCAGCACGTCGCGGGCGAACAGCATCAGCAGGCGGTCGGGGAAGATCATCTCGCCTTCGTTGGTCACCACGCCGACGCGGTCGCCGTCGCCGTCGAAGGCCAGGCCGAGGTCGGCGCCGTGCGCCTTCACCGCGGCGATCAGGTCCTCGAGGTTCTCCGGCTTGCCCGGATCCGGGTGGTGGTTGGGGAAGGTGCCGTCGACCTCGCAGAACAGCGGGATCACCTCGCAGCCGAGGTCGGCGATCAGTTGCGGGGCGTTGATCGCCGCCACGCCGTTGCCGCAGTCGACCACCACCTTGAGCGGGCGGCCGAGGACGATGTCGCCGGCGATGCGCTGGTGGTACTGGCCGAGCACGTCGACCTCGGTGAGGCTGCCGGCGCCGCTGCTCAGGTCGTTGGTCTCCAGGCGCTGGTGCAGGGCCTGGATGCGCTCGTTGGCCAGGGTCTGGCCGGCGATGACGATCTTGAAGCCGTTGTAGTCCGGCGGGTTGTGGCTGCCGGTGACCATCACGCCGCTGCTGGCGCCGAGCACGTTGGTGGCGAAGTACAGCACCGGGGTCGGCACCATGCCGACGTCGGTGACGTTGCAGCCGCTGTCGCGCAGGCCGCGTATCAGCGCGCCGGCCAGCTCCGGGCCGGACAGGCGGCCGTCGCGGCCGACCACCACCTCGGGCTCGCCGCAGGCGAGGCTTTCCGAGCCGATGGTGCGGCCGATCCAGTAGGCGGTTTCGCTGGTCAGGCTGTCGCCGACCACGCCGCGGATGTCGTAGGCACGGAAGATCCCGGCCGGCAGGCGCGGGGCGTTGGTGGTGGTGTTCATCTGGGCGTGTCGCTCCATGCTGGGTTGATCCGGCTGGGCCGGTTCGGGATCAAACAGGTCGAAAACGTCGGCCGTGGCCGGCTGCGGCGCGGCGGCAGGCGCGGGTTGATTCTGCAGGCTAGTGGCTAAGACCGCGGCGGGCGCGCGCGGTTCGTCGCCGGGCAGTTCGGCCAGCAGGTCGGCGAGCTCGCGGTAGTCCGCCTCGAACGCCTGCGCCGGTGCCGCGTCCGGCACGCCGGCCGGCGCCGGCGCGGGAGGCGCCGCGGGCT
>DASQBU010000254.1:0-6777 GCA_035635035.1 Pseudomonas sp.
CTGTTCTCCTTCGCCTGCCTGGCAGGTCCTTCCCATGCGGCAAGCGGGACCAAGGTGCCCGACCTGCTCGAACTCCCGGCGCGCGACAGTGCGCGGGCGCAACACAGCCTGCAACTGGCGGTGACCCGCGCCGGCGACCGCCTGGTGGCGGTCGGCGAGCGCGGCAGCGTGCTGCTTTCCGACGATGCCGGGCGCAGCTGGCGCCAGGCGCGCAGCGTGCCGGTCAGCGTGGCGCTGACCGACGTGCACTTCGCCGACGCCCGCGACGGCTGGGCGGTGGGCCACAGCGGCGTGGTGCTGCACAGCAGCGACGGCGGCGAGACCTGGCAGCGCCAGCTCGACGGCCGCCAGGCCGCGCAGGCGATCCTCGACGACGCCCGCGCGCGCAGCGCAGCCGGCGAGGAGGGCGCCGCCGCCGCGCTGCGCAGCGCCGAGTACCTGGTCAGCGACGGCCCGGACAAGCCGTTCCTCGGCGTGCGCTTCAGCGACGCCCGCCACGGCTACGTGGTCGGCGCCTACGGCCTGGCGCTGGCCACCGCCGACGGCGGGCAGAGCTGGCAGTCGCTGGTCGGGCGCATCCCCAATCCGCGCGGCAAGCACCTGTATCGCGTGGACATCGACGGCGACCACCTGCTGATCGCCGGCGAGCAGGGCGCGCTGTTCCGCTCGACCGACGGCGGCGCCAGCTTCGCCGAGATCCGCACGCCCTACGCCGGCACCTTCTTCGGCGCCCTTGAAATGGACGGCGACACGCTGCTGGCCTACGGCCTGCGCGGCAACGCCTGGCGCAGCAGCGACGCAGGCGCCAGCTGGCAACGGGTCGAACTCGGCCAGCCGGTGACCCTCAGCGCCGCCCGCCGCCTGCACGACGGCGCCCTGCTGCTGGCCGACGAAAGCGGCCGGCTGCTGCAAAGCCGCGACGGCGCGCGCAGCTTCGCCGCCCTCGCGGTGCAGCCGGGCACCGGCCTGACCGGCATCGCCGAGGCCGCCGACGGCGCGCTGATCCTCTCCAGTTCGCGCGGGCTGACCCGCGTCGAGCCGGAGGCCCTTGTTTCCACGGCCCAGGTTTCGGGAGTCCAATGATGAGTCATGCCCAGTTCATCCCTGCCGAGGCGGTGATCGCCGACCTGCAGGCATTCGACAAGCAGTCGGGCACCCTCGGCGAACGCCTGCTGTTCAACAACCGTCTGGTGATCGTCGCCATCTGCCTGGTCACCACCCTGGTGCTCGGCTACCAGGCGCTCGGCCTGTCGCTCAACGCGGCGTTCGAGAAGATGATCCCCACCGGCCACCCGTACATCGCCAACTTCCTGGAGAACCGCAAGCAGCTGGCTGGCATGGGCAACACCCTGCGCATCGCCGTGGAGGCCAAGGAGGGCAGCATCTTCGACGCCGAGTACCTCGACACCGTGCGCAAGCTCAGCGACGAGGTGTTCCTGCTGCCCGGCGTCGACCGCCCGTACATGAAGTCGCTGTGGGCGCCGGCGGTGCGCTGGACCGGCGTCACCGAGGAGGGCCTCGACGGCGGCCCGGTGATCCCCGACGACTACGACGGCTCGGCGCCGAGCCTCGAACAGGTGCGCATCAACGTCGAACGCTCCGGCGAGATCGGTCAACTGGTGGCCGCCAACTACAAGTCGAGCATCGTCCTGGTGCCGCTGCAGGAGCGCATCGCCGAGACCGGCGAGCGCATCGACTACCACGCGCTGTCGCAGCGCGTCGAGCAGCTGCGCGCCAAGTACGAGTCGGACAAGATCGCCATCCACGTCACCGGCTTCGCCAAGGTGGTGGGCGACCTGATCGACGGCCTGCGCCAGGTGCTGGTGTTCTTCGCCGCCGCCATCGCCATCTGCACCGCGGTGCTCTACTGGTACACCCGCTGCCTGCGCAGCACCCTGCTGGTGGTGCTCTGCTCGATGATCGCGGTGGTCTGGCTGCTCGGCCTGCTGCCGACCCTCGGCTACGAGCTGGACCCGTACTCGGTGCTGGTGCCCTTCCTGGTGTTCGCCATCGGCATGAGCCACGGCGCGCAGAAGATGAACGGCATCATGCAGGACATCGGCCGCGGCACCCACCGCCTGGTGGCGGCGCGCTACACCTTCCGCCGCCTGTTCCTCGCCGGGATGACCGCGCTGCTGGCCGACGCGGTGGGCTTCGCCGTGCTGATGGTGATCGACATCCAGGTGATCCAGGACCTCGCGGTCACCGCCAGCATCGGCGTCGCCGTGCTGATCTTCACCAACCTGGTGCTGCTGCCGATCCTGCTGTCCTACACCGGGGTCAGCCCGGTCGCCGCGCAGCGCAGCCTCAAGGCCGAGCTGCAGGAAGCCGGCGACTCCGAGCACAAGAAGCATCCGTTCTGGGCGTTCCTCGACCTGTTCACCCGCACCCCGTGGGCGGGCCTGGCGGTCGGCCTCGGCATCGCGCTGGGCGCCTTCGGCCTCACCGTCAGTTCGCACCTGAAGATCGGCGACACCGACCCCGGCGCGCCGGAGCTGCGCCCGGACTCGCGCTACAACCGCGACAACGCCTTCATGGTCGCCAACTACGCGGCGAGCAGCGACGTGTTCATCGTCATGGTCAAGACCCCGCAGTACGCCTGCGCCCACTACAGCACGCTGATGGCGGTGGACGCCCTGGAGCGCGAGCTGCTGCAGCTGCCGGGCGTCGAGGCGACCAGCTCGCTGGCCGGGCTGGCCAAGGTGGCCAACGCCGGGATGAACGAGGGCAGCCTGAAGTGGTTCGAGGTGCCGCGCTCGCAGGACATGCTCAACGCCATCATCACCCGCGCGCCGCGCGAGATGTTCAACCAGAACTGCGACCTGCTGACCGTCTACGCCTACCTCAAGGACCACAAGGCCGACACCCTGACCAGCGTGGTCAACACCGTGGAAGGCTTCGCCGCCAAGTACGGCAGCGACGACATCCGCATCCTCAACGCCGCCGGCAACGCCGGCATCGAGGCGGCCACCAACATCGTGGTGAAGAAGGCCAACGTGCAGATGCTGCTGCTGGTCTACGCCGCGGTGATCGTGCTGGCGTTCATCACCTTCCGCTCGTGGCGCGCGGTGATCTGCGCGGTGGTGCCGCTGATGATCACCTCGGTGCTGTGCGAGGCGCTGATGGTCTGGCTGAACATCGGCGTCAAGGTCGCCACCCTGCCGGTGATCGCCCTCGGCGTGGGCATCGGCGTGGACTACGCGTTGTACGTGATGACCGTGACCCTGGCACGACTGAAGGAGGGCATGAGCCTGTCCGAGGCCTACTACAAGGCGCTGATCTTCACCGGCAAGGTGGTGGTGCTGACCGGCATCACCCTGGGCATCGCGGTGGCCACCTGGGCCTGGTCGCCGATCAAGTTCCAGGCCGACATGGGCATCCTGCTGGCGTTCATGTTCGTCTGGAACATGCTTGGCGCGCTGATCCTGCTGCCGGCGCTGGCGCACTTCCTGCTGCGCCCGCGCCGCGCCGCAGAGCCGCAAGCCGCGGCGGCGCTGGCCGCTGCCTGACCAAGCGCTAGTGGCATGCCGGCGGCCGATGACGTAAGTTGTCGGCCGCCTGCGCCGTTGGTGGCGGCGCGCTAACGATAAAACCGGCCAAGAGCCGGGCAGGGAGCCTTCCCGCCCGTTCGCGAGCCGGTCGAGGGGAATGACATGGCAGTACAACGCTCGATCGAGCGCTTCAACCTGCGCTCGCGGTTGCGCTTCAACATCGACGCCGGGCAGATCTGGCTGGACGAGAGCCGCATGCTGCTGCTCCACGCCAAGGCGCTCGGCGCCCTGCGCCGCGAGCTGATCGACTCGCTCGGTGCCAAGCGGGCCCACGGCCTGCTGTTTCGCATGGGCTTCGCCGCCGGCCAGGAGGACGCCGAGCGCGCCTCCAAGCTGCTCGGCGAGGGCGACAACTACGACGTGTTCCAGATCGGCCCGGAGCTGCACGCCTTCGAGGGGCTGGTCAAGTCGACCATCACCGAGGCGCAGATCGACTGGGAGCAGGGCACCTTCTTCGGCGAGGTGGTCTGCGAGAACTCCTGGGAGGCCGAATCCCACCTGCAGCAGTACGGCACCGGCGAGGAAACCGCCTGCTGGACGCTGGCCGGCTATGCCTCGGGCTACGTCACCCGCTTCTTCCGCCGCTTCATCGTGTTCCGCGAGACCCAGTGCACCTGCCGCGGCGATCACCGCTGCCACCTGGTCGGCAAGCCGGTGGAGGCCTGGGGCGACGACGCCTACCTCGAATACTGCCGCCCGGCGGAGATGGATACCGCGTTCCAGGACCTGCAGCAGCAACTCTGGCAGCTGCGCGGCCGCCAGCGCGAGCAACTGCCCAGCGGCAAGCTGGTCGGCAGCTCGCCGGCCTTCCGCACCGCCTTCGACCTGCTCAGCAAGGCGGCGCGCAGCCCGATCACCGTGCTGCTGCTCGGCGAGACCGGGGTGGGCAAGGAGGTGTTCGCCCAGTGGCTGCACGAGAACAGCGACCGCGCCGGCCAGCCGTTCGTGGCGGTCAACTGTGCGGCGATCCCCAACGACCTGATCGAATCCGAACTGTTCGGCGTGCAGAAGGGCGCCTACACCGGCGCCGCGCAGTCGCGCCCCGGGCGCTTCGAGCGCGCCGACGGCGGCACGCTGTTCCTCGACGAGCTGGGCGACCTGTCGCCGTCGGCGCAGGTCAAGCTGCTGCGCGTGCTGCAGACCGGCGAGGTGGAGCGCCTGGGCGATGACAAGACCCGCAAGGTCAACGTGCGCCTGGTGGCGGCGACCAACGTCAACCTGCAGCAGGCCATCGCCGAGGGGCGCTTCCGTGCCGATCTCTACTACCGCCTGGCCACCTACCCGGTGGCCATCCCGCCGCTGCGCGAGCGCAAGTCGGACATCCCGATCCTGGTCGGTGCCCTGCTGGAGAAGTACGCGCCGGCCTACAGCAAGACCTTGAACGGCGTGACCGACCGCGCCATGCAGGCGCTGATGGCCTACCACTGGCCGGGCAACGTGCGCGAGCTGGAGAACCTGGTCGAGCGCGCCGTGCTGCTGGCGCCCTCGGGCGGGCAGATCGAGCTGGAGCACCTGTTCGCCGGCAGCGCGCCGACGGCGCCGCAAGGGGTTGCCGTCGATCGCCAGGGCCAGGTCGGCAATGCCGAGGAGGCGCGCCGCGAGCAGCTCTACGACGCGTTGCTCGACGACGGCTTCGACCTGCAGGACCACGAGAACCGCCTGCTCGAACTGGCGGTGCGCCGCGCCAACGGCAACCTGACCCACGCCGCGCGCCTGCTCGGTATCACCCGGCGGCAGCTGGCCTACCGGCTGAAGCAGGCGACCGACACGGCCAGCGAGGGCTGACGGGCGGCCTGGCGCCGCACGGGGCAGCGTCAGCGCCTGCGTGTGGCAGGGCTGGCGGGGGAAGGGCCGTGGGGGTACTGATATGTAACTTATGGGTATATGATAAAATCAAATCATTCTAATTGATTATATGTCGATCCGTTATCCTGCAGGCACAGCGAGGGCATGAGCCCAGCGAGCAGGGTGGAATGATGGAATCGGCGATCTTCGGTTTTGTGGTGGCGGGTCTGGTGGTGGGGTTCATCGTCGGCATGACCGGCGTCGGCGGCGGCTCGCTGATGACCCCCATCCTGCTGTGGTTCGGCATCAACCCGGCGACCGCCGTGGGCACTGACCTGCTGTACGCGGCCATCACCAAGTCCAGCGGCGTGCTGGTGCATCGCAAGAACCAGAACATCGACTGGGGCATCACCGGCTGGCTGACCCTCGGCAGCGTGCCGGCGGCGGCGCTGACCCTGTGGTTCCTGCACACCCTGCACGCCGATCCGCAGGCGCTCAACGTGCTGATCAAGCAGGCGCTCGGCTTCGTCCTGCTGCTCACCGCCCTGGCGGTGTTCTTCAAGAAGCAGCTGCTGGCCTTCGCCACCAAGCACGCCGGCGACCGCTTCCATGTCAGCGGCCCGACCCTCAAGACGCTCACCGTGCTCACCGGCGTGGTGCTCGGCACCATGGTGTCGCTGACCTCCATCGGCGCCGGCGCGCTGGGCACCGTGGCGCTGTTCATGCTCTACCCGCTGCTGCCCACCCGCCGCCTGGTCGGCACCGAGATCGCCCACGCCGTGCCGCTGACCCTGGTCGCCGGCCTCGGCCACGCCGGCATGGGCAGCGTGGACTGGCACCTGCTGGGCTACCTGCTGATGGGCTCGCTGCCGGGCATCTACATCGGCAGCCACCTGGCCGGGCGGATTCCCGACACCCTGCTGCGCCCGTGCCTGGCCCTGATGCTGGCGCTGATCGGCTCCAAGCTGGCGTTCTGAGCCGGACCCGAAAGCCGACGCCGCCCACCGGGTGGCGTCGGCTTTTTTGCCTCCGCGCCGTGGCCGACGCGGGCAATCCGCAGAGGGCTATGATCTAGGCATCAGCCAACCCGACGCTGGAGGTCAGCGGCCATGAGCACAACCGAACCCAGGGTGCAGCGCGTGCAGCCCGACTGCGAAGTCTCGACGCTGCAGCGCCTGCCGTACTTCATCGGCATCTCGGGGCAGACGGTCAACGCCACCGGCCTGTCCATGCACCTGGTGGTCATCCCGCCGGGCGCCGAGTCGGAACCGCACATCCACATCGGCTACGAAACCGGCATCTACGTCCTCGAAGGCACCGTGCTGACCCGCTGGGGGCCGGCGCTGGAGCACGAGGTGGTCAGCCGCGCCGGGGAGTTCCTCTTCGTCCCGCCGGGCGTGCCGCACCAGGCCATCAACCTGAGCGCCAGCGAGCCGGCGCG
>DASQBU010000255.1:0-5847 GCA_035635035.1 Pseudomonas sp.
CGGCAATCGCAGTTGCACCTCGCTTTTTCCCATCCCCAAAAGCAGAACGCCGGGCAATGCCCGGCGATCCACGTTCTACTTCGACAACCTATCAGACACTGTAGGCCCGCTCATGGTGCTCCGCCAGGTCGAGTCCGCCCCGTCCGTAGGGTAGAAAACTCGCGCAGCGATTTTCTACCGCTGATGATCGAGCTCCCCCTCCTGCCGCTGGACGTGGAGCATCCAGCGTTCAGGCGCCCATGCAGGAGTGTGGGAGCCATCGAAAGAGTCCCACCGCGCCAACCGGCGCCGTCGCCCGCCCTGGCCAAGCCGGCGCACATCCTCGCGCAATGACTGCCAACCGCCGGGAAATCGCATCCTTGAGCGGCCCGCGCCGTCCGAGTCGATGGACGATAGTTCAATTCTCGGAAAATATTTCAATTTGATAACATTTTAAGGATGGCATTAAAACGCGCCTCGCTGCGCGCCAGCATGCCTATCGCAACAGCCGTTCCCGGTACTCTAATTTATAAAACAGGAAGGTTTATCATGTCCGTCCCCTCCGTGGCTCACGCCACCCCGGCACTTGCCACTCCGGCACTCGCCAACCCCGCACCGCTTGGCCTTCTCGGCTTTGGCATGACCACCGTATTGCTGAACATCCACAACGCCGGCTTTTATCCATTGACCAGCATGATCCTGGCCATGGGTATCTTCTACGGCGGCCTGGCGCAACTCATCGCCGGCCTGCAAGAGTGGAAAATGGGCAATACCTTCGGCGCGACGGCATTCACTTCCTATGGTTGTTTCTGGCTGACCCTGGTCGGCCTGATGAACTTGCCGCAACAGGGCTTCGCCGCCGATAGCGCTGTCTCGATGGCGGCCTATCTGACCATGTGGGGCGTGTTCACCCTGTTCATGTTCGTCGGCACCCTGCGCCTCAGCCGCAGCCTGCAAATCATCTTCGGCTCGCTGGTGGTGCTGTTCTTCCTGCTCGCCCTCGGCAAGGCCACCGGCAGCGAAACCCTGACTCGTCTCGCCGGCTTCGAAGGCATCTTCTGCGGTGCTTCGGCGATCTACGGCGCCTTCGCGCAAATCCTCAACGAAGTCTACGGCCGCACCGTGCTGCCGCTGGGTATCGCCCGCACCAAGTAACAGCTCCCTCCCGTCCGCCTGCTGCCCGTCTCAATAAAACGCTGTGAATAGGCCGATGACCGCAACGGATCATCTTGAGCCGGCCGGGTAGCTCGCGCGGAAGAACTCCTCTCCTCTTTGCATCAACGTGGCCGGGTCAACGCGCTTGACGGGCCAGCGACACTGCAACTCCGCACTCCCCGACGCCCCCACGCCCGCCCTGCCCCGAACGCCGACCGACCGCCTGCCTTGCCCCCAAAGCAGAACGCCGGGCAATGCCCGGCGCCCTGCTGACCGCGGGACCGATCAGACGCTGTAGGCCCGCTCGTTGTGCTCGGCCAGGTCGAGGCCGATCTCCTCGTGCTCCTCGGCCACGCGCAGGCCGACCAGCTTGTCGACCAGCTTGAGCAGCACCAGGCTGACCACGAAGCAGTAGACGAAGGTGAACGCCACGCTCTTGGTCTGCGCCCAGACCTGGGTGGCGATGTCGCTGCCGGCGACCTGGCCGCCCAGCTCCGGCACGCAGAACACCCCGGTGAGGATGGCGCCGACCACCCCGCCGATGCCGTGCAGGCCGAACACATCGAGGCTGTCGTCATAGCCCAGGCGCTGCTTCAGCGAGGTGACCGCCAGGAAGCACAGCACGCCGCAGAGCAGGCCGATCACCAGCGCGCCGCCGGGGCCGACGTAGGCGCAGGCCGGAGTGATGCCGACCAGCCCGGCGATGGCGCCGGAAGCCAGGCCCATGGCGCTCGGCCGGCCGGCCTTGAGCAGCTCGGTGAACATCCAGCCGACGATACCGGCGCAGGCGCCCAGCTGGGTGTTGAGCATGGCGATGCCCGACACCGTGCCGACGCCGCCGGCCGAGCCGACGTTGAAGCCGAACCAGCCGACCCACAGCAGCGCCGCGCCGGTCATCGCCAGCGGCAGGTTGTGCGGACGGATCTCGACGTGCGGGTAGCCCTTGCGCTTGCCGAGCAGCAGGCAGGCGGCCAGCGCGGCGACCCCGGCGTTGATGTGCACGGCGGTGCCGCCGGCGAAGTCCAGTGCCCCCCAGTTGTGCATCAGTGCACCGGCGCCGCCCCACACCATGTGCGCCATGGGCGCGTAGACGAAGGTGAACCACAGCGCCATGAACAGCACCGCGGCGACGAACTTCATGCGCTCGGCGAAGGCGCCGGCGATCAGCGCCGGGGTGATGATGGCGAAGGTCATCTGGAAGGTGATGTAGACCCCTTCCGGCATGCCCTGCACCAGGCTGTCGCCCTTGAGGCCGGCGAGCATGACCCGCGACAGGCCGCCGACGAAGCTGTTGAGGTTGTACTCGCCCTCGACCATCCCGGTGGTGTCGATCGCCAGGCTGTAGCCATAGATGGCCCACAGCACGCCGATCACCCCGGCCACCGCGAAGCACTGGGAAAACAGCGAAAGCATGTTCTTGGCGCGCACCAGGCCGCCGTAGAACAGCGCCAGCCCCGGCAGGCACATGCACAGCACCAGCACGGTGGCGGTCATCATCCAGGCGGTGACGCCGGTGTCCAGGGTGGGCGCCGCCTCCTCGGCCAGCGCCAGCGGCGCGCCGGTCATCAACAACAACGGCAAGCCGAACTTCAGTGAACGATGCAGCGGGGTGGAACCTGATGCTGGGGTCGACATGGTGAAGTACCTCGAACGGTCATGGAGGATTCCTGGCAGGCGGAATGGTGCAATGCAAAATTCTGGCCGGGATGCCGCGCCGTAGGGGCGAATTCATTCGCCAAGGGGCGCAAAGCGCCCCCCGAACCACCCAGCGCAGGCCGTTGGCCTGCCTGGCGAATGAATTCGCCCCTACAGGTCCGGACCAATGGGGCGGGCGCCGGTACGCTGCCGGCGCCCGCCCGGCGGGTCAGAACTGCTGGCCCGGAATCCAGCCGGTACCGGCCAGCGGCACGCGGGCCATGGCCGCGGATTCCACGGTCAGCGCCACCAGGTCCTCGGGGTCGAGGTTGTGCAGGTGCGACTTGCCGCAGGCGCGGGCCATGGTCTGCGCTTCCAGCACCAGCACGCGCAGGTAGTTGGCCAGGCGGCGGCCGCCTTCCACCGGGTCGAGGCGCTTGCTCAGCTCCGGGTCCTGGGTGGTGATGCCGGCCGGGTCGCGGCCGTTCTGCCAGTCGTCGTAGTAGCCGGCGGCCGAGCCGATCTTCTTCAGCTCGTCGTCCAGGCGCGGGTGGTTGTCGCCCAGGGCGATCAGCGCCGCGGTGCCGATGGCCACCGCGTCGGCGCCCAGGGCCATGGCCTTGGCCACGTCGGCGCCGGTGCGGATGCCGCCGGAGACGATCAGCTGCACCTTGCGGTGCATGTCCATCTCCTGCAGGGCCTGCACGGCCTGCGGGATGGCGCAGAGGATCGGGATGCCGACGTGTTCGATGAACACTTCCTGGGTGGCCGCGGTGCCGCCCTGCATGCCGTCGAGGACGATCACGTCGGCGCCGGCCTTCACCGCCAGCTTGACGTCGTAGTACGGGCGGCTGGCGCCGATCTTCACGTAGATCGGTTTTTCCCAGTCGGTGATCTCGCGGATCTCGGCGATCTTGATCGCCAGGTCGTCCGGGCCGGTCCAGTCCGGGTGGCGGCAGGCCGAGCGCTGGTCGACGCCGATCGGCAGGGTGCGCA
The DNA here is from genome assembly GCA_035635035.1 of Pseudomonas sp. Lineage (GTDB taxonomy): Bacteria > Pseudomonadota > Gammaproteobacteria > Pseudomonadales > Pseudomonadaceae > Geopseudomonas. Next base: position 3,766 of record DASQBU010000255.1, read on the forward strand.
TGCCGGCGACGCGCTCGGTGACCTTCATGCCCAGCAGCATGCCGCCGCCGCCCGGCTTGGCGCCCTGGCCGAGGACGATCTCGATGGCGTCGGCCTTGCGCAGGTCGTCCGGGTTCATGCCGTAGCGCGACGGCAGGTACTGGTAGACCAGGTGCTGCGACTGGCCGCGCTCTTCCGGGGTCATGCCGCCGTCGCCGGTGGTGGTGCTGGTGCCGGCGATGCTGGCGCCACGGCCGAGGGCTTCCTTGGCGTTGGCCGACAGCGCGCCGAAGCTCATGCCGGCGATGGTCACCGGGATCTTCAGGTGGATCGGCTTCTTGGCGAAGCGGGTGCCGAGCACCACGTCGGTGCCGCACTTCTCGCGGTAGCCTTCCAGCGGGTAGCGCGACATGCTGGCGCCGAGCAGCAGCAGGTCGTCGAAGTGCGGCAGCTTGCGCTTGGTGCCGCCGCCGCGGATGTCGTAGATGCCGGTCTCGGCGGCGCGCTGGATTTCCTGGATGGTCAGGCGGTCGAAGGTGGCGGACTCGCGCAGGACCGGGGTGGTTTTCTCGCTCATGGGGCTACTCCTCGGGGCCGGCCGGCGTCTCGCCGGCGGGCCGGAATCGGGTGGCCGGGCCGCGCGCGGCGGCCCGGTGCGCAATCAGTAGGCGGACGCGTTGTCGACCTTGAAGTTGTACAGCGCTCTAGCCGAGCCGTAGCGCTTGAAGGCCTTGGGGTCTTCGGCGAAGCCGGCGCGGTTCAGCAGCTCGGCGAGCTCCTCGAGGTGCTCGGCGCGCATTTCCTTCTCGATGCAGTCCGAGCCCAGCGACTTGACGGTGCCCTTGACGTAGATGCGCGTCTCGTACAGCGAGTCGCCCAGCGCGTCGCCGGCGTCGCCGCAGACGACGAGTCTGCCCGCCTGGCCCATAAAGCAGCTCATGTGGCCGATGCTGCCGCCGACCACGATGTCGACGCCCTTCATCGAGATGCCGCAACGCGCACCGGCGTCGCCTTCGATCACCAAGAGGCCGCCGTGGGCGGTGGCGCCGGCGGCCTGCGAGGCGCTGCCTTTCACCCGCACCGAGCCGGACATCATGTTCTCCGCCACGCCGACGCCGACGTTGCCGTGCACGGTGATGGTGGCCTTCTGGTTCATGCCGGCGCAGTAGTAGCCGGCGTGGCCCTGGATATCGATGGAGAGGGCTTCGTTCACGCCGACGGCGAGGTTGTGCTTGCCGCCCGGCTGGGTGACGACCCACTCGCGCTCTTCGAGGCTCTTGGCCTGGTCGTGCAGGGCCTGGTTCAGTGCGCGCACTTCGGCAGTGGAAAGGTCGATGGTCTTCATGTGTGCGCTCCTCAGGCAGTCTTTTCCCAGATGTACATGGTGGCCGGCTCGGGTTCCCAGACCCGGGCCTTGTCGATGCCCGGCAGGCTGGCCAGCGCCTGGTACTCGGAGGCCATGGCCACGTAGTCGTCGGTCTCGGCGAGGATCGCCGGCTTGCAGGCGATCGGGTCGCGGATCACCGCGAAGCCGTCGCGGGTGCCGATGGCGAAGGTGTAGAAGCCGTCGAGGTCCTCCAGGGCGTGGTCCAGCGCCTCCTTCAGCGAGTCGCCTTCGCGCAGGCGCCAGGTCAGGTAGCCGGCGGCCACTTCGGTGTCGTTGAGGGTCTCGAAGGCGATGCCCTTGCGCTTGAGTTCCTGGCGCAGGCGGAAGTGGTTGGACAGCGAGCCGTTGTGCACCAGGCACAGGTCGGCGCCGGTGGAGAACGGGTGGCTGCCCTCCATGGTCACCGCGCTCTCGGTGGCCATGCGGGTGTGGCCGATGATGTGGCTGCCCTTCATGTTGGCCAGCTGGAAGCGCGCGGCGATCTCCACCGGCAGGCCCATGCCCTTGAGGATCTCGATGCTCTGTCCGGCGCTCATGATGCGCACCTCCGGGGCCAGCTCGGTGAGGGCGGCGCGCACCGCGGCTTCGCCGGCGGCGACCTTGAGCACCGCGGCGCTGGCGTTCTGGAACCAGTCCAGCGAGCAGCCCAGGCGGCCTTCCAGCGCGCCCATCAGGGCCTGCCAGTCGTAGTCGGCGGCGACGCTCTGCAGGGTCAG
>DASQBU010000256.1:0-12905 GCA_035635035.1 Pseudomonas sp.
GGGCCGGCGGCGTGGGAGTTGAAGTCGCAGTACGGGCATTTGCGCACGCACCACGGGATGTGGATATACAGCGCCAGCGGCGGCAGGCGGAACAGCCCCGGCGCGGCCGGGGCGAGTGGGGTCGGCTTCAAACCAGACCCAGCCGCTGCTTGAGTTGCGCCATGGCGCGGGCGCGGTGGCTCAGGCGGTTCTTCTCGGCGGCGGGCAGCTCGGCGCTGGCGCAGTCGCACTCCGGCACCCAGAACGGCGGGTCGTAGCCGAAACCGTGCGCGCCGCGCGCCTCATGCAGGATGCGCCCGTGCCACAGGCCTTCGCAGAGGATCGGCAGCGGGTCCTCGGCGTGGCGCACCAGGGCCAGGGCGCAGACGAACTGCGCGCCGCGCTCGGCGTCCGGCACGTCCTGCAGCGCGGCGAGCAGCTTGGCATTGTTCGCCGCGTCGTCCTTGCCGCCGGCGTAGCGCGCCGAGTAGATGCCGGGCGCGCCGCCGAGGGCGTCGACGGCCAGCCCCGAGTCGTCGGCCAGCGCCGGCAGGCCGGACACCTTGGCGGCGTGGCGGGCCTTGAGGATGGCGTTCTCGACGAACGACAGGCCGGTTTCCTCCGGCTCGTGGCTGCTGAACTCGGCCACCGAGCGCACGCGCACGGCGTCGCCCAGCATGGCCTGGAGTTCCTTGAGTTTGCCGGCGTTGTGGCTGGCCAGCACCAGTTCCTTGAAAGGCATCATTGGTCGGGGAAGACTTCCTGATCGAAGTTGAGGTCGTGGGTGGTGCCGCCTTCCTGGATCTTCAGGCTGAAGGTCAGCACCTCGCGCTCGGTCATCTTGAACTGCGCCATGTGGTAGAGCGCGTCGCCTTCCTTGACGTCCTGGAAGCTCAGCGGCGTGCTCTGGCCGAGCAGGTTCTTCACCGTGCCGTTGACCGCGGCGGGCACGCTCTTGCCGGCGCGCATGACCACGACGTTGACCACGCCCTGGGTCTTGCTGCGCACCAGGTTGGAGGCCTTGGCGACGTCCGGCTGCAGGAAGCTGGAGTTGAACACGTTGTAGTGCACCTCGAGGTCGCCGAAGCGCTGCAGGCGTTCGGCGAAGGCCGGGAAGGCCAGACCCAGGGTGAGCAGGAGGATGGCGAGGCGACGCATGGGAGTTCTCCTTGGGGTCAGCGGGTGATGCGGTAGATACCGATCTCACCCAACAGATTAGGCCACAGCCGCGCCAGTGCATGCAGCCGGTGGTCGCGATCGACGGCCAGGCGATCGAGCACGCGCAGGCGCTGCTCGCGGCACAGCGCCTCGAAGTCGCGGAAGGTGCAGAAGTGGATGTTCGGCGTGTTGTACCAGGTGTAGGGCAGGAAGTCGGAACGCGGCATCTCGCCCCGGGTGGCCAGGTACCAGCGGCAGCGCCAGTGGCCGAAGTTGGGGAAGGTGATGATGCAGGTCTTGCCCACGCGCAGCATGTCCCTGAGCAGGCGGTCGGGGTAGTGCACCGCCTGCAGGGTCTGGGTCATCACCACCACGTCGAAGCTGTCGTCGCCGAAGTGGTCGAGGCCGAGGTCGAGGTTCTGCTCGATGACGTTGACCCCGCGCTCCAGGCACTGGGCGATCTTGTCCGGGTCGCGCTCCAGGCCGTAGCCGTGCACGCCCTTGTGCTCGCGCAGGAAGGCCAGCAGCTCACCGTTGCCGCAGCCGAGGTCGAGGACCCGGCTGCCGGCGGGGATCCATTCCTGAATGATTTCCAGATCGGCACGCATGGTCGGCGGCAGTCCTTACACGGCAATACGGTTCATGTAGCGGCCGAAGCCCTGGATGTAGCGCGGGCTCGGGATGAGGAAGGCATCGTGGCCGTGGGCCGACTCGATCTCCAGGTAGCTGACGTTCTTCTTCGCCGCCACCAGGGCATCGACGATCTCCCGCGAACGCGCCGGCGAGAAGCGCCAGTCAGTGGAAAAGGAGATCACGCAGAAGTCGGCCTTGGCCGGCTCGAGGGTCTTGACCAGGTCGTCGCCGTGGGCGGCGGCCGGGTCGAAGTAGTCCAGCGCCTTGGTCATCAGCAGGTAGGTGTTGGCGTCGAAACGCCCGGAGAACTCCTCGCCCTGGTAGCGCAGGTAGCTCTCGACCTGGAACTCGACGCTGTGGAAGTCGTAGTTGAGCTGGTCGGTCTTCAGCTCGCGGCCGAACTTCTCGCCCATGGCGTCGTCGGACAGGTAGGTGATGTGGCCGACCATGCGCGCCAGCATCAGGCCGCGCTTGGGCACCACGCCCTGTTCCTGGAAGTGCCCGCCGTGGAACTCCGGGTCGGTGAGGATGGCCTGGCGGGCCACCTCGTTGAAGGCGATGTTCTGCGCCGACAGCTTGGGCGCCGAGGCGATCACCAGGCAGTGGCGCAGGCGCTCGGGGTAGCTGATGCTCCACTGCAGCGCCTGCATGCCGCCGAGGCTGCCGCCGACCACCGCCGCCCACTGGGCGATGCCGAGTTGGTCGGCCAGGCGCGCCTGGCTGTGCACCCAGTCCTCCACGGTCAGCACCGGGAAGTCGGCGCCGTAGGCGCGGCCGGTTTCCGGGTTGCGGCTGCCGGGGCCGGTGGAGCCGTTGCAGCCGCCGAGGTTGTTGAGGCTGACGACGAAGAACTTGCGGGTGTCGATCGGCTTGCCCGGACCGATGCAACTGTCCCACCAGCCCGGCTTGCGGTCGTCCGGGCTGTGGTAGCCGGCGGCGTGGTGGTGGCCGGACAGCGCGTGGCAGATCAGCACGGCGTTGCTGCGCTCGGCGTTGAGCGTGCCGTAGGTTTCGTAGACCAGCTCGTAGTCGGCCAGCTGGCGGCCGCAGGCGAGCGGGAGGGGCTCCTTGAAGTGCAGGACCTGGGGACTGACCAGGCCGACGGAATCTTCGGCGAAGACGGTGGGCATCGACCCTGCTCTCGAAAAGTGAAGTCGGCAAGTCTAAAGAGCGCGTCCCTGGGGGGCAAGGGCGCGCCTGATGCGGGCGCAGGGCGGGTTGGCCGCGCAGCGGCGTAACCCACCGGGGATGCCGGAAGACATCCCGATGGCCGGCCTGGTGGCCGGTTGGCGGGTTACGGCCTGCGGCCTACGTCGGGCGCCCGGCTTCCAGCTCCGCGGCCAGCTCGGCCGGCAGCTTCTGCGGGGCGCGGATGCGCACGCGCTTCTGCCGGTTGAGCTCGCCGCTCTCCAGCACGACCAGGCTCTTGGCCACGCCGAAGGCCTTGCCGAGGAAGGCCAGCAGGTGGGCGTTGGCCTTGCCCTCGACCGGCGGGGCGGTGAGGCGGATCTTCAGCCGCTCGCCATGCAGCCCGGCGAACTCGTCCTTGCTCGCCTTGGGCTGCAGGTGGCAGTCGAGGACCAGGTCCGCGCCGTCCCAGCGGAACCAGGCCATCAGAGGAACGGGCTGAGCAGCTGCGGCATGTGGGTCATGGCCGCGAGGTTCTTGATCACCAGCATGTCCAGCAGGTTCAGCGCGATGAAGGCGAAGATCGGCGAGATGTCCAGGCCGCCGAGGTTGGGCAGCAGGCGGCGGATCGGCATCAGCAGCGGTTCGCAGATCTGGTTGATCAGCTGCGCCGCCGGGTTGTAGCTGCCCGGCGCGACCCAGGAGAGGATCACGCTGACGATCAGGGCGAAGAAGAAGATCTTCAGGAACAGCGCGGTCACGCCGATCACCGCCCACACCAGCAGCAGCGGTAGCAGGCTGCCGATGCCGTAGCCGAGCAGCAGCAGGGTCACGATCATCAGCAGCAGCTGGATCAGGATCGCCAGCACCAGCGAGGCCAGGTCGAGGCCGCCGAAGCCGGGGATCACCTTGCGCAACGGGTTGAGCAGCGGCTTGGTGGCCTTGACCGCGAACTGGCTGAGCGGGTTGTAGAAGTCGGCGCGCACCAGTTGCAGGACGAAGCGCAGCAGGACGATCAGCAGGTACAGGCTGCCGAGGGTCTGCAGGATGTAGATGGCCGCGGTGTTGAGTCCGTTCATCGGGGCTCCTTACTGGCCGAGCTGTTCGGCCAGCTCGGCCGAGCGGTGGGCGGCGGCCTGCAGGGCCTGCTCGACCAGCGCCTCGAAGCCGCCGGCCTGGAAGGCCTTGATCGCCGCCTCGGTGGTGCCGTTGGGCGAGGTCACCCGGCGGCGCAGCTCGGCCGGCTCGAAGTCGCTGACCAGCGCCATGCGCGCGGCGCCGAAGGCGGTCTGCCGCGCCAGCAGGCTGGCGGTCTCGGCGGACAGGCCGAGGCGCTCGCCGGCGGCGGTCATCGCCTCCATCAGCAGGAAGAAGTAGGCCGGGCCGCTGCCGGAGACCGCGGTCACCGCGTCGATCTGCGCTTCCTCGTCCAGCCACAGCGCCAGGCCGACCGCCTCCAGCAGGGTCTCGGCCTGCGCGCGCTGCGCGGCGCTGGTGCGGGCGTTGGCGTACAGGCCGCTGGCGCCCTCGTGGAGCAGCGCCGGGGTGTTGGGCATGCAGCGCACGATGGCCTTGTCGCCCAGCCAGCGCGCGAGGCTGGCGCAGGGGATGCCGGCGGCGATGGAGATGATCAGCGCCTCGGCCGGCAGCGCCGGGGCCAGGGCCAGGCAGACCTCTTTCATCACCTGCGGCTTGACCGCCAGCACCACGATCTCGGCGCCCTGCACGGCGGCGGCGTTGTCCTCGAACACCACGATGCCGTGCTCGCGGGCGATGCGCTGGCGCTGCTCGGCCGCCGGCTCGCTGGCCTTGAGGTTCTCGGCGGGCACGCCGCGGGCGATCAGTCCGCCGATCAGGCTGGTGGCCATGTTGCCGGCGCCGATGAAGGCGATGCGGGGATGAGTCATGGGCAAATTCCTTTCAGGTCGGGGTGGGGCCGGCTCAGTGAGCGGGGCCCTCGGGAGTGTTCGAGGGGGGCGTGCTTGAAGCGTAGTCGCGGGCACCGAACAGGGCGCTGCCGATGCGCACCCAGGTGGCGCCTTCGGCGATGGCGGCTTCCAGGTCGTCGCTCATGCCCATCGACAGGGTGTCTAGCGCCAGCGGCAGGCTGTCCTTGAGCTGGCGCAGGCGGGCGAAGGCGGCGCGTTGGGCGCCCACGTCGGCGGTCGGTTCGGGAATGGCCATCAGCCCGCGCAGGCGCAGGTTGGGCAGCACGGCCACCGCGGCGGCCAGCGCCGGCAGCTCCTCGGGTGTGCAGCCGGACTTGCTGGCCTCGAGGCTGACGTTGACCTGCAGGCAGATGTTCAGCGGCGGCAGGTGGGCGGGGCGCTGCGCGGAGAGGCGCTCGGCGATCTTCAGGCGGTCCACCGAGTGGACCCAGGCGAAGTGCTCGGCGAGCGGCTTGGTCTTGTTCGACTGGATCGGGCCGATGAAGTGCCAGGCCAGCTTGAGGTCGGCCAGTTCGGCCTGCTTGGCCAGGGCCTCCTGCAGGTAGTTCTCGCCGAAGTCGCGCTGCCCGCAGGCGCAGGCCTCGCGCAGGGCGGCGGCCGGCTTGGTCTTGCTCACCGCCAGCAGCTGCACGGCTTGCGGATCGCGGCCGCAGGCTTGCGCTGCCTCACGGATGCGCGCGCGGACCTTTGCAATATTGTCGTGGATCGTGGACATTTACTTCCGATTCCTGCCCGGCCGCTGGCTGTCGCGGCATTCTACCCGCTTGTTTGTGATTGGGGACCCCCATGGATATTACCGAGCTGCTGGCCTTCAGCGCCAAGCAGGGCGCATCGGACCTGCACCTCTCCGCCGGTCTGCCGCCGATGATCCGCGTCGACGGCGACGTGCGCCGCATCAACCTGCCGCCGATGGAGCACAAGCAGGTGCACGCGCTGATCTACGACATCATGAACGACAAGCAGCGCAAGGATTACGAGGAGTTCCTCGAGACCGACTTCTCCTTCGAGGTGCCCGGGGTGGCGCGCTTCCGGGTCAACGCCTTCAACCAGAACCGCGGCGCCGGCGCGGTGTTCCGGACCATTCCCTCGCGCGTGCTGACCATGGAAGACCTCGGCATGGGCGAGGTGTTCAAGAAGGTTTCCGACGTGCCGCGCGGCCTGGTCTTGGTCACCGGACCGACCGGCTCGGGCAAGTCGACCACCCTGGCGGCGATGCTCGACTACATCAACAACAGCAAGTACCACCACATCCTCACCATCGAGGACCCGATCGAATTCGTCCACGAATCGAAGAAGTGCCTGGTCAACCAGCGCGAGGTGCACCGCGATACCCTCGGCTTCTCCGAGGCGCTGCGCTCGGCCCTGCGTGAGGACCCGGACATCATCCTGGTCGGCGAGATGCGCGACCTGGAGACCATCCGCCTGGCGCTGACCGCGGCGGAAACCGGTCACCTGGTGTTCGGCACCCTGCACACCACCTCGGCGGCCAAGACCATCGACCGTATCGTCGACGTGTTCCCCGCCGAGGAGAAGTCCATGGTCCGCTCGATGCTTTCCGAGTCGCTGCAGGCGGTGATCTCGCAGACCCTGCTGAAGAAGGTCGGCGGCGGCCGGGTGGCCGCCCACGAGATCATGATCGGCACCCCGGCGATCCGTAACCTGATCCGCGAGGACAAGGTGGCGCAGATGTATTCGGCGATCCAGACCGGCGGCGCGCTGGGCATGCAGACCCTCGACGCCTGCCTGAAGACCCTGGTGACCAAGGGGCTGGTCAGCCGCGAGGCGGCCAAGGAAAAGGCCAAGTCGCCGGAAAGCCTGTAATCGTCCGGCAGGCGGCCGCCGCGCCGCCTGCCCGCCCGCTGCCCGGGCAGCGGCATGCATCGAGGGAAAGTCATGGAATTCGAGAAACTGCTGCGCCTGATGGTCGAGAAGGGCGGCTCGGACCTGTTCATCACCGCCGGCGTGCCGCCGTCGATGAAGGTCAACGGGCGCATCCTGCCGGTGACCAAGAACCCGATGGCGCCGGAGCAGACCCGCGAGACCGTGCTGTCGGTGATGAACGAGCAGCAGCGCCGCGAGCTGGCCGAGACCCACGAGTGCAATTTCGCCATCAGCGCGCGCGGCATCGGCCGCTTCCGGGTCAGCGCCTTCTACCAGCGCAACCTGGTGGGCATGGTGCTGCGGCGCATCGAAACCGCGATCCCGACCTTCGAGGAGCTCAAGCTGCCCGAGGTGCTCAAGCAGCTGTCGCTGGTCAAGCGCGGCCTGGTGCTGTTCGTCGGCGCTACCGGCGCGGGCAAGTCGACCTCGCTGGCGGCGATGATCGGTTACCGCAACAAGAACTCCCAGGGGCACATCATCTCCATCGAGGACCCCATCGAGTTCATTCACCAGCACCAGGGCTGCATCGTCACCCAGCGCGAGGTGGGCATCGACACCGAGTCCTACGAGGTGGCGCTGAAGAACACCCTGCGCCAGGCGCCGGACGTGATCATGATCGGCGAGGTGCGCACCCGCGAGACCATGGACTACGCGGTGGCCTTCGCCGAGACCGGCCACCTGTGCCTGGCCACCCTGCACGCCAACAACGCCAACCAGGCGCTGGACCGCATCATCCACTTCTTCCCCTCGGATCGTCACGAGCAGGTGTGGATGGACCTGTCGCTCAACCTCAAGGCCATCGTCGCCCAGCAGCTGGTGCCGACCCCGGACGGCAAGGGCCGTCGCGCGGTGATCGAGGTGCTGATCAACACCCCGCTGGCCGCCGACCTGATCCGCAAGGGCGAGGTGCACGAGCTGAAGAACCTGATGAAGCGCTCCACCGAGCAGGGCATGCAGACCTTCGACCAGGCCCTGTACCAGCTGTACACCAATGGCGAGATCACCTACGAGGATGCGCTGGCTCATGCCGACTCGGCCAACGACCTGCGCCTGATGATCAAGCTCGGCTCGGAAACCGACGCCGAGCACCTGGGCAATCTGACCCAGAGCCTGACCCTGGAGCGTAGCGAGGAGGATCAGCCGGGCCTGCGCCGGCGCTGATCGCGGCGGCGGGGAACGCCGTCCCCGCCCTTGGGTCCAACGGGAGGATGGACGGCTGACGCCCCCGTTTTCTGACTGGAGAGCAGAGTATGGCAACACTGAACCAGGACACCCACAGCAAGACCATCGGCTATCTGCTGTGGCTGTTCGGCTTTCTCGGTGCCCATCGCTTCTACTACGGGCGGCCGGTGACTGGCACCCTGTGGTTCTTCACCCTTGGCCTGTGCGGCATCGGCTGGCTGGTCGACCTGTTCCTGATCCCCGGCATGGACCGCGAGGCCGACCTGCGCTACCACAGCGGCAGGATCAGCTACGACGTGGCGTGGATTCTGTTGACCTTCCTTGGCGTGTTCGGTGTGCACCGCATGTACATGGGCAAGTGGTTCAGCGGGATTATCTACCTGTGCACCGGCGGCTTCTTCCTGGTCGGCGTGCTCTACGACTTCTGGACCCTCAACGACCAGATCTCGATCCGCAACGCCCGCCGCTTCCTGTGAGCCGGCAGCAACGACAAGGCCCGCCAGATGGCGGGCCTTGTCGTTTCCGGCGAGGTTCGCTCAGCCCTGGTGGCTGATGCGCCCGCCCTGCAGGGTGTAGCGCACCGCGCCGGGCAGGCAGTGGCCGAGGAACGGGCTGTTGCCGCCGCGCGACAGCCAGCGCTCGCCGGCCAGGGTCTGCGCCTGGGCGTCGAACAGCACCAGGTCGGCGCTTGCGCCGGCCGCCAGCTGGCCGGCCGGCAGGCGCAGGGCGCTCGCCGGGCCGCAGGTCAGGCGCGCCAGCAGGGTCGGCAGGTCGAGCAGGCCGTCCTCCACCAGGGTCAGGGCCAGCGGCAGGAGGATCTCCACGCTGCTGATGCCCGGCTCGGTGGCGCCCAGCGGCGCCAGCTTGGCGTCCGGCTCATGGGGCTGGTGGTGGCTGGCGATGGCCTGCACCACGCCGCTCTGCACCGCCTCGCGCAGGGCGTCGCGATCGCGCCGCGAGCGCAGCGGCGGCAGCACGTGGTACAGGCTGGAGAAGCCCATCAGTGCCTCGTCGGTGAGGATCAGCTGGTACAGCGCGACATCCGCGGTCACCGGCAGGCCGCGGGCCTGGGCGCTGGCGATCATCTCCACGCCGCGGGCGCTGGTGATCTGGCTGAAGTGGGCGCGCACGCCGCTCTGCTCGACCAGCAGCAGGTCGCGGGCCAGGGCGACGGTCTCGGCGCTTTCCGGAATGCCCGGCAGGCCGAGGAAGCTGGCGGTCGGACCTTCGTGGGCCAGGCCGCCGGCGGCCAGGTCGGCGTCCTGCGGCGTCAGCACCACGGTGAGGTCGAAGGTGGCGGCGTACTCCAGGGCGCGGCGCAGCACGCGGTTGTCGGCCAGCGGCGCCAGGCCGTTGGTGAAGGCCACGCAGCCGGCGTCGCGCAGGGCGACCAGCTCGGCCAGTTGCTCGCCGGCGAGGTTCTTGGTCAGCGCGCCGATCGGGAAGACGCGGGCGTGGCCGGCGGCCGCGGCGCGGCCGAGGGTCAGCTCGACCGCCGCCGGGGTGTCCAGCACCGGCTTGGTCAGCGGCGGGCAGCACAGGCTGGTCACGCCGCCGGCGGCGGCGGCGCGGGTTTCGCTGGCGATGGTGCCCTTGCGGGTGTAGCCCGGCTCGCGCAGGCTCACCGCCAGGTCGACCAGGCCGGGGGCGGCGGTCAGGCCGTGGGCGGCGATCTGCTGCTCGGCGTCGAAGCCGGCCGGCGCGGCGCCGAGGGCGACGATGCGGCCGTGGTCGATGTGGATGTCGCAGGTCTGGTCGAGGCGGCTGGCCGGGTCGATCACGCGGGCGCCGTGGATGCTGATTTTCACTGGGCGTCTCCCTGTTCTTCGAGCTGGCGCTGGGCCTGCTGGCCGCTCATGGCCATGGACAGCACGGCCATGCGGATGGCGATGCCGTAGGTTACCTGGTTGAGGATCACCGACTGGGCGCCGTCGGCCACCGCCGACTCGATCTCCACGCCGCGGTTGATCGGCCCCGGGTGCATGACGATGGCGTCCGGCTTGGCCAGCGCCAGGCGCTGCTCGCTGAGGCCGTAGAGCTTGTAGTACTCGCCCTCGCTGGGCAGCAGGCCGCCCTGCATGCGCTCGCGCTGCAGGCGCAGCATGATCACCACGTCGACGTCCTTGAGGCCGGCGGCGAGGTCGGTGTAGGCGCGCACGCCGTACTGCTCGATGCCCACCGGCAGCAGGGTCTTCGGCGCGATCACGCGGATGTCCGGGCAGCCGAGGGTCTTCAACGCCAGCATGTTGGAGCGCGCCACCCGCGAGTGCAGGATGTCGCCGACGATGGCCACCGAGAGGTTCTCGAAGCCGCCCTTGTGGCGGCGGATGGTCAGCATGTCGAGCATGCCCTGGGTCGGGTGGGCGTGGCGGCCGTCGCCGCCGTTGATCACCGCCACGTGCGGGCAGACGTGCTCGGCGATGAAGTGGGCGGCGCCGGAGTCGGCGTGGCGCACCACGAACATGTCGGCGGCCATCGCCTCGAGGTTGCGCAGGGTGTCGAACAGCGTCTCGCCCTTGCTGGTCGAGGAGGTCGACACGTTGAGGGTGATCACGTCGGCGGACAGGCGCTTGGCCGCCAGCTCGAAGGTGGTGCGGGTGCGCGTGGAGTTCTCGAAGAACACGTTGCACACGGTCTTGCCGCGCAGCAGCGGCACCTTCTTCACCGCGCGCGCGCCGACTTCGAGGAAGGAGTCGGCGGTGTCGAGGATCTCGGTGAGCAGCTCGCGGGGCAGGCCGTCGAGGGAAAGGAAGTGGCGCAGCTGGCCCTGGTCGTTGAGCTGCAGCGGGCGCTTGGCGTCGGTCGGCGTCATCGCGGAAATTCTCAGTGGGAAGCGGCGAGGGTCAGCAGCTCGAGGGCGAGCGGTGCGGGACCGTGCAATTTTACGCGCTGGTCGGCGGCCAGCGACAGGGTGGCGCCGAGCACGTCGGCGCGGATCGGCAGCTCGCGGGCGTCGAGGTCGAGCAGGCAGGCCAGGCTCACGCTGGCCGGGCGACCGTAGTCGAACAGCGCGTTGAGGGCGGCGCGGATGGTGCGGCCGGTCATCAGCACGTCGTCGACCAGCACCAGGTGGCGGCCCTCGACGTCGAACGGCAGGTCGGAGGGCTGCACCTGCGGGTGCAGGCCGTGCTGGCTGAAGTCGTCGCGGTAGAAGGACACGTTGAGCGTGCCCAGCGGCGCGTCGCTCTGGCCGAGCTGTTCGAGCAAGGCGCGGGCGACCCACACGCCGCCGGTGTGGATGCCGACGAACAGCGGGTCCTGGATGCCGCGGCGGGCCAGGTGGGCGCGCAGGTCGGCGGCCATCTGCGCCAGCAGGCTGGCGGGATCGGGCAGGGTCATGGGCACTCCTCGGATGTCAAAGCGGGTGGGCGGGTTGCTGCTGCAGCCAGCCTTCCAGCAGCAGGGCGGCGGCGATGGCGTCGACCGGGCGCTCGCGGTAACCGCCGCGCTGGCCCTCGGCGAGGCGCTGGCCCTTGGCTTCGAAGGTGGTCAGCCGCTCGTCGTGGGTGAACACCGGCAGGTTGAAGCGGCCGTGCAGGCGGCGGGCGAACTTCTCGGCGCGCGCGCTCATCTCGCTGGGCGTGCCGTCCATGTTCAGCGGCAGGCCGACGACGATGGCGTCCGGCTGCCATTCCTTGACCAGCTTCTCGACCTGATTCCAGTCGGGGACGCCGTTCTGCGCCTTGAGCACGCACAGCTCGCGGGCCTGGCCGGTGACGGCCTGGCCGACGGCGACGCCGATCTGCTTGGTGCCGTAGTCGAAGCCGAGCAGCAGGCGTGGCGCGCTCATGCGTGGCCGACCTGGCTGCTGAGCAGGGCGAGGTCGATGCCCAGCTGGGCGGCGGCGCGCGGCAGGCGCTGCTCGACGGCGACGTCGAACAGCACGGCGGGGTCGACCGGGCAGGTCAGCCAGGCGTTGTCGAGCAGCTCGGCCTCCAGTTGGCCGGCTTCCCAGCCGGCATAGCCGAGGGCGATCAGGAAGCGCTCGGGGCCGCAGCCGTCGGCGATCGCCAGCAGCGCGTCCTGCGAGGTGGACAGGGCCAAGTCGCCCAGTTCGAGAGTGGCCTGGTAGTGCCAGCCGTGCGGATGCAGGACGAAGCCGCGCTCGGTGTGCACCGGGCCGCCGGCATGGATCGGCAGCTGGCGGCAGCGTTCGTCCGCCTGGGTGTCCGGGCGCAGCTGCTCCAGGGCGTCGGCCAGGGTGAGCTGGCTGGGGCGGTTGACCACCAGGCCCATGGCGCCGTGCTGGTTGTGGTCCACCAGATAGATCAGGGTCTGGGCGAAATTCGGATCGGCCATGTGCGGCATGGCGATCAGGAAATGATGCTTGAGGTAGCGGCTGGCTGTGCTGTTCATGCCGCTAGTTTCGGCGCTGGCGCGGCCGGCTGCAAGCCGGGCGGCATCAGTTGCTGGCCAGCCGGTCGCCGCGCTCGAAGCGCCAGGTGCGGATGATCTCCAGTACGTCGATGTCGCTGAGGTCGCCGCTGAACGGCGCGAACGGCGCGGCCAGGCGCACGATGCGCAGGGCGGCCTGGTCGAGGACCGGCTGGCCGGAGGACTCGAGGATCGACACCTCGCGCAGGGTGCCGTTGCTGTTGATCGCCACCAGCAGGCGCAGGCTACCGTAGATGCGCTGGCGGCGCGCTTCGTCCGGGTAGTTGAGGTTGCCGACCCGTTCGACCTTGCGCCGCCAGTCCTCCTTGTACCAGGCACCCTTGTCGCGCATGGTCGAGGCGGCATTGAGACGGTGGATGCGTGGGCGCTTGGCGTACAGTTGGCGCTCGTGGTTCAGTTGCGCCTCGAGGCTGGCGATCTCGCTGGACAGCTGGCTGCTGTCGAAGGCCGGCGCCTGCGGCGCCGGCTCGGCCAGCCGCGGGGTGTCCGTCTTGCTGGCGGTCTTCTCGCGCTGCGGGGCGCGGGTGGCGACGGCGGCCTTGCTGGCTTGCGGGATGGCGCTGGCCTTGGGCTGCGCCGACGGCTCGATCTTGCGGATCT
>DASQBU010000257.1:0-5253 GCA_035635035.1 Pseudomonas sp.
TGCTTGCTGAACAGCGGCAGCGGCTGCAGCACGCCATGGGCCAGCGGTTGCGAGCCGATCAGCAGCAGGCGGCCGACCCGCTCGGGATGGTCGACGGCGAAGCGGATCGCCACGCAGCCGCCGAACGACTGGTTGACCAGATGGGCGCGCGGGATGCCCAGCGCATCCAAGAAGCCCAGCAGCTTGCGCGCGTGCCAGGCGAGCGCCGGCCCTTCGACCGGCACCATGTCGGAACCGCCGAACTGGGCGAAGTCGAGGAAGTAGCAGGTGTGGCGGGCGGCGAAGGCGGCCGCGCTGAGGCGGAAGTTGCTCCACGCGCTGCTGCCGGGACCGCCGCCGTGGGTGAAGATCACCGGCAGGCTGTCCGCCGGGCCGTCGACCCGGCGGTAGTGCAGGCGCACCCCGTCGACGCTGACGAAGTGGCTGTGGGAAAGGACGTCGTTGTGCATGCGCAAGGCTCCCGGTCGGTCGCTGCCCGGCGCGGGGAAACGCGCCGGGCAGCGCAGCGCCCTTACTCTTCGATCTTGCGGACCTTGTAGCCCGGACGGTGGCCGTCGGCGGTCTGCTTGAAGATCAGGCTGAGGTCCTTGACCGAACCCTGCACGCCGCGGCCGGGCTTGGCGATGCCGCGGTTCCAGCGCGAGGCCATCTTGCGCCAGGTGATCGGCGAGATGTCGGTGGCCACCAGTTGCTCGTCGTCCCAGCCGGTGCCGTCGGCGTAGAAGTTCTGCATCGCCTCGCGGGCATACAGGTCGCAGTCGTTGAAGCCGTGCAGGCACAGCGGCTTGTACACCGTCTCGTAGCGGTACTCGTGCTTCTTGCGCTCCTCGGGGGTGTTGCACACGCGCACCAGGACTTCCCAGTACTCGTGGGTGTCGTCGGTGATCGGCACGTACCACTCGTACTGCACCACGTGGTCCTGCGGCCAGTTCTCCACCATCAGCACGCCCGGCAGCACCACCGAGGTGCGGTAGTAGCGGCCGTTGACGCCGTCGACCTTGAGGCCGAGCTCCTCGTTCTCCAGCACCGGCTGCCAGTTCTCGGTGAACATCATCTGCATCATGCCCTTCGGGCCGTTGTCGTCCTCGACCAGCTGGATGGCGTCGTCGCCGACCGGCAGCAGGCCGAGCGGCAGCACCCAGTTGTTGACGTGGACGATGCTGTTGTCCTTGTGGACGAAGATGTGCCCGTTGTCGAAGCCGTTCTCGCAGGCGATCCGCCAGTTGCCGAAGCCGGTGCGGTGCATGCCGAGCACCACGGCGTTGTCGTCGAGCACGCTCGGCGCGGCCGGCCACAGCGGGTGCGGGAAGCGGTCGCTATTCTCCGGGAAGCGGAACGGCAGGTCGGAGGACAGCGGCGGCACGTCTTCATCCGGGAAATCGTCCTCGCGGACGAAGACGAAGATCATGCCGTTGACCTCGTGCACCGGGTAGGTGGTGATGCCGGTGGTACCCACCAGCTTGTCGTCCGGGTTGGCGACGATGGTCGCCAGGTTGCCGCTCTCCAGGTCGAAGGTGAAGCCGTGGTACCAGCAGGAGATGGTGCTCTTGTTGAAGCACATCGGCTTCTCGGACAGGCGCACGCCGCGGTGCAGGCACTGGTCCTTGAGGGCGAACACCTTGCCGTCGACGCGGCGCAGGACGATCGGGATGCCGCAGATCTGGATGCCCTCGACCTGGTCTTCGGCCAGCTCGTTGCTGAACAGCGCCGGGTACCAGTGGTTGATGAAGCCCCAGGCGGCGTCCTTGTACGGCTGGTACTGGCTCTGGGTCTTGGCGTTGTTGGCGCGTGCATCGCTGATGCCGGTCTTGACTTGGCGACGACGGATGATCGGCTGATCGGACATTGGAACCCCCGAAAGGCTGGCTGGACAGTGGTGCCACCCTGTGCGGCACCCTTGAGAGTCATCCTAAGAAGCGGGGGGCGGGCTGACGCTCCCATGACCGAGGGGGTTATCCCGGCAGTGCAGAAAAGAAGAAGGGGGGGCGGACGTCCCTGTCCGGGCGCTCAGCGCGCGAGGGTTTCCGAGGGGCTTTCGCCGAAGCGGCGCTTGTAGTCGGTGGTGAAATGGCCGAGGTGACTGAAGCCCCAGCGGAAGGCCACCGCCGTCACCGTGGTGCTGCCGGCGCTGCTCTGCTGCAGCTCCTCATGCACGCGGCGCAGGCGCACCTCCTTCAGATACAGCATCGGCGAGGTGTTGCGGAAACGGCGGAAACCGGCGAACAGCGAGCGGCTGCTGACGCCGACATGCTCGGCCATCTCGACGATGGAGATCGGCTCGTGGGCATGCTCCTCGATGTAGCGCTCGACGCGCTTGACGAAGGCCGGGGCGATCGACTGCTCCTCGTCGGCGAACAGCTCGGCGCTGTAGTTGCTGGGCTGGCAGGTCAGCAGGGCGGTGACCATCGCCTGCTCGAACTGCGCGGCGAGCAGCGGCGGCAGGCTGCCCTCGTCGTTGGACAGGTTGTCGTAGATCCAGCCGACCATGCGCATCCAGCGCTGCCCCCCCACGGTGTCCAGCGGCATGTCCGGCAGGAACTCGACCGGCTTCTGCAGGGTGCGCCCGAGGTGCTGTTGGCAGATGCGCTCGAGCAGGCTGCGGTCGACGCGCATGATCAGTTTTTCGGTGTCCTTGCGGTGGTGGATGCGGCACGGCAGGTGGGCATTGATCACCGAGGCCTGGCTGGGGGTCGAGCACACCTGGCGGCTACCGAACTCGATGACCTCCTCGCCACGGATCGGCATCTGGATCAGCGCGAAGGAGTCGAGCACACCGGGGTCGATGGTGATATCGCCACCGTAGCTCATCCGCCCCAACCCGATGCCACCCAGGCGACGATAGTAGATGCGCGTGTCGACCGACGACTGGTGGCCCTGGCTGCGCAGGCGGTTCTCGCAGAAGATGCGCTCGCCCCAGCGGCGGGCCTCTTCAAGGTCCTGGGTGTGACATACCTCGAACTTGGCCAGCACGGCATCCGGAGGGGTCGCTGTGGAAAAAGCCAGACTTTGCATACTTCGTTCTGCCTCTATTTTATTGTTATAAGGCGCATGGTCGTTATTCATCACCGGCATCCTCTCCACTCGCTGAACTTGCACGCACGCCGTTCAGGAGCGACTCATATCGGTGCGAATACTCGCCAACATCTGTCGTCCCATCATGCGCGGGGCACCGGAATTGCTGGACTGGACTCGTAACCCATCCGCAAAAATCAAATGCCCTGCGCATTTAAAGCAAAAAAGGTACCAGCTTCTTATTGCTCCTTGATTCAGATCAATCGTCTATTGGCAAGTATCTGGCAAGCGGCCAACCGTCGAAAGCCCAATCTTTTGGAAATTACCCAACCGAATGTCCGCGTTGTGCTCCGACCATGACGAAGAGCAGACGCGCCGGTTTGTTACCGGTGTTACTCCAGGCATGCCGGGTACCCATCTGCACGATCACATCCCCCTGGCGCAGCAGCCGACGACAGCCACCATCCAGTTCCAGCGTGATCTCGCCTTCCAGCACCACGCCATAGTCGATGGTGTCGGAGCGATGGAAGCCGGGGGCGTCGGCCTCGAACAGCTCGCCCAGCCCGGGCAACCGCTCGCACAGCTCGCGGGCGGCGGCCTGGGGATCGAAGTCCGCCGGCATTGCCGAGGCTTCGGGAGGAAAGGTGACGCGCATCGCGCAACTGCCGCCAGCCGCCGGCAGCACCGAGTGCGGCGGGCGGGTGGGATCGACGGGATGCGCGGGAATGGACCCGGGGGCGGTCTGCCAGATCAGTTCGACGGCAAAGCCGGGGAACTGGCGGAACTCGCCGACGCTGGGCAGCGGGCCGCTGCTGACGATGGTCGAGCGACCGGCCGGGTCGTGGCCGGTGATGATGCGCTGCGCTTGCATGCCTGATGCTCCGAGGTGGCGCAGACGCGGGCCGCCCGCAGACGGCGGCGGCCCGCGTTGCTGCGTGGGCTGAAGATCAACCGTGGACGATGTGGAAGTTGGTGAAGCCGTTGGCCTGGCTCTGGATGTCCTCGAGCGCCTGGTTGAGCTGCGCCAGCGGATAGGCGCGCTCCTCGAGCAGCGCCAGGTCGAGGATGCCCGACTCGACCATGCGGGCCATCTCGTCGCCCTCGGCGGTGGTGAACCACAGCGAGCCGAGGTACTGCAGCTGCTGGCACATGAACGGGTGCGGATCGATGGGGATCGGCCCGGCGACCCCGCCGATCTGCACGATGCGTCCACCGCGACCGACCGCGCCCATGGCGTCCACCGACAGCGCGGCCGGGGCCTTGGCGCCGAGGGTGTCGAGCATCGCGTCGACGCCCTCGGGCAGCTTCTCCAGCACCTGCTCGCGGATCGGCCGCGCGCCGATCGGCACGATCTCCACGCGCCGTGGGTCGAGTTCCTTGAGGCGCTCCAGCGCCGCGCGGTCGCGCGCGGCGACCACCACCCTGGCGGCGCCGAAGGCCAGCGCCAGCAGGGTGGCGCCGACGCCCAGGGTGCCGCTGGCGCCGAGGATCAGGATGCTCTGCGCCGGACGCAGGGCGGCCTTGCGGATCGCCGAGTAGGCCGTGCCGAGATAGCCGAAACGGGTGGCCTGGGCGAACGACAGGTTGTCCGGCAGGCGCACCAGGTTGTTGGCCGGCGCGGTCAGGTACTCGCCGTAGCCGGCGTAGGGGTACTGCTCGAAGATCGCCTGCGAGCCGGGGCCGAAGCCGAAATAGCCCATGAAGGTGTAGGCCGCGCAGCGCGGCGTCTCGCCCTGCTTGCAGTGCCGGCACTCGCCGCAGCCGAGGCCGGGATTGACGTAGACCCGATCGCCCGGCTTGAACCCGCTGACCGCGCTGCCCACCGCGGCCACGGTACCGGCCGAGTCCAGGCCGAAGATCGCCGGCAGCGCCGGCAGCGGCAGGAAGGGGTACCACTCGGGGAAATGGGTAGTGACGTTCTTCAGGTTGGGGATCACCGCGCTGGCCGCGACCCTGACCAGCACGTCGTGGGCGCCGGGCGTCGGGCGCGGCACCTCGTCGAGGACGAATGGCGCGCCGATCTGGTGCAGGCGCGCCGCTTTCATGGTCGGCATCTTGCTGCTCTCCTCTGGCCGGACCTGCCGGACCAGCCTTGTCTGGAAGGGTGACAGCGGGGCCGGCGCAGCCGGCCCGCTGGTGGTCCGGATCAGCGGCCCGCCGACTGCAGGGTCTGCAGGGAGAAGTCGCTGGCCTTGGCGGCGAAGTTGGTCTTCCACGACTTGGTGTCGATCATCGACAGGG
>DASQBU010000258.1:0-5168 GCA_035635035.1 Pseudomonas sp.
CATTTCTGCCGTCGACAAGGTCGTGCCGAGGGTGTGGTTGCCGGCTGTAGTCTATCTGTAAGTGCCAAGCGCTGACGCAGCCTGCGAACCTGCCGGGTACAATGGCCGCCCTGTGCAATCGCCGGAGAGTCCCGTGGAGAAGATCAAAGGTGCCCTGTTGGTGGGCTTCCTGCGCCTGGTGGCGGCGCTGCCCTGGCCGTGGGTCGAGCGCCTTGGCGCGACCGTCGGCTGGCTGATGTGGAAGCTGCCGACCCGCTCGCGCGAGGTGGTGCGCATCAACCAGGCCAAGTGCTTCCCCGAGCTGGGCGAAGCCGAGCGCGAGGCGCTGCTCAAGCGCACCCTGCGCGACATCGGCAAGACCCTCACCGAGAGCGCCTGCGCCTGGATCTGGCCGGCGGAGAAGTCGCTGGCGCTGGTCAAGCAGGTGGAGGGCCTGGAGGTGCTGCAGGCGGCGCTGGCCAGCGGCAAGGGCGTGGTCGGCATCACCAGCCACCTGGGCAACTGGGAGGTGCTCAACCACTTCTACTGCAACCAGTGCAAGCCGATCATCTTCTACCGCCCGCCCAAGCAGAAGGCGGTGGACGAGCTGCTGCAGAAGCAGCGCGTGCAGATGGGCAACCGCGTGGCGCCGTCGACCAAGGAAGGCATCCTCAGCGTGATCAAGGAAGTGCGTCGCGGCGGCTCGGTGGGCATCCCCGCCGACCCGGAGCCGGCCGAGGGCAGCGGCCTGTTCGTGCCGTTCTTCGCCGTGCAGGCGCTGACCAGCAAGTTCGTGCCCAACATGCTCGCCGGGCACAAGGCGGTCGGCGTGTTCCTGCATGCCATCCGCCTGGAGGACGGCAGCGGCTTCAAGGTGATCCTCGAGGCGGCGCCGGAAGACATGTACAGCACCGATGCCGAGGTCGGCGTGGCGGCGATGAGCCGGGTGATCGAAGGCTACGTGCGGCGCTGGCCGAGCCAGTACATGTGGAGCATGAAGCGCTTCAAGAAGCGCCCGGAGGGCGAGCCGCGCTGGTATTGAGGCGCGGGCCCTCCCCCAGGGCTGGTCGGGCGCTCGCTAGACCAGCCGCTGGCGGGTACTGGCAATCAGCTCGTGCACCTGCTGTTCGACCTGCGCGGCGGTGGGGGTCGCCGGCCCGCGGCCGCGCGGGCAGGGCAGGCTCGGCGTGGTGCCGAACAGGCGGCAGATCAGCGGGCGCTCGTCGTACACCTCGCAGCCCTGCGGGCCGAGATGGACGCAGTTCCATTCGGCCAGCGCCGCGTCATGGTCGGCGGCGCTTTTCACCGGCAGGCGCGACATTTCCTCGGACGACGCGGTGACCGGCCCGCAGCAGTCGTGACAGCCGGGCTCGCAGGCGAAGCCCGGGATCTGCCGGCGCAACTGGTCGATCTTGCGGTTGGTGCAACTCATGGGGCGGTCTCCCGGGCATGCGCGGGCCGCTGCGGCCTCGCGGTGTTCACTGCGGTGGTGCCTTGTCCAGCTTCCTGAGGAACACGGTCATCTCCTTCTCCGCCTGCTTGTCGCCGTGGCGGCGGGCGGCGGCCAGGCCCTGCTCCCAGGCGGCGCGCGCCGCGTCCGGGTCGCCGAGGGCGGCGTGGGCCTTGCCCAGCAGCTTCCACGCCGCCGAATAGCTGGGGTCGAACGCCACGCAGCGTTGCAGGTGCGGCAGCGCCTGGGCGGCCTCCCCCGCATCCAGGTGGGCGTTGCCCAGGCCGAAGCGCAGCAGGGCGTTGTCGTGGCCGGCGGCCAGCAGTTTTTCCAGGGCGGCGACGGTGGTCATGGGGACTCCTCGCGGGGGCGACTGACGGCAGTCTAGTCGCGTGCCGCGTTCAGTAGCGCCAGAAGGTCGGCGACAGCAGCACGATCAGCGAGAACACCTCGAGGCGGCCGAGGATCATCGCCAGGCCGAGCAGCAGCTTGGCGCTGTCCGGCAGGCCGGCGTAGTTCGAGCTGGCCTCGCCGAGCGCCGAGCCGAGGTTGTTCATGCACGAGGCCAGGGTGGAGAAGGCGGTGACCGCGTCGAGCCCGGTGCCGAGCAGCAGGAGCATCAGGCCGAAGAAGGTGACCATGTACATGGCGCAGAAGCCCCACACCGACTCGATCACCCGGTCCGGCACCTTGCGCCGGCCGAGCTTCACGCCGAACACGCCGCTGGGGTGCAGCAGGCGCTGGATCTCGCGCTGGCCCTGGCGCCACACCAGCATGGCGCGCATCACCTTCATGCCGCCGCCGGTGGAGCCGGCGCAGGCGCCGATGAAGGTGGCGTAGATCAGCAGGAACGGCAGGAAGCTCGGCCACACGCTGAAGTCGTCGATGGCGAAGCCGGTGGTGGTGACGATCGACACCACCTGGAAGGCGGCGTAGCGCAGCGAGTGGAGCGGGTGCTCGTGGTGGCTGTAGATCATCAGGATCAGCGCGGTGATGGCGAACACCGCGGCCAGCAGGATCAGGTAGGCGCGGCACTCGGGGTCGCGCAGGTAGGACTTCAGCGAGCGATTGCGCAGGGCGAGGAAGTGCAGGGCGAAGTTGATCCCCGAGGCGGCCATGAAGAACACGCAGATGGCCTCGATCAGCGGACTGTCGAACCAGGCGATGCTGGCATCGTGGGTCGAGGAGCCGCCGATGGAAATGGTCGCGAAGCTGTGGCCGATGGCGTCGAACAGGCTCATGCCGCCCAGCCAGTAGGCCAGCGCACAGGTCATGGTCAGGCCGCAGTAGATCAGCCAGAGGGTCTTGGCGGTGTCGGCGATGCGCGGCGACAGCTTGTTGTCCTTCAGCGGCCCGGGCATCTCGGCGCGGTACAGCTGCATGCCGCCGATGCCGAGCATCGGCATCACCGCCACGGCCAGCACCACGATACCCATGCCGCCCAGCCACTGCAGCTGCTGGCGGTAGTAGAGGATCGAGCGCGGCAGCGCGTCGAGGCCGCTGAGCACGGTGGCGCCGGTGGTGCTCAGCCCGGAAACGGCCTCGAACAGCGCATCCACGCCGGTCATCGCCGGCCTGTCGCCGAGCAGGAAGGGAATCGCGCCGAAGGCGCCGAGCACGAACCAGAACAGCGCGGTGATCAGGTAGCCGTCGCGCACCCGCAGCTCGCCGCGGGCGCGGTGGGTCGGCAGCCAGATGACGGCGCCGGTGGCCAGGGTGATGGCGAACGACCAGGCGAAGCTCTGCCAGGTCTGGTCGCTGTCGTGCAGGCCGAGCAGCAGCGGCGGCAGATGGGTGAGGCTGAACAGCATCAGCAGCAGGCCGAGGATGCGGAAGATGACGGCGTAGTGCATGGGGACTCTGGGGTAGCGGCGCCGGGGCGGCAGTCGAGCGGACCCGCAGGCCCGCTCGCCGGGCGGCGTCAGAAGAAGATCAGGCCGGGCTGGAACAGGCGCTCGACGTCGCGGATGTACTTCTTGTCGACCAGGAACAGCAGCACGTGGTCGCCCGACTCGATCAGGGTGTCGCCGTGGGCGATCAGCACCTCGTCGGCGCGGACGATGGCGCCGATGGTGGTGCCCGGCGGCAGCGGCACCTCGGCGACCTTGCGGCCGACCACCTTGCTCGACTTGGCGTCGCCGTGGGCGATGGCCTCGATGGCCTCGGCGGCGCCGCGGCGCAGCGAGTGCACCGCGACTATGTCGCCGCGCCGCACGTGGGTCAGCAGCGAGCCGATGGTGGCCAGCTGCGGGCTGATGGCGATGTCGATCTCGCCGCCCTGGATCAGGTCGACGTAGGCCGGGTTGTTGATCAGGCTCATCACCTTGCGCGCGCCGAGGCGCTTGGCCAGCAGCGAGGACATGATGTTGGCCTCGTCGTCGTTGGTCAGGGCGAGGAACAGGTCGGCGTCGGCGATGTTCTCCTCGACCAGCAGGTCGCGGTCGCTGGCGCTGCCCTGCAGGACGATGGTGCTCTCCAGGGCGTCGGACAGGTAGCGGCAGCGCGCCGGGCTCATCTCGATGATCTTCACCTGGTAGCGGCTCTCGATGGCCTCGGCGAGGCGCTCGCCGATGTGCCCGCCGCCGGCGATCACCACCTTGCGGTAGCTGTCCTCGATGCGCTGCAGCTCGCTCATCACCGCGCGGATGTGGCTGCGCGCGGCGATGAAGAACACCTCGTCGTCGGCCTCGATCACCGTGTCGCCCTGCGGGATGATCGCGTGGTCGCGGCGGTAGACGGCCGCCACGCGGGTGTCGATGGTCGGCATGTGCGCGCGGATCTGCTTGAGCTGCTGGCCGACCAGCGGGCCGCCGTGGTAGGCGCGCACGCCGACCAGCTGGGCCTTGCCGTCGGCGAAGTCGAGCACCTGCAGGGCGCCGGGGTATTCGATCAGCCGGCGGATGTAGTTGGTCACCACCTGCTCGGGGCTGATCAGCACGTCGACCGGGATCGCCTCGTTGCCGAACAGCCCGCCGCGGGTCAGGTAGGCGGCCTCGCGCACCCGGGCGATCTTGGTCGGCGTGTTGAACAGGGTGTAGGCGACCTGGCAGGCGATCATGTTGGTCTCGTCGCTGTTGGTCACCGCCACCAGCATGTCGGCGTCGTCGGCGCCGGCCTGGCGCAGCACGGTCGGGTACGAGCCCTTGCCCTGGATGGTGCGGATGTCCAGGCGGTCGCCGAGGTCGCGCAGGCGCTCGCCGTCGGTGTCGACCACGGTGATGTCGTTGGCCTCGCTGGCCAGATGTTCGGCGAGGCTGCCGCCAACCTGGCCGGCGCCGAGAATGATGATCTTCATCCGACTACTCCTGTCGGGCGGGCTTGTGGCCCGCCGTAGGTTTGGCAGGCCGCGGCCCGCCCGACGACGGCCGTCAGGCCCGCGGGCTTGCGGCGATCTTGATCAGTTTCGCGTAGTAGAAGCCGTCGTGGCCGCCCTCCCGGGCGAGCAGCTGGCGGCCGTGCGGCTGCCTGACGCCGAACGGGCCGGGGATGTCCAGCTCGCGCGCGCCGGGGGTGCGGGCGAGGAAGGCGGCGATGGTCTCGCTGTTCTCGGTCGGCAGCGTCGAGCAGGTGGCGTAGAGCAGCACGCCGCCGACCTCCAGGGTCGGCCACAGGGCGTCGAGCAGCTCGCCCTGCAGCTGGGCCAGCGCGGCGATGTCCTCGGGCTGGCGGGTCAGCTTGATGTCCGGGTGGCGGCGGATCACCCCGGTGGCCGAGCAGGGCGCGTCGAGCAGGATGCGCT
>DASQBU010000259.1:0-3742 GCA_035635035.1 Pseudomonas sp.
GCCTATCCGGCCGAAGCCGCCGAGTTCCGCCGCCGCCTGGCCGGCGAGCTGCCCGCCGATTTCGCCGCCAAGGCCGCCGCCTACGTCAATGAGGTCGCCGCCAAGGGCGAGACCATCGCCAGCCGCAAGGCCAGCCAGAACGCCCTCAACGCCTTCGGCCCGCTGCTGCCCGAGTTCCTCGGCGGCTCCGCCGACCTGGCCGGCTCCAACCTGACCCTGTGGAAGGGCTGCAAGGGCCTGGCCCACGACGACGCCGGCGGCAACTACGTGCACTACGGCGTGCGCGAGTTCGGCATGAGCGCGATCATGAACGGCGTCGCCCTGCACGGCGGCTTCATCCCCTACGGCGCGACCTTCCTGATCTTCATGGAATACGCGCGCAACGCGGTGCGCATGTCCGCGCTGATGAAGCAGCGCGTGCTCTACGTGTTCACCCACGACTCCATCGGCCTGGGCGAGGACGGCCCGACCCACCAGCCGATCGAGCAGCTGGCCAGCCTGCGCGGCACGCCGAACCTCGACTGCTGGCGTCCGGCCGACGCGGTGGAATCCGCCGCGGCCTGGAAGTTCGCCGTCGAGCGCAATGACGGCCCGTCCGCGCTGGTGTTCAGCCGCCAGAACCTGCCGCACCAGGCGCGCAGCGAGCAGCAGATCGCCGACATCGCCCGCGGCGCCTACGTGCTCAAGGACTGCGCCGGCGAGCCGGAACTGATCCTCATCGCCACCGGCTCGGAAGTCGGCCTGGCCGTGCAGGCCTACGACAAGCTGAGCGCCGCAGGCCGTCAGGTGCGCGTGGTGTCGATGCCGTCGACCACCGTGTTCGACCGCCAGGACGCCGCCTACAAGCAGGCCGTGCTGCCGCTGCAGGTCGGCGCGCGCATCGCCATCGAGGCCGCGCACGCCGACTTCTGGTACAAGTACGTCGGTCTGGAAGGCCGCATCATCGGCATGACCACCTTCGGCGAATCCGCCCCGGCCGGCCAGCTGTTCGAGGAATTCGGCTTCACCCTCGACAACCTGCTGGAAACCGCGGCCGAGCTGCTGGACGCCTGACCTGCGTGGCCGGTGGGTGGCTGCGGCCATCCACCCTACGCGGCCCGATCGTTCCGTAGGGTGGAAAACCCGCGAAGCGGTTTTCCACCTGTCGCCACTCGCCGAGCTGCCATGTCGAAACGCCCCTACAAAGTCGCCCTCAACGGCTACGGCCGCATCGGCCGCTGCGTGCTGCGCGCGCTCTACGAGCGGCGCGCCGACTGCGCGCTGGAGGTGGTCGCGCTCAACGACCTGGCCGACCAGGCCAGCGTCGAGTACCTGACCCGCTTCGACTCCACCCACGGGCGCTTTCCCGGCGAGGTGAAGGTGGCCGGCGACTGCCTGCACCTCAACGGCGACTGCGTGAAGGTGCTGCGCCAGGCCACTCCGGAGGGCATCGACTGGGCGGCGCTGGGCGTCGACCTGGTGCTGGAGTGCTCCGGGGTCTACCACAGCCGCGCCGACGGCGAGCGCTTCCTGCGCGCCGGCGCGCCGCGGGTGCTGTTCTCCCAGCCGATGGCCAGCGAGGCCGACGTCGACGCCACCATCGTCTACGGGGTCAACCAGCAGCGCCTGTCCGGCGCCGAGCGGCTGGTGTCCAACGCCTCCTGCACTACCAACTGCAGCGTGCCGCTGCTCAAGTTGCTGAACGAGGCCATCGGCCTCGACTACGTGACCATCACCACCATCCACTCGGCGATGAACGACCAGCCGGTGATCGACGCCTACCACCACGAGGACCTGCGCCGCACCCGCTCGGCGTTCCAGTCGGTGATCCCGGTGTCTACCGGCCTGGCGCGGGGCATCGAGCGCCTGCTGCCGGAACTCGCCGGGCGGATCAGGGCCAAAGCGGTGCGTGTGCCGACGGTCAACGTGTCGTGCCTGGACATCACCCTGCAGACCCGCCGCGACACCGACGCCGCCGAGGTCAACCGCGTGCTGCGCGAGGCCGCCGAGCGCGGCCCGCTGGCCGGTCTGCTCGACTACACCGAGCTGCCGCACGCCAGCTGCGATTTCAACCACGATCCCCATTCGGCCATCGTCGATGGCAGCCAGACCCTGGTATCCGGCCCGCGGCTGGTCAACCTGCTGGCCTGGTTCGACAACGAATGGGGGTTTGCCAACCGTATGCTCGACGTGGCCGGCCACTGGCTGGACGTCGCTGCTGCAAGCCGATAACAACTGTCTCCTGAAGGACTCGACCATCATGACCGTGTTGAAGATGACCGACCTCGACCTCGCCGGTAAGCGCGTGCTGATCCGCGAAGACCTCAACGTCCCGGTGAAGGACGGCGTGGTCAAGAGCGACGCCCGCATCCTGGCCTCCCTGCCGACCATCAAGCTGGCGCTGGAGAAGGGCGCGGCGGTGATGGTCTGCTCGCACCTGGGCCGCCCGACCGAGGGCGAGTTCTCCGCCGAGAACAGCCTCAAGCCGGTCGCCGAGTACCTGACCAAGGCCCTCGGCCGCGAAGTGCCGCTGGTCGCCGACTACCTGGACGGCGTCGACGTGCAGCCGGGCCAGATCGTGCTGTTCGAGAACGTGCGCTTCAACAAGGGCGAGAAGAAGAACGCCGACGAGCTGGCGCAGAAGTACGCCGCGCTGTGCGACGTGTTCGTCATGGACGCCTTCGGCACCGCCCACCGCGCCGAGGGCTCGACCCACGGCGTGGCCAAGTTCGCCAAGGTCGCCGCTGCCGGCCCGCTGCTGGCCGCCGAGCTGGAAGCCCTGGGCAAGGCCCTCGACAAGCCGGCCCGGCCGATGGTCGCCATCGTCGCCGGCTCCAAGGTGTCCACCAAGCTCGACGTGCTGAATTCCCTGGCCGAGATCTGCGACCAGCTGATCGTCGGCGGCGGCATCGCCAACACCTTCCTCGCCGCCGCCGGCTACAAGGTCGGCAAGTCGCTGCATGAGGCCGACCTGCTGGATACCGCCAAGGCCATCGCCGCCAAGGTCGCCGTGCCGCTGCCGGTCGACGTGGTGGTCGCCAAGGAGTTCGCCGAAACCGCCGAAGCGACGGTCAAACTGATCGGCGACGTGGCCGACGACGACATGATCCTCGACATCGGCCCGCAGACCGCCGCCATGTTCGGCGAGATGCTCAAGGCCTCGCAGACCATCCTGTGGAACGGCCCGGTCGGCGTGTTCGAGTTCGACCAGTTCGGCAACGGCACCAAGGTGCTGGCCCAGGCCATCGCCGAGAGCCCGGCGTTCTCCATCGCCGGCGGCGGCGACACCCTGGCGGCCATCGACAAGTACGGCGTCGCCGAGCAGATCTCCTACATTTCCACTGGTGGCGGCGCCTTCCTCGAGTTCGTCGAGGGCAAGGTCCTGCCGGCCGTGGCGGTGCTGGAAGAGCGCGCCAAGGCCTGAGGCCTGGCATAGGAATGCCGTAGGGTGGACAACGGCGCAGCCTTGTCCACCATGGGAGCCGGTCGGTGGACAAGCGCTGCGCGCGTTGTCCACCCTACGCCGTCCCCCGAACACTTGAGCCCGGCCGGCCCCTGCGGCAGGCTGGGCACCGCACAAACGACCCTTACTGGGAGCTACACAGATGGCACTTATCAGCATGCGCCAGATGCTGGACCACGCCGCCGAATTCGGCTACGGCGTGCCGGCCTTCAACGTCAACAACCTCGAGCAGATGCGCGCCATCATGGAAGCGGCCGACAAGACCGACTCCCCGGTGATCGTCCAGGCCTCCGCCGGCGC
>DASQBU010000260.1:0-4327 GCA_035635035.1 Pseudomonas sp.
GCGGTGAGCAGGCAGCCGGCGGTGATCCACAGGTGGCCGCCGGGCAGGCCGGCGAGCAGGCCGCCGAGCAGGGTGCCGACCAGGATGGCGACGAAGGTGCCGGCCTCGATCAGCGCGTTGCCGCCGACCAGTTCGCTCTCGGCGAGGTGCTGGGGGAGGATCGCGTACTTCACCGGGCCGAACAGGGTGGAGTGCAGGCCGAGGAGGAACAGGCAGGCGAACAGCAGGGTCAGGTGGTGGAGCAGGAAGCCGGCGCCGGCGAGCAGCACGATGCCGATCTCCAGCAGCTTGACCAGCCGCGCCAGCCGCGCCTTGTCGTACTTGTCGGCGAGCTGGCCGGCGCTGGCCGAGAACAGGAAGAACGGCAGGATGAAGATGCCCGCCGCCAGGTTGGCCAGCAGGCCCGGCGCGAGGTCGGTCCACTGCGCGGCCTGGAAGGTCAGCAGCACCACCAGGGCGTTCTTGAACAGGTTGTCGTTGAACGCGCCGAGGAACTGGGTGGCGAAGAACGGGCCGAAGCGCGCGGTGCGCAGCAGGGCGAAGGGCGAACTCATGCGGGGCGATCCTCGGCAGTGGCGGGGCCTTGCTCGGCCAGGCGCTTGAGGCTGACGTAGTCGGTCTTGCCGGTGCCGAGCAGCGGCAGGGCGTCGAGGCGGCGGATGTCGCGCGGCACCGCCAGCTCCGGCGCGCCGAGGGCGCGGGCGGCGGCCAGCAGGGCGTCGCGGGCCAGCGCCGGCGCGGTGGTGAAGAGTACCAGCGCCTCGCCCTTGGCGGCATCGCCGCGGCTGGACACGGCGTGGGCGAAGCCCGGCGCGGCGGCAGTGGCGATCTGCTCGACCACTTCCAGGGAAACCATCTCGCCGGCCAGCTTGGCGAAGCGCTTGAGGCGGCCGCGGATGTGCAGGAAGCCCTCGTCGTCCAGCTCGACGATGTCGCCGGTGGCGTACCAGCCGGGGCGGATGGCCGGCGGCGCCTGCAGCACGCCGGGCTGGTCGAACAGCAGGTAGCCCTTGAGCAGGTTCGGCCCGTGCAGGTGCAGCGCGCCGCCGTTATCGATGCCCGGCACCGGCTCCAGTTCATGGGCGATGCCCGGCAGCAACTGGCCGACGCTGCCGCGCCGGCAGGCCATCGGCACGTTGACCGCCACCACCGGCGCGCACTCGGTGATGCCGTAGCCTTCGAGGATGCGGATGCCGAACTTGTCCAGCCAGGTCTGGCGCACCTCCTCGTTGAGCCGCTCGGCGCCGGCCACCACGTAACGCAGGCGGCCGAAGTCGTAGGGATGGGCGTACTTGGCGTAGTTGCCGAGGAAGGTCGAGGTGCCGAACAGCACGCTGCAGTCGCGGTCGTAGACCAGCTCGGGGACGATGCGGTAGTGCAGCGGGCTGGGGTAGAGGAACACCTTGCAGCCGGACACCAGCGGCAGCAGCACGCCGCAGGTCAGGCCGAAGGAGTGGAACAGCGGCAGCGCCATCATCAGCTTGTCGCGCGGGGTGAAGTCGGCCACCGCGCGGATCTGCGCGACGTTGGCCAGCAGCGAGTCGTGGGAGTGCACCAC
Source organism: Pseudomonas sp. (assembly GCA_035635035.1). GTDB lineage: Bacteria > Pseudomonadota > Gammaproteobacteria > Pseudomonadales > Pseudomonadaceae > Geopseudomonas. The sequence goes on from DASQBU010000260.1 coordinate 1,559, forward strand.
GCCCTTGGGCTTGCCCTCCGAGCCGGAGGTGAACAGCACCAGCGCGGCGTCGTCGGCCTGCTGGGGCAGTGCGGCGCGCCGCGGCGCCAGCAGGTGGGCGAGCAGCCACAGGCGGTCGGCGACGGTCAGCTCGCGCTTCAGATCCTCCAGATACAGCACGCGCACGCCGGGGAGCTGTTCGAGCAGGCCGCCGAGGCGCGCCTTGGCGATGAAGGTGCGCGAGGCGACCACGGTCTTGATGCCGGCGGCGGTGCAGGCGGCGCGCAGACCGTCGGCGCCGGCGCTGTAGTTGAGCATCGCCGGGATGCGCGCGCTCAGCGACAGGCCGAGCACCAGGCCGAGGGTCGGCGCGGCGTTGGGGCTGAGCACGCCGACGATCTCGCCCGGCGCGCTGTGGCGGGCGAGCAGGCGGGCCAGGCCGAGGGCCATCTTCAGCAGCGAGCCGTAGGACTCCTCGACCAGGCGCACGTCCTCGACCAGGCGGTACTGGTTGCCGAAGGTGGCGCGGGCGTCGAGGAAGGCCTCGAACAGGGTGCGCCGCGGCCGGGTGGCGACCAGCATGTCGAGCAGGATATGGCGCATCGCCTCGCCGGCACGGCGGCGGCGCTGCTTGGCGCTGGGCAGCGCCGGCATGGCGATGTGCTGGCGCGGACGGATGTGGATGTCGACCTTGGGCAGCGCGCGGCGCGGGTAGATGCCGGCCAGGCGGCCGAAGTAGCTGCGCGCGGCGCCGTCGATGCGCACCGGCACCACGGTGGCGCCGGTCCTGGCGGCGACGAAGCCGGCGCCGTCGTAGATCTTCATCAGCGAGCCGGTGCGGGTGATCCGCCCCTCGGGGAAGATCACCACCGGCCGGCCGCTCTCCACCAGCTTGACGATCTGCTTCATCGCCAGCGGGCTGGTCGAGTCGACCGCCAGGTGCGGCACGAAGCGCAGCAGGAAGCCGAACAGCGGCCGCGCGGCGATCTGCGTGTGGACCACGAACATCGGCTCGGCCGGCAGGAACAGGCCGAGCAGCAGGCCGTCGAGGAACGACTCGTGGTTGGCGACGATCAGCGTGCGCGGGTTGGCGAACACGTCGCGGTCGCCGTGCACCTCGACGCGCAGCAGCGCGCCCAGTAGGCGGCGCAGGAAGTTTTTCAGCATGATCGGTCCCTGATTCAGTGGGTGTTGGCGTTGTGCGGCGATGGTGCCACCGCGCCCGCTGCGCTGGCCAGCGGCGCGCGGCGCGCCAGCTGGGCGACCACCACGGCGGTGGCGGCGGTGGACAGCAGGTGCTTGAGGGTATGCCCGGTCAGCGGGGCGAGCAGGGCGGCGAGCGGGTGGTCGAGCAGCTCGGCGCACTTGGCCAGCACGTACAGGCCGAGGGCGGCGGCGAAGGCCAGCCGTTCGCCGCGCGGACGATCGTACAGCCATTGCCACAGCGGGATCAGCAGGACGGTCAGCAGCTGCAGCAGCAGGTAGGGGCGCAGGTCGCCGCCACCGTGCAGCGCGCCGAAGTACCACCAGAGCACGCCGGCCAGCGCGGCGAGGCCGAGCAGGGCGGCGCAGGCGCGGCTATCGCGTTGCCGGCAATCGGCCCACACCCCGGCGAGCAGCCCGGCGCTGGCCAGGGCGATGGGCAGGCGGTCCCAGAGCAGACGGTGGTCGTCGGGGGCGAGGTGGTACCAGCTGGAACCCAGCGCGGTGAGCAGCAGGCCAGCGAGGAACAGCGCGTAGCCCGGCCAACTGAGCGCAAAGTGGCTGCGGCGGCGCGGCGCCAGGCGCCACAGCCCCCACAGGGCGACGGCGGCGAAGCCGAGGTTGGACAGCACGTCCAGCGCGTGGGGGATGCCCAGCAGGGTCAGCCGGTCGGCGAAGGCGTGGTAGTTCTCCAGCTGGGCGATCGGGCCGTGCAGCAGGGCGGCGGCCGACAGCAGCAGGGTCAGCAGCAGCGGCAGGTGGCGGCAGCGCGGGTGGGAGCAGCGATCCATGGCGGTCTCCGGTGGGTTGGGTGAGCCGAGCATGGCCTGGGGTGGCGCAGGGTGAAACTCTGGCGGGAAAAGTCGCGTCGCGTACACTGCGCAGTAGCGAATAGCGAGACTTTTCCCCGATGAGCGAACTCGACCAGCTGCTGTCCACCCTCAAGCGCCAGCTCAAGGCGCGCGGCATGACCTACCGCGACCTGGCCGCCGCCCTCGACCTCTCCGAGGCCAGCGTCAAGCGCCTGTTCGCCAGCGGCAGCCTGAGCGTCGAGCGCCTGCTGCAGATCGCCGGGCTGCTCGGCTTCACCCTCGCCGAGCTGAGCCAGGAGGCCGCCGCCGGCGGCCGGCGCCTGCGCACCCTCAGCGAGGAGCAGGAGCGCGAGCTGGTCTCCGACGTGCGCCTGCTGCTGGTGGCGGTGTGCGTGCTCAACCAGTGGACGCTGGCCGACATCCTGCGCGTCTACCAGCTCGGCGAGGCCGAGGCGATCCGCTGCCTGGCGCGCCTCGACCGCCTGCGGCTGATCGAGCTGCTGCCGGGCAACCGCGTGCGCCTCAACGTGGCGCGCGACTTCGACTGGCGGCCGGACGGGCCGATCCGGCGCTTCTTCCAGCGCCAGGGCCTCGGCGAGTTCCTCGCCGGCGACTTCGCCGGCAGCGACGAGACCCTGGCCTTCGCCCACGGCATGCTCACCGAGACGGCGCTGGCGCAGCTGCAGGACGAGCTGCGCCGCCTGCGCCAGCGCTTCGCCGAGCTGCACGCCGAGAGCCTGGCCGCGCCGCTGGCCAAGCGCCACGGCTGCGGCCT
>DASQBU010000261.1:0-2405 GCA_035635035.1 Pseudomonas sp.
GACGACAGCCGCCAGCTCCTCGCCGAACTGTTCGCCCACAGCGCGCGCCCCGAGTTCGTCTACCGCCACCAGTGGCAGCCGCACGACCTGCTGTTCTGGGACAACCGTGCGCTGATCCATCTGGCCACCGGTTGCCCGAAGCATCTGCGCCGCCGCATGCATCGCACCACCATCCAGGGCGATGCCCCGTTCTGAGCTGAAGCAATCTCAATCCTCGAATTTACACGGAGTTCACCATGTCTCGAGAAAAACGCTTCCCTGCGCGGCCGCGTTTCGGCCGTCTGGCCGGCGGCATCGGCCTGTCTCTCAGCCTGCTGGCCGGCAGCTTCGCCGTGCCGACCGCAGCCCACGCCGAGGGCGAGATCCGCATTGCCGAGCAGTTCGGCATCGTCTACCTGCTGCTCAACGTGGTGCGTGACCAGCACCTGATCGAGAAACACGGCAAGGCCGACGGCCTCGACATCAAGGTCGACTGGACCCAGCTCTCCGGCGGCGCAGTGGTCAACGACGCGCTGCTGGCCGGTTCCATCGACATCGCCGGCGCCGGCACCGGCCCGCTGCTGACCATCTGGGATCGCACCCACGGCAAGCAGAACGTCAAGGGCGTGGCTTCGCTGGGCAACTTCCCCTACTACCTGGTGAGCAACAATCCCAAGGTCAAGACCATCGCCGACTTCACCGACAAGGACCGCATCGCCGTGCCGGCGGTGGGCGTGTCGATCCAGTCGCGCTTCCTGCAGTACGCCGCCGCCAAGCAGTGGGGGGACAAGGAGTACAACCGCCTGGACAAGTACACCGTCGCCCTGCCGCACCCGGAGGCGACCTCGGCGCTGACCAGCGGCGCCACCGAGCTGACCGCGCACTTCTCCAATCCGCCGTTCCAGAACCAGGCGCTGGCAAACCCGAACGTGCACGTGGTGCTCAACACCTACGACCTGTTCGGCCCGAACTCGCCGACCGTGCTCTACACCACCGAGAAGTTCCGCGCGGAAAATCCGAAGACCTACAAGGCGTTCGTCGGCGCGCTGGCCGAGGCGGCCGACTTCGCCCAGAAGAACAAGGCCGCCGCGGCGGAAACCTACATCCGCGTCACCGGGGCCAAGATCGACAAGGACGCGCTGCTGAAGATCATCGACAACGAGCAGTTCCAGTTCAGCGTGACGCCGAAGAACACCTACCCGCTGGCCGACTTCCTCCATCGGGTCGGCGCGCTGAAGAACAAGCCGGCTTCCTGGCAGGATTACTTCTTCCCGGATCCGCAGCTGGGGCAGGGGAGCTGATGCGATGAACGCGCCATTGCCAGGCCACACGGTCAGCAATCTCGAGGCGGCGCCCGAACGGGCGCTGCTGCAGGTGGACAAGGTCAGCCTGGAGTACCGCACGCCGCAGCGGGTGGTCCGGGCGACCCACGAGGTGAGCTTCGAGGTCGACCCGGCGGACCGTTTCGTCCTGCTCGGGCCGTCCGGCTGTGGCAAGTCGACCCTGCTCAAGGCGGTGGCCGGCTTCATCGAGCCGCGCGCCGGGGAGATCCGCCTGGACGGGGCCCGGGTCACCCAGCCGGGACCGGACCGCATCGTGGTGTTCCAGGAGTTCGACCAGCTGCCGCCGTGGAAGACGGTCAAGCAGAACGTCATGTTCCCGCTGCTGGCCTCGCGCAGCCTGAGCCGCAAGGAGGCCGAGCAGCGCGCCCTGCATTACCTGGACAAGGTCGGTCTGGCGGCTTTCGCCGACGCCTATCCGCATACCCTGTCCGGCGGCATGAAGGCGCGGGTGGCCATCGCCCGGGCGCTGGCCATGCAGCCGAAGATCCTGCTGATGGACGAGCCGTTCGCCGCGCTCGACGCCCTGACCCGGCGCAAGATGCAGGAGGAGCTGCTGGCGCTGTGGGAGGAGGTGCGCTTCACCCTGCTGTTCGTCACCCACTCCATCGAGGAGGCGCTGGTGGTCGGCAACCGCATCCTCCTGCTGTCGCCGCACCCGGGGCGGGTGCGCGCCGAGGTGCACAGCCACCAGTTCGGCCTGCACAGCCTGGGCGGCGTGGCCTTCCAGCAGACCGCGCAGCGCATCCATCGCCTGCTGTTCGACGAGCAGGTGGACCAGGTGCCGCTCGACCTGCGCTTCCAGGACGTTCGCCTGTCCTGCTGACTTCTCGCACCCTCCGTTACAGGAAATCCGCCATGAGCCTTCCATCATCGCCGGTGCGCCGGGAAGAATACGAAATCGACCTGCCGCCGCTGACCGACGCGCCGCTGGAGCGCGAGCTGCCGCTGGCCACCCGCCTGTGGCAGCAGGGCTGGCTGCGCAAGGGCCTGATCCTGCTGCTGCTCGCCCTGGTCTGGGAGCTGGCCGCGCGCTACCAGGGCAACGACCTGCTGCTGCCGAGCTTCCTGCAGACCGCCCGCGCC
>DASQBU010000262.1:0-4711 GCA_035635035.1 Pseudomonas sp.
GTGCCGGAATCGTCGCCGTGCAGGCACTGCTCGGCGGTGACCGCCACGCCGTCCAGCTCGATGCGCGCGCGGCGGCGGGTCTGGTCGAGGGTCGGCAGCGCCTGGCGCTGGATGCCGGCCTGCTCGGCCGGCACGGCGAACAGGCGCAGCGCGCCGGCATCGTCGCGGGCCGTGACTATCAGCAGCCCGGCGCTGGCGCCGTCGAGCACCGCCTCATAGGAGCCGTCGAGGCGCCAGCCGTCGCCGTCGCGGCTGGCCCGCGGCTGCTCGGTGGCGTGCCAGCCGTCGCGGCTCTCGCAGTAGGCGAGGGTGGCGGTGAGGCTGCCGGCGGCCAGTTCGGGCAGCCAGCGTGCGCGCAGCGCTTCGTTGTCGCCCAGCAGCAGTGCCGGGGTGGCCAGGCAGGCGCTGGCGAAGAACGGCGAGCAGAGCAGGTGGCGGCCCATCTGTTCGAGCAGGATGGCCTGCTCGACGAAGCCCAGGCCCACGCCGCCGTACTGCTCGGGAATCATCAGCCCCGGCCAGCACAGCTCCTCGGCGATCTGCCGCCACAGCTCTGCATCGAAGCCCTGCGGGCTGGCCATGGCGGCGCGCACCGCCGCCGAATCGGAGGCGGCGGCGAGAAAGCCCGCCGCGCTCTCCTGGATCATCAATTGTTCGTCACTCAGCGCGAAGTCCATTACCGGCTCCTCTGGCCCATTAGCAGGCTTCGAGTGTGCGAGGCGGACGGGCGGCGGGAATCCCCGGAATGGACTAGGCGTGGGGCGCGCGCATGTCCTGTTAGGGGCGAATGCATTCGCCGGTGCGGCCCCGTCGGGCGAATGAATTCGCCCCTACAGAGGGACTGCCGGGGTTGGGCTTCGTGCAGTGCTCCGTACGCGATGGACGGAGCTCTTCCAGCCCTCGCGATCTGTCGTGTAGGGGCGAATTCATTCGCCAGCGTGGCCCGGTCGGGCGAATGAATTCGCCCCTACAGGTCTCATCCCTGCTTAGTCTCAACGGACGATGAGCCGCTGGCGCGGCCTGCGCAGAATCGGTCCCAGTCATGAAACGACCTTTTCTGGAGCAGGGGCATGATCGACATCCGTGGATTGAGTTACTTCGTTGCCCAGGTCGGCAATCTCGGCGACTGGCAGTGCTACGCCGAGGACGTGCTGGGCATGCCGACCAGCCCCGCGCCGGGCGGCGGCCTGTACGTGAAGATGGACGAGCGGCCGTTCCGTATGCTGGTGGTCGAGGGCGATTCGCCGCGCTACCTGGCCTCGGGCTGGGAGCTGGCCGGGGAGAAGGCCTTCCGCAACGCCATCGCGCACCTCGAGGCCAAGGGCGTCGAGTGGCAGGCCGGCAGCGCCGAGGAGATCGAGCAGCGCGGCGTGCAGGCGCTGGCCATCGTCGTCGATCCGGCGGGCAACCGTCACGAACTGAGCTGGGGCCATCGCTCCGACTGCCTGCCGTTCGTCTCGCCGCAGGGCGTGCCGCGCTTCCTCACCGGCGACATGGGCCTCGGCCACACCGTGCTGCCGGCGCCGAACTTCGACGCCACCCTGGCCTTCGCCACCGAGGTGCTCGGCTTCGAGGTCTCCGACATCTTCAACTTCCGCCCGGACCCCAACGGCCCGGCGACCCGCATCCACTTCCTGCACTGCGCCAACGCCCGCCACCACAGCCTGGCGCTGGCCGAGTACCCGGTGCCGAGCGGCTGCGTGCACGTGATGGTCGAGGTCGACTCGATGACCGAGGTGGGCCGCGCCCACGACCGCATGCAGGCCCACGGCGTGCCGCTGTCGGCGACCCTCGGCCAGCACCTCAACGACCGCATGACCAGTTTCTACATGAAGACCCCCTCGGGCTTCGACCTGGAATACGGCTACGGCGGCCTGCAGCTCGACTGGGCCGAACACAGCGCCTTCGAGTTCACCCGCGTGAGCATCTGGGGCCACGACTTCTCCGCCGGCCGGCAATAAGGAGTACAGCAATGAACAAGCAACTGACGGCGGCCGATGCGGTCGCCCAACTGCGCGACGGCATGACCGTCGGCTTCGGCGGCTGGGGCCCGCGGCGCAAGCCGATGGCCATCGTCCGCGAGATCCTCCGCTCGGACGTCAAGGACCTCACCGTGGTCGCCTACGGCGGCCCCGAGGTCGGCATGCTGTGCGCCGCCGGCAAGGTCAAGAAGCTGGTGTTCGGCTTCGCCACCCTCGACGCCATCCCGCTGGAGCCCTGGTACCGCAAGTGCCGCGAGGCCGGCCAGCTCACCGAGCTGATGGAGCTGGACGAGGGCATGTTCGAGTGGGGCCTGCGCGCCGCCGGCATGCGCCTGCCGTTCCTGCCGACCCGCTGCGGCCTGGCCACCGACGTGCTGACCCACAACCCCGAGCTGAAGACCGTGCAGTCGCCCTACGCCGACGGCGAGGTGCTGCTGGCCATGCCGGCGCTGAACCTCGACGTGGCCTTCCTGCACGTCAACGACGCCGACCGCCTGGGCAACACCCTGGTGACCGGTCCGGACCCGTACTTCGACCACCTGTTCGCCCGCGCCGCCAAGCAGTGCTTCGTCTCCTGCGAGCGCCTGCACGAGCGCTTCGCGCTGACCGCCGAGCAGGCGCGCAACAACACCTTCGAGCGCTACCTGGTGACCGGCGTGGTGCACGCCCCGTTCGGCGCCCACCCGACCTCCTGCCCGTCCGACTACGGCTGGGACATGAGCCACTTCAAGCGCTACGCCGCCAGCGCGGCGGAAGAGGGCGGCTGGCAGGCCTACGTCGACGAGTTCGTGAACGTGGGCGAGTCGGCCTACCAGGAAAAGAACGGCGGCGCCGAGCGCCTGGGCAAGCTGCCCCTGCCGGTGTTCTGAGGAGAACGAGCGATGACCGATACCCGTGATTTCACCCTGGCCGAACTGCTGATCGTCGCCGCCTCGGAAGCCTGGCGCGGCAACGGCGAAGTGCTGGCCTCGGGCCTGGGCGTGATCCCGCGCCTGGGCGCGAGCCTGGCCAAGCTCACCCACAGCCCGGAACTGCTGATGACCGACAGCGAGGCGTTCCTGGTCGAGGAGCCGATTCCGCTCGGCCCGCGCGGCGACTACGTGCCCAAGTACTCCGGCTGCATGAGCTTCGAGCGCGTGTTCGAGTGCGTGTGGGGCGGCCGCCGCCACGCGATGATCGGCCCGACCCAGGTCGACCGCTGGGGCCAGACCAACCTGTCGGCGGTCGGCGACTACCGCCAGCCGAAGATCGCCATGCTCGGCGTGCGCGGCCTGCCGGGCAACAGCATCAACCACATCAACTCGTTCTTCATCCCCAGCCACAACAAGCGGGTGTTCGTCGCCGGCGAGGTGGACATGGTTTCCGGCGTCGGCTTCAAGGCCGAGCGCTGGGCCGAGGGCATGCGCCGCGACCTGATGGACATCCGCCGGGTGGTCAGCGACCTCTGCGTGATGGACTTCGAGGGACCGGAGCGCGCGGTGCGCGTGCGTTCGCTGCACCCGGGGGTGAGCTTCGAGGAAGTGCAGGACAACACCGGCTTCCCGCTGCTCAAGGCCGACGGCATGGGCGAAACCGCGCATCCGACCGCCGAGCAGCTGGCGATCATCCGCCGCCTCGACCCGCACGACCTGCGTGCCTCCGCCCTCAAGGGCAATCCGCCCGGCATCCGTGCCGCCACCCAGGCCTGAGGAATCGACCATGAGCGTCCCGAGCAGCGACAGCGAATTCGTCACCCGCGCCGACGCCTCGGTCTACGAGACCGAGCAGCCGGTGCTGTACACGGTGGCCGACGGCATCGCCACCCTGACCATGAACCGTCCGGGGTTCAACAACGCGCAGAACTCGCAGATGACCTACGCCCTCGACGCGGCCCTGCGCCGCGCCGTGGACGACGACGCGGTCAAGGTCATCGTGCTGTGCGGCGCCGGCAAGCACTTCTCCGCCGGCCACGACATCGGCACGCCGGGACGCGACATCAACAAGCCGTTCGAGCGCGCCCACCTGTGGTGGGACCACACCAACAAGCCGGGCGGCGAGTACCTGTACGCCCGCGAGCAGGAGGTCTACCTCGGCATGTGCCGGCGCTGGCGCGAGCTGCCCAAGCCGACCATCGCCATGGTCCAGGGCGCCTGCATCGCCGGCGGCCTGATGCTGGCCTGGGTCTGCGACCTGATCGTCGCCAGCGACGACGCCTTCTTCCAGGACCCGGTGGTGCGCATGGGCATTCCGGGGGTGGAGTACTTCGCCCATCCCTACGAGATGAACCCGCGCATCGCCAAGGAATTCCTCATGTGCGGCGACCGCATGCCGGCCAGCCGCGCCTACGAGGTGGGCATGGTCAACCGCGTGGTGCCGCGCGACGAGCTGCAGGCGACCACCTACGCGCTGGCGGCGAAGATCGCCGGCCAGCCGCGCATGGGCCTGGCGCTGACCAAGCAGGCGATCAACCACGTCGAGGACCTGTCCGGCAAGCGCACCGCCATGGACGCGGTATTCGCCTGGCACCACTTCGCCCACGTGCACAACGAGCTGCTGTCCGGCGACAAGCTGGGCGGCTTTGACGCCAAGGCCATGGCCAAGGCCAACAAGCAGGCCGCGGCCAGCGAAGGGGAAAGCGCATGAGTGCCCTGCTGCAGACCCCGCTGACCGCGGCGCTCGGCTGCCGCTACCCGATCGTGCAGACCGCGATGGGCTGGGTGGCCGACGCCAACCTGGTGATCGCCACCACC
>DASQBU010000263.1:0-3945 GCA_035635035.1 Pseudomonas sp.
GTGGCTGCTGACCTGCGCCAGCGCGCTGGCCACCGAGGCGCTGTGCCTGCACTGGCTCGGCCAGCCGCAGCGCCGCCTGCTCGACGGCTCGGCGCTGCTCACCGGCTGGTTGCTGGCGCTGTCGCTGCCGCCGTGGGCGCCGTGGTGGATCGGCGTCGGCGGCAGCGTGTTCGCCATCGGCATCGGCAAGCAGCTGTACGGCGGCATCGGCCAGAACCTGTTCAACCCGGCGATGCTCGCCCGCGTCGCCCTGCTGATCGCCTTCCCGCTGCAGATGACCAGCTGGGCGCTGCCGCACCCGCTGGGTTCCAGTGGCGCGCCGGGCTTCCTCGACGGCCTGCACATCACCTTCGGCGGGGCCATGCCGGACGGCATGAGCGGCGCCACCGCGCTGGGCAACCTGCGCACCGAACTGACCCTGCAGCACAGTGCCGAGGAGGTACTCGCCGGCAGCTTCTCCCTGCTCCCGGCGCTGCTCGGCAACAGCGGCGGCAGCCTCGGCGAGACCTCCGAGCTGCTGATCCTGCTCGGCGGCCTGTGGCTGCTCGGCCGGCGCATCATCCACTGGCAGATCCCGCTGAGCATGCTGCTCGCCGTGGCGCTGCTGGCCGCGCTGGCCCACCAGATCAACCCGGAGCGCTACGCCGGCGCGCTCTACCACCTGAGCAGCGGCGGCCTGCTGCTCGGCGCGCTGTTCATCGCCACCGACCCGGTGTCCTCGCCGGTCGGCCGCACCGGCCGGCTGATCTTCGGCGCCGGCTGCGGCCTGCTGGTCTACGTGATCCGCACCTGGGGCAGCTTCCCCGAGGCGGTGGCCTTCGCCGTGCTGTTCATGAACGCCCTGGCCCCGCTGATCGACCGCTACTTCCGGCCGCGCGCCTACGGGCGCACCGCCGGCGGCCAGCCGCTGGCCATCGGCCGGCAAACCAACCAGGTCAAACAGGAGGGCTGAGGCATGAGCGAGACCCATCTGACCCCGGACCAGGGCGCCGCGCCGCCCGCGCCGCAACCGGGCCTGCTGGCGCGCTGGCGCGCGCTGGTGGCCTACCAGGGCCTGTCGCTCGGCGTGGTCTGCGCGCTGGTGACCCTGTCGCTGCTGCTCGGCAACCAGCTCACCCATGAGCAGATCGCCGTCCAGCAGCAGGAGGACCAGCTCGCCGTGCTGCGCCAGGTGCTGCCGGCCAAGCTGTACGACAACAACCCGCTGGCCGAGGCGCTCAGCGTGCAGGACGAGACTCTCGGCGCCGTCCAGGTCTACCCGGCGCGCCGCGCCGGCCAGCTCACCGCCATGGCCTTCCAGGTCAGCACCATCGGCTACGGCGGCCCGGTCACCCAGCTGATCGCCCTCGACGCCGAGGGGCGCATCCTCGGCGTGCGCATCCTCACCCACAAGGAAACCCCCGGCCTGGCCGACAAGATCGAGGTCGGCAAGAGCGACTGGATCACCCGCTTCGACGGCCTGTCGCTGGGCAACCCGCCCTTGGAGAAGTGGAAGGTGAAGAAGGACGGCGGCCAGTTCGACCAGTTCGCCGGCGCCACCATCACCCCGCGCGCGGTGGTCAAGGGCATCGTCCAGGCCCTGCAGTTCCAGGTTCGCCACCTCGCCCAACTCGCTGAGCCCCAGGAGGCCAAGCCATGAGCAGCCAATGCGGAGTGCCGGTCAGCGCCGCGCCGTCGTCCAGCCCGTGGAAGTACTTCACCAGCGCGCTGTGGGACTACAACGTCGCCCTGGTGCAGATGCTCGCCCTGTGCCCGACCCTGGCGGTCACCACCACCGCCACCAACGGCCTGGGCATGGGCCTGGCCACCACCCTGGTGCTGGTGCTGACCAACGCGCTGATCTCGGCGCTGCGCCACACCATCTCCCCCGAGGTGCGCAACCCGGTGATGATCGGCCTGATCGCCGGGGTGGTGACCATCATCGACATGCTGATGAATGCCTGGATGCACGAGCTGTACAAGGTGCTCGGCCTGTTCATCGCCCTGATCGTCACCAACTGCGCGGTGCTCGGCCGCGCCGAATCGTTCAGCCTCAAGCACCCGGTGATCCCCTCGATGCTCGACGGCGCCGGCATGGGCATCGGCTTCACCTGGGTGCTGATGCTGATCGGCGGAATCCGCGAGATCCTCGGCAGCGGCACCCTGTTCGCCCAGGCGTCCTCGCTGCTCGGCCCGCACTTCCAGTGGCTGGAGATCACCGTGCTGCCCGGCTACCAGGGGGTCCTGCTGGCCATCCTGCCGCCGGGCGGCTTCATCGTCCTGGGCTTCCTGCTGGCCGGCAAGCGCGTGCTCGACCGCAAGCGCGCCGAGCGGCGGGTCGAGACCCATGGCGAACTGATCGTCCTGCAATGAGTCCGGCACAGGAGTGAAAGCATGAAAGTCGCCGTGGTGTATGCCGCGCCCCCCCAGCCGCTGCAGCTGAGCTGCCAGGTCGAGGACGGCGCAACCGTGCAGCAGGCCATCGAACGCTCCGGGCTGCTGCGCTTCTGCCCGGAGGTCGACCTGAACAAGCAGAAGGTCGGCGTGTTCGGCAAGTTCGTGAAACTCGACAGCCCGTTGAAGGACGGCGACCGCGTGGAGATCTACCAGCGCATCACGCGGGTGCTCGATGACGACGACGATGACGACGAAGACTGATCCGCGCGCCCGAGGAGGCCACTGATGACTACTCCCGAGAACATGAGTCGCGATACCGCCCTGCGCATCGCCCTGGCGGCCCGGGCCCTGCCCGGCACCGACGTCGGCCAGCTGCTGGAGATCCTCCACCAGCGCATCGACGGCCCGCTGACCGAGGCCAGCCTGCAGGGCATCACCGTCACCGACCTGAAGATCGGCCTGGCCGGCTCCGAGGAAGACGTCGACCTGCTCGACACGCCGATGGAGGCGCTCAAGGACGCCGTGCGCATCCTCTGGGGCGAGACCGCCGCCGACGACCTGCCGCAGCCGGTGGCCGCCCCGGCCACGCCGCCGGCCGGCTCGATCCGCGTGGCCATCGCCTCCAACAACGGCGAACGCCTCGACGGCCACTTCGGCTCCTGCCTGCGCTTCCTGGTCTACCAGGTCAGCGCCGACCAGCGCGCGCTGATCGAGATCCGCTCGGCGCTGGAGGCCGACCTCGCCGAGGACAAGAACGCCTGGCGCGCCGAACGGATCGCCGACTGCCAGGTGCTCTACGTCGCTTCCATCGGCGGCCCGGCGGCGGCCAAGGTGATCAAGGCCGGCATCTACCCGATCAAGAAGCCCGAGGCGCAGGCCGCCGACATCCTCGCCGAACTGCAGCGGGTGATGCGCGACGCGCCGCCGCCGTGGCTGGCCAAGCTGCTCGGCGCCAGCGCCGAACAGCGCGTGCGCTTCGCGCTGTCCGACGAGGCCGCGGCATGAGCGACGCCCGCCTGCTGATCGCCGTGGCCATCGACCGCCACGGCCAGGTCGCCGGCCATGCCGGCCGCGCCCATCGCTGGCGGGTGTTCGACGTCTGGCCGGGCGAGGCGCCGCAAGGCGCCTACACCATCGAGCTGGACGAGCATGCCTGCCTGCACGAGTGGCACGTCTGCGCCCAGCCCGAACGCCACCCGCTGCACGCGGTCGACGTGGCCATCGCCGCCAGCGCCGGCGACGGCGTGATCCGCCGCCTCGGCGAGCGCGGCGTCACCCTGCTGGCCACCGGCGAGAGCGACCCCGACCGCGCGGTCGCCGCCTACCTCGCCGGCCAGCTGCCCCCCGGCGCCCCGCACGACGAGCACGCCTGCGGCGGGGAAGGGCACCAGGTGGCCTGACGGCCGTTGCTTGCCATCCTGCACGTCACCGGCCCGGTGCAGACGGAGCGTCTGCGCCGGGCTTTTCGTTGGGGCTGGGGAAAGCGTTGCGTGGTGGACAGCGCGGCGGAGGTGCCGTTAACGTTCGGACATGCGCCGCGCCGAGTGGTGCCTAACTCCCCACACGCAC
>DASQBU010000264.1:0-1853 GCA_035635035.1 Pseudomonas sp.
TGCCGCTCGGCCAGAAAGGTCGCATAGTAGCCGCCGAGGGAACTGCCGGCCAGCACCGGCCGCGTAGCCCCAGCGATCTCGGCCTCGACCTGGGCGATCGCCTGGCGCGGATCGTAGTGCAGCGCCGGCACGCGCAGCTGCCCGGCCAGCCCCCGCGCGGCACAGGCCTCGACCAGCTGGCGGGCCTTCAGCGAGGCCGGCGAGCTGTTGAAGCCATGGAGATAGATCAGGGTCGGCAGCGGGGACATGGACGGCGCCTTGCAACTGGATGGATATACAAGGAAAGCATTATCCCGCCGCCCGGTTCAAGCCCGGCGAGCGCCGAACCGCAGGGTGCGCCCTACGCCCCCTGGAGTCGCCGAGCCTGAAATGGGGCGTGCGGGGCGCTCCCCCGCAAAGGCCTCAGTAGCCCTTGATGCTGTAGTCGACCACGAAGTCGATGCCGCTGACCCGCGACACGCCGGTCTCCAGCGCACCGTCGGCATGCAGGCGCAGCCAGCGATAGCCGGGCGCCTCACAGCTGACCAGGAACTCCTCGCTGCCGGGAGCGAACTGCACGCAGGTGGACGGCGAGGCGAGCAGGCGCACGCCGTTGCGCTGCAGGTCGACCTCCTGGTGGACGTGGCCCCAGAGGATGCAGCGTAGGTTCGGGTAGCGGTCGACCACGGCGAACAGCGCCTCGGCGTTACGCAGGCCGATGGGGTCGAGCCAGCGGCTGCCCACCGCCACCGGATGGTGGTGGAAGGTCAGCAGCACGTGGCGCTCGCCGGCGCTGTCCAGGGCCGCCTCCAGCTGCACCAGCTGCTCGGCATCGAGCTGGCCGGGCACCGCGCCGGGAATGCTCGAATCCAGGGCGATCAGCCGCCAGTTGCCGAGGTCGGTGACCACCTGCAGGCATGCGGTGCCGGCACAGGCGGTGCGCAGCGCCTGGGTTTCGTCATGGTTGCCGGCGAGCCAGCGCGCCGGCGCGTCGAGCGGCGCGGTCAGCTCGGCGAAGCGGCGGTAGGAGGCCAGCGAGCCGTCCTGGGACAGGTCGCCACTGGCGAGGATGAGATCGACTCGCGGCTGCTCCGCACGGACCAGCTCGACGACCCGGCTCAGGCTGTCTGCGGTATCCATACCCAGCAGATGGCCGTCAGTCTCGGCGAACAGATGACTGTCAGTAAGCTGCACCAGCACCAGCGGTGCGGCAGCAGGGGTGGCGTGGATACTGTGCAAAGCCGTCTCCTGTCGGCAATGGATCCGCGGCTGCGGAACGGCAATGGTGGCACGGGCTGCCGAAGGCGAACCGCTATGCGGTTCACACTACCGGCGAACGACCGAGTGATCCACTGGGTTTTCCGCCAGATGGCCACACTGCAGGTAGTGCCCCAGCCACTCGCCGAGAAACAGGTTGAGCTGGTTCTTTTCGTCCGGCTGGTGCATGGCCGCGTTGGGATAGCCGTAGCGCGGCTGCAGACGGCGGCAGTGTTCGGCCGCGGTGACCTCGGCCATGCGCGCATCGTGGTAGACGCGCACCTCCAGGCGCGGGGCCGGCAGCCAGACCAGCACCGCCTCCTCGCGCACCTCGACGGTACTGGTGTAGGGGCCGGCCTCGGTGACCGTCAGCGCCAGCACCGACTGCACGGCGTCGCCGGCACTGACCGCCACCCGGCGCAAGGCCGGGCGCTCGCGCATGCCCGGCAGCAGGCGCATCAGCCGCGCATAGTTGGCCTCGCAGGCGCTCTGCAGGCCGGCGAGGTCGACCCGGTAGCGCTCGGCCAGCTTCAGCGCCATGCCTGGCGCACCTGCGCGCGGTTGAGCGCCAGCCACTGCAGGGCGATGATGCTCGCCGCATTGTCGATGCGCCCGCA
>DASQBU010000265.1:0-2568 GCA_035635035.1 Pseudomonas sp.
CGCCGAGGAAGCCAAGGGCGGCGTGAAGGTCAGCTACAGCATTCCCAAGGAAGGCGCCGGCTCGTTCTTCGACATGCTGGCCATCCCGGCCGACGCCGCCAACCCGACCGGCGCCCACGCCTTCATCAACTTCCTGATGAAGCCGGAAGTGATGGCCGAGATCACCAACGCGGTGAAGTTCCCCAACGCCAACAGTGCGGCCACCCCACTGGTCGACGAGGCCCTGCGCACCGATCCGGGCGTCTACCCGAGCGCCGAGGTGACCCAGAAGCTGTACACCGCCGTCGACCTGCCGGCCAAGGTGCAACGCGTCCTGACCCGCAGCTGGACCAAGATCAAGTCCGGCAAGTAAGCACGCCAGACGCCGCCGCGCCGCGCGTTGCCGCGGCCGGCGGCGGCTCGACAGGGGACGGGCCGACGCCTGCGCCACAGGGCGTGTGCGTCGGCCTCTTTGTTTCTGGCCGATTGCCGGCTAATGTGCGCGCCTCGCGCTATCGAGTGCCGGGCAGCCGCCCCGGCGCACGCAATGAAACGATCAAACCACCCCGGCACCGTCGCCGGGTTGCCCAGCCCCGGAGTATCAGATGGCGATAGCCTCCGCTGCCCAAAAGAAGAGCCCGCCCGGCACCCAGCCGCCGGCCCGGGAAGTCCTGGTCAAGATCGACCGGGTGACGAAGAAGTTCGACGAAACGGTGGCGGTGGACGACGTGTCGCTGACCATCCACAAGGGCGAGATCTTCGCCCTGCTCGGCGGCTCCGGCTCGGGCAAGTCGACCCTGCTGCGCATGCTCGCCGGCTTCGAGCGGCCCACCGAGGGGCGCATCTACCTGGACGGCCAGGACATCACCGACCTGCCGCCCTACGAGCGGCCGATCAACATGATGTTCCAGTCCTACGCGCTGTTCCCGCACATGAGCGTGGAGCAGAACATCGCCTTCGGCCTCAAGCAGGACGGCCTGGGCAAGGACGAGATCGCCGCGCGCGTCGCCGAGATGCTCAAGCTGGTGCACATGACCCAGTACGCCAAGCGCAAGCCGCACCAGCTGTCCGGCGGCCAGCGCCAGCGCGTGGCGCTGGCCCGCTCGCTGGCCAAGCGGCCCAAGCTGCTGCTGCTCGACGAGCCGATGGGCGCGCTGGACAAGAAGCTGCGCTCGCAGATGCAGCTGGAACTGGTGGAGATCATCGAGCGGGTCGGCGTGACCTGCGTGATGGTCACCCACGACCAGGAAGAGGCCATGACCATGGCCCAGCGCATCGCCATCATGAACCTCGGCTGGATCGCCCAAGTCGGCAGCCCGATGGACATCTACGAGACCCCGGCCAGCCGGCTGGTCTGCGAGTTCATCGGCAGCGTCAACCTGTTCGAGGGCGAGCTGATCGACGACAGCAGCGACCACGCGGTGATCGCCTGTCCGCAACTGGAGCGGCCGATCTACGTCGGCCACGGCATCTCCACCCGCGCCGAGGAACGCCACGTCACCTACGCGCTGCGCCCGGAGAAGCTGCTGCTGAGCAGCGACAAGCCGGAGCTGGAGCATGCCGAGTACAACTGGTCGAGCGGCAAGGTGCACGACATCGCCTACCTCGGCGGCCACTCGGTGTACTACGTCGCGCTGCCCTCCGGGCTGATCGTGCAGGCGTTCATGGCCAACTCCGAGCGCCACGTGAAGCGCCCGACCTGGGGCGACGCGGTGTACGTGCACTGGGTCGACGACAGCGGCGTGGTGCTGCAGTCATGAGTGCCCTCAAGCGCCTGCTGCCCGGCGGCCGCCATGCGGTGATCGGCGTGCCGTTCGTCTGGCTGCTGCTGTTCTTCCTGCTGCCGTTCGCCATCGTGCTGAAGATCAGCTTCGCCGAAGTGGACGTGGCGATCCCGCCGTACACCGAGATCGTCAGCTGGGCCGACAACCACCTGAGCGTGCTGCTCAACCTCGGCAACTACGCGATCCTCGGCGAGGACGAGCTGTACGTCGCCGCCTACCTCGGCTCGCTGAAGATCGCCGCCATCGGCACCCTGCTGTGCCTGCTGATCGGCTACCCGATGGCCTACGCCATCAGCCGCGCCAGCAAGGAGATGCAGACGGTGTGGCTGCTGCTGGTGATGATGCCGACCTGGACGGCGATCCTGATCCGCGTCTACGCCTGGATGGGCATCCTCAGCAACAACGGCCTGCTCAACAGCGCGCTGCTGGGCCTCGGCCTGATCGACGCGCCGCTGCAGATCCTCAACACCGACCTCGCGGTGTACATCGGCATCGTCTACGCCTACCTGCCGTTCATGATCCTGCCGATCTACGCCAACCTGGCCAAGCACGACCCCAGCCTGCTGGAGGCCGCCGCCGACCTCGGCGCGCGCCAGCTGACCAGCTTCTGGACGATCACCGTGCCGCTGTCGAAGAACGGCATCGTCGCCGGCTGCATGCTGGTGTTCATCCCGGCGGTCGGCGAGTTCGTCATCCCCGAGCTGCTCGGCGGCCCGGAGACGCTGATGATCGGCAAGGTGATGTGGCAGGAGTTCTTCAACAACCGCGACTGGCCGGTGGCCGCCGCGCTGGCGGTGGTGATGCT
>DASQBU010000266.1:0-1758 GCA_035635035.1 Pseudomonas sp.
GAGGCGCGCATCTGCGTCGACCGCGAGCCGACCGCCGGCCTGCACCACGGCAGCCCGGTGAGCGCCCTGCGCGAGGGCGACGTGGTCAGTCCGGACACCGTTGCCTACCTGTGCGGCCCGCAGCCGATGATCAATGCCGCCACCGCGCGGCTGATCGAGCTGGGCGTCGCGCCGCAAAACATCTTCAGCGAACAGTTCGTGGCCAGCCACTGAGGAGATCCCCATGCAACCGACCGTTTCCGTGCCGTTCTCGGCCGAGCAGATGCTGTGGTACGAGCAGGCCTGCGCGCGTATCGACCCCAAGCGCCTGCAGAACCTGCTGTTCGAGCTGACCAACATCCACAGCCCGACCGGCGCGGCCGGCGCGGCCAGCCAGTTCATGGCCCGCCACCTGGAGTCGGTCGGCCTGGCGGCGCGCTACCAGCCGATGAGCGCGACCAGCGGCAACGTGCTGGCCGAGCGCCGCGGCAGCGGCGGCGGCGCCAGCGTGCTGCTCTACGCGCCGATCGATACCCACCTGGAGGGCGACGAGACCCAGGAGCTCCTCACCGGCAAGGCGCCCGAGGCCGACATGCAGCCCGCGGCGCGGATGCTCGACGACTGGGTGTTCGGCCTCGGCGCCTCCAATCCCAAGGGCATGGTCGCCACCCTCACCGAGGTCGCCACCGCGCTGATCGAGGCCGAGGTGCCGCTGGTCGGCGACCTGCTGGTGGGCATGGCCGACGGCGGCATGCCGGTGGACATCGCCGGACGCGACCACGCCGGCATGTCCAACGGCGTGTTCCACCTGCTCAACCGCGGCGGTTCGCCGGACTTCGCGGTGATCATGAAGCCGTGGAACTGGGTCTACCACGAGGAGCCGGGCATGGCCTGGTTCAAGCTGCGCGTGCACGGCACCCTCGGCTACGCCGGCGTGCCGCGCGACATCCCGGGCTTTCGCAGCTCGGTGGTGCCGGCGGCCACGGTGATCCAGGAGCTGGAGCGCTGGATCATCGACTACGCCGAGCGCAACACCTCCGGGCAGATCAAGCCGCACGGCTGGATCGCCGGGGTGCGCGGCGGCGATGTGCAGCGCCCGGCCTTCCCCTCGGCGGTCACCGAGATCTTCTTCGACGTGCGGGTCAATCCGCGCAGCAGCCCGGCCGATGTCAAGGCGCAGTTCGCCGCCTTCGTCCGCGAGCTGCAGGCGCAGCGCCCCGAGCTGGACCTGGACTGGGAAATGTACGGCTCGGTGGCCGGCGGCAGCACCGACCCGCAGAACTGGATCATCCAGTCCTGCCGGCGCGGCTGGGAGCACATCGAGCACCGCCCGCACGGCCAGGCCGACCTGCTCGGCGGGCAGACCGACGGCGCCGCGCTGCGCCGCCTGGGCATCCCCACCGCGCGCATCGGCTGGCCGTGGCCGGCGCAGGGCGCGCCGCTGCCGGTGGCCGAGGGCCTCGGCGGCATGGGCGCCACCTACATCCCCGACCTGATCCCCTGCGCGAAGAAGATCATGTACGCGCTGATCGACACCCTGACCCGCCCGCGCCACGAGCTGGGTCTGTGAGGAGCACCGCGACGATGAGCAAGCGCATCAAGATGATCTTCCCGGTGCCGATGAGCGAGGCGACCCGCCCGCTGGTGGAGTCGCAGCTGCCGCCGGAGCTGATCCGCCCGGACATCGAGGTCAGCTTCGTCGGCGCCGGCCAGGTGCTGACCCTGGCCGACAGCTACTACGACATGGCGATCATGGAGCAGGCGGTGATCGCCGCCGGC
>DASQBU010000267.1:0-3550 GCA_035635035.1 Pseudomonas sp.
CGACCACCACCAGCGGCTGGGTGCCGCCGCCCAGGCGCTGCATGCGCCCCACCGGGCCCTGCAGCTGCGGCAGCACGCGCAGGATCTCGTCGAGCGGATGGTTCAGCCCCATCAGCGCGCCGACCACGGCCAGCAGGTTGCTCAGATTGAAGCGGCCGAGCAGCGGACTGCTCAACAGGCCATCGCCCTGGGCGGTGATCAGGCGCGCACGCACGCCCTTCTCGCTGAATTCGGCCTCGGTGCAATACAGGGTCGCCGCGGGGTCGATCTGGCTGTAGCTGATCAGCCGCGACGGCGCCTCGCGCGCGGCCAGCTCGCGACCGAACAGGTCGTCGACGTTGATCACCCGGGTGCACAGCCCCGGCCAGGCGAACAGGCGCGCCTTGGCTTCGCCGTAGGTGTGCATGTCGCCGTGGTAGTCGAGGTGGTCGCGCGACAGGTTGGTGAACACCGCCACGTCGAAGTCCAGCGCCTCGACCCGGCCCTGGTCCAGACCATGGGACGACACTTCCATCGCCACCGCCTTGGCCCCGGCCTGCTTGAGGCGTGCCAGCTGCGCCTGCACCGCCAGCGGATCGGGGGTGGTGTGCCGGCCGCACTGCAGGTTGTCGTGGAAGCCGACCCCCAGGGTGCCGATCAGCCCGCAGCGCTGGCCGAGCAGGTCGAGTGCCTGGGCCAGCAGCTGGCTGACGCTGGTCTTGCCGTTGGTACCGGTGACGCCGACCAGCTCGAGGCTGCGGCTGGGATCGCCGTAGAAGCGTCCGGCGATGGCCGACAGCTGGCCGGCCAGGCCCTTGACCGGGATCAGCACCGTCGCCTCGGACGACGGCACGTCCACCGCGCCTTCGGCCTCGTAGGCGATCGCCGCGGCGCCACGCGCGATAGCATCGGCGATGTAGGCACGGCCATCGCTGTGGTGGCCGGGAATCGCCAGGAACAGGTCGCCCGGGCGCAGTGCCCGGCTGTCCAGGCTCAGTTCGCGGATCAACGCATCGCGACGGGCCTGGGGAAACATCTTGAGCAGACTCATCGGCATCAGCCGCGTCCTCCCTTGACAGGCGCAGCATCAGCTTGCTGCGTGGGGGTGGCCGGCAGGTTGTCCGGCGGAATGTTCATCAGGCGCAGGGTGCCGGACATCACTTTGCTGAAGACCGGAGCCGATACCAGGCCGCCGAAGTAGCCGGCCTTGCTCGGCTCGTCGATCACCACGACGATGACGAAGCGCGGATTGCTCATCGGCCCGAAGCCGGCGAACAGCGAACGGTAGGAGTTCTCGGCATAGCCCTTGCGGCCGGACGAGGTCTTGCGCGCGGTGCCGCTCTTGCCGGCCACGTGGTAGCCCGGCACCTGGGCGCGATAGACGCCGTTGGGCGCCTCGACGACCTGCTGCAGCATGCCCTGCATGGTCCTGGCCACGTCCTCGGGGATCGCCTGGGTCGCAGGCGCGGCCTGATCGGCACGAGCCATGGTCAACGGCACCCGGCGGCCATGGTTGGCCAGTGTCGCGTAGGCATGCGCCAGCTGGATGGCGGTCACCGACAGGCCGTAGCCATAGGACAGCGTGGCGGTCTCGGCCTTGTGCCAGTCGCGGTGGTTGGGCAGGTTGCCGACCTGCTCGCCGGGGAAGCCGAGCCCGGTGTCCTGGCCGAGGCCGACCTGCTGCATGACGCGGTAGATCGCCTCGCCGCCGATGTCGAAGGCGATCTTGCTGATGCCGACGTTGCTCGAGCGGATCAGGATGCCGGTCAGGTCGAGTACCGGCCCCTCGGTCTTGGACACGTCGCGAATGGTGTAGCGGCCGATCTGCAGGCTGCCCGGATAGACCTCGACGGTGTCGCTGGGCTTCCAGCGCCCGCTCTGCAGCGCGGCACTCATGGAGATCGGCTTGACCGTCGAGCCCGGCTCGAAGACGTCGGTCATCGCCCGGTTGCGCATCGCCTCGGGCTGCAGGTTGCGCCGGTTGTTCGGGTTGTAGGTGGGCTGGTTGGCCATGGCCAGCACTTCGCCGGTCTGCACGTCGAGGATCACCAGGCTGCCGGCCTTGGCCTCGTTCTCCACCAGGGCATTGTGCAGCTCGCGGCTGGCCAGGTACTGCAGGCGCAGGTCGATGGACAGCGCCAGGGTCTTGCCCGGCTTGGCGTTGCGCGCCACGCCGACATCCTTGATCAGGTGGCCGCGGCGGTCCTTGAGCACCTGGCGGCTGCCGGGCATGCCGGCCAGCCACTGGTCGAAGGCCAGCTCGACGCCCTCGCGACCACGGTCGTCGACGTCGGTGAAGCCGATCAGGTGCGCGGTGACGTCGCCGGCCGGGTAGAAGCGGCGGAACTCCTCGAGGCTGTAGACCCCCGGCACCTTGAGCGCCAGGATCGCTTCGCCCTGCTCGGGAGTGAGGCCTCGGGCCAGATAGAGGAATTCGCGCTCGGCGTTCTGCTCGAGCTTCTGGCTCAGCGCCTGCGGCTCCTGGCCCAGGGTCGCGGCCAGGGCCGGCCACTGCGCGCGGGCGCCCAGCATCTCCTTGGGGTTGACCCAGATGGTGGTGACCGGGGTGCTGACCGCCAGCGGTTCGCCATTGCGGTCGGTGATCAGCCCGCGATGCGCCGGGATCGGGATGTGCCGCACGCTGCGCGCATCGCCATGCGCCTTGAGGAAGGCATGGTCGAACACGTGCAGGTCGACGATGCGCCAGCTGATCACCGCGACCATGATCAGCAGCAGCGCGATCACCAGGCGGAAGCGCCAGGGGTAGAGAGCGCCATCGAGCTTGATCATGGCGCCACCATCCGCACTTCGCCCGGCTCGGGGATGCGCATCTTCAGTTGGCTGCTGGCCAGGGTCTCGATGCGGCTGTGCGCCGTCCAGGTGCTCTGTTCGAGGATCAGGCGCCCCCACTCGGCCTGCGCCTTGTCGCGCACGCTCAGCTCGGCGTACAGCTGGTTGAGCAGCTTGCGGTTCCAGTGCGCGCTCCAGGATACCGCCACGGCCGACACCAGCACGAAGCCGAACAGCACCAGCATCAGCAGGCTGCCGCTGGGCATGGCGGCACCGACGCGGCGGATCATCGCAGCTTCTCCGCCACGCGCATCACCGCGCTGCGCGCGCGCGGATTGGCCTTGAGTTCGGCCGCCGAGGCGTACTGCGGCTTGCCCAGCAGCTTGAGGCGCGGCTCGAACCTGGCCACCTGGATCGGCAGATCGCGCGGCAGGTGGTCGGCCTCGCCCTTCACCTGGCGACGCATGAACTGCTTGACGATGCGATCTTCCAGGGAGTGGAAACTGATCACCGCCAGCCGCCCGCCGACGGCCAGCGCCTCGAGCGCCGCCTCGAGGCCGCGCTCGAGATCGCCCAGTTCGTTGTTGATGTGGATACGCAGGCCCTGGAAGGCCCGCGTGGCCGGATGCTTGCCCTTTTCCCAGGCGGGATTGGCGGCGGCGACCACCTCGGCCAGGTCGGCCGTGCGGGTGAACGGCCGCTCGGCCCGGCGCTGCACGATGGCCCGCGCCATGCGCCGGGAGAAGCGCTCCTCGCCGTACTCGTAGAACACCCGGGCGAT
>DASQBU010000268.1:0-2980 GCA_035635035.1 Pseudomonas sp.
CGGCGCATCGACTTCCAGCCCTACCCGTTCCCCAGCTACACCGAGGAACTGGTGCGCCGCCTGAAGGACACCCTGATCGAGGGCGACAAGAGCTTCCTCGCCGCCCTCGACCCGCAGCAGGCCGCCCGCGAGCTGGTCGACGAGCGCTTCGTGCGCAACAGCCTGGCGGCGCTCGGCGGCCTCAAGGCCTTCGGCCTGCCGGAAGGCTTCGAGCGCCAAGAGGAGATCGCCGTGTGAGCCAGCGCAAGCACCCCGCCCTGCCCTGGCTGTTCGGCCTGGGCGGGCTGTTCCTGCTGTTCGCCCTGTGGTGGCTGGGCAGCACCCTGTTCGGCACCGGCCAGGGCCTGGCGGCGCTGTTCGCGCCGCAGGCCACCCTGGCCAGCCTGGTCGAGCTGCTCGGCCGCGGCGAGCTGTACCAGCACGTCGGCGTCAGCCTGCGGCGCATCCTGGTCGGCCTGGCGCTGGCGCTGCTGGTCGGCGTGCCGCTGGGCCTGCTGGTCGGCGCCTGGCGCAGCCTGGAGTGGGCGACCACCCCGGCGTTCCAGTTCCTGCGCATGATCTCGCCGCTGTCGTGGATGCCCGTCGCGGTGATGGCGATGGGCGTCGGCGACCGGCCGATCTACTTCCTGCTGGCCTTCGCCGCGGTGTGGCCGATCCTGCTCAACACCGCCGCCGGGGTGAAGAGCCTCGACCCGCGCTGGCTGCAACTGACCCGCAGCCTCAGCGCCACGCGCTGGGAAACCCTCTCGCGGGTGATCCTGCCCGGCGTGCTCGGCCACGTGCTGACCGGCGTGCGCCTGGCCATCGGCATCCTGTGGATCGTGCTGGTGCCCTGCGAGATGCTCGGCGTCAGCGCCGGGCTCGGCTACTACATCCTCGACACCCGCGACCGCCTGGCCTACTCGGAACTGATGGCCATGGTCCTGCTGATCGGCGCGCTCGGCTTCTGCCTGGACGCCGCCGCCCGCGCGCTGTACCGGCGCTGGAGCCACGCGCCGGCGTGAGGCCGCCCCCGAACCGCACCCGGCCGCCGTCACGGCGCCGGGTTCGGCTGCCTGGGCGCCGCCTGCGGCCGGTGGCCCGCACGGCTTGCCCGCACGTTCCATAGGCCATAAATCAATTCCAAAAAGTTACTTCTTGAAGACAGCTTATTCCCAATAATCTGAGCATGGACTCCCCCTCGCGCTGCCGGCGAAAGCCGGCGCGGCGCTCCGGCAGGGCGGGAGTCCGCTGTACCCAGGCGCTCCCACAACAACCATCAGCAAAAGGACGCGCGATGAACGATTGCATTGCCTGGAAAACGGCCCGGCCGGGCGCCGCCAGCCCCGACGCGCGCGGCGCGCACCTCGCCGAGCGGCTGCGCCGTCTCGACGACTGGCTATATCAGCCTGCGGCAAGCGCACGGGCGCTGGTCTAGGCTGAGTAGGCGCAGCGCTGCTGCCCTCACGGACAGGTTGTCGGCCCGAACCGGAAGTGCCCGCGGGCACTTTTCCTCATCGTTCTTGCCCAGATAAAGGGATCTTATCCATGAGCTTCGTCATTTCCTGGTCGCCCGAATACGCCACCGGCATCGACATCATCGACGAGCAGCACAAGCGGATCTTCGACTACCTCAGCGAGATCGACCAGGCGATCAAGACCCAGTCGGCCTCGGCGGTCGAGTACGTGGTCAAGTCGCTGTTCGACTACGCCATCTCGCACAACAGCTTCGAGGAAGGCCTGATGGAGAAGGCCAGCTACCCGATGCTGGAGCCGCACCGGCGCGTCCACGAGTCGTTCAAGAGCCGCACCCAGGCCTACGCCGCGCGCCTGGAGAGCGGCGAGGACCACCTGCGCCTGGCCCGCGAGGTGCGCACCGAGATCGGCCTGTGGCTGACCAACCACATCAAGCGCGACGACCAGCACTACGTGCCCTACGTCAAGAAGAGCCTCGGCGGCAGCCTGGTGTCGCGGGTGATCGGCCGGCTGTTCGGCTGAGCGCCAGCCTCCCTTCCCTGTCGTACCCCCGCCCTGGCGGCGTCCCCCACGGGGCGCCGCCAGGGCGTTTTCAGGCCAGGCCGAACAGCCGCGCCGCGTTGCCGTAGAGCAGCTTGTCCAGCACGCTTTCCTTGAAGCCGAGGGCGAGGAAGTCGTCGATGGACTGGCGGATCGGCCGGAACGGGTAGGACGAGCCGAACAGCAGCTGCTCGCCGAGGAAGCCGTTGGCCGCCTGGACGAAGGCCGCGCTGCCGGGCAGGAACAGGTACATGTCCGGCACGGCGAGGATGTTCTCGTAGCGGAAGGCCACGCCGAGCAGCTGGTCCACGTTCGGCCAGTAGCCGTGGTAGCAGACGATGCGCAGCGTCGGGAAGGCGCGGGCGATCTTCGCCAGCCGGCCCGGATCGTTGAACGCCGGGTCCGGGGTGGTCGGCCCGCTCATCAGGAACAGCGGGATGCCGCGCGCCGCGAGGTGCTCGTAGACCGGCCAGTACAGCGGGTCGTCCGGGTGGCGCGCCGGCTCGCCGAAGCCCGGCTCCAGGTCGATGCCGGCCAGCCCCAGGCGGTCGACGGCGCGGTCGATCTCGGCGATGGCGCCCTCTACGCCCTGCAGCGCCGGGTCGATGCCGGCGATGCCGAGCAGCTCGTCGTGGCCGTGGACGATCTCGTGGATGAAGTCGTTGGGCAGGTGCTGGCCGGGCGTGTGCCGGCCGACCACCACCGCCTTGCTCAACCCGGCGTCGCGCACCTCGGCGAGGAAGCCCTCCTGAGTGAGCGAGCGCTCGAAGTGCGCGTCATCACCGCGGGTGCCGACGCGCCGGTTCAGCCAGCGCGCCGCGGCATGCTCGGGGGAGCCGGGCGTCGCACCGAAGAAATCGTGCAGGTACGCCGGCCGGCAGCGCATGTCGATCACTTTCATGCGGCAGCCCCGTCCTTCTTCTCCTCGTCGACGGCACGCACGTCGAAGGCCCCGCCGGTCAGCACCTGATCGATCAGGGTCACC
>DASQBU010000269.1:0-1957 GCA_035635035.1 Pseudomonas sp.
GCCATGTTCAGCGCGATGAACGGCGCGTTGGCGCGCGGGCTGTGGCGGTGCAGGGCGTGCGCCACCAGCTCCTTGCCGGTACCGGACTCGCCGTTGATCAGCACGGTGATGTTGGAGTGGCTGAGGCGGCCGATGGCGCGGAACACCTCCTGCATCGCCGCCGCCTCGCCGATGATCTCCGGCGTGCTGGTCTGCTCGTCCGGGGTCGCCAGCGCCTGCTGCTCGCGGGCGTGCAGGGTGGCGCGCTTGACCAGCGACACCGCCTCGTCGACGTCGAACGGCTTGGGCAGGTACTCGAAGGCGCCGCCCTGGTAGGAGGCCACCGCGCTTTCCAGGTCGGAATGGGCGGTCATGATGATCACCGGCAGGCGCGGGTGCAGCTCGCGGATCCGCGCCAGCAGATCGAGGCCGCTGGCGCCCGGCATGCGGATGTCCGAGAGGATCACGCTGGGCTGTTCGACGTTCAGCCGGCTGAGCAGGCTGTCGGCGTTGTCGAAGCTCTGGCTGGGCATGCCGGCCTGTTGCAGGGCCTTTTCCAGCACCCAGCGGATCGAGCGGTCATCGTCGACGATCCACACGGTCTCCGGTCGGTTCATGGGGTTGGTGCTCCTTGTTCTAGCGGCAGATACAGCGAGAAGACCGTGCGTCCGGGCTGGCTCTCGCACTCGATCAGGCCCTGATGCTGGTTGAGGATGTTCTGGGCGATGGCCAGGCCCAGGCCGGTGCCGTCGGCGCGGCCGCTGACCATCGGATAGAAGAGGGTGTCCTGCAGCGCCGGGTCGATGCCCGGGCCGTTGTCGATCACCTCCACCCGGCACACCAGGCGGTGGCGCTGGTGGCCGATGGTGAACTGGCGCAGGGTGCGGGTGCGCAGCAGGATGCGCCCGGGCGGGTAGGGCGGCTTCTGCGCGGTGATCGCCTGCATGGCATTGCGCACGATGTTGAGCAGTGCCTGGATCAGCTGTTCGCGGTCGGCCAGCAGCTCGGGGATGCTCGGGTCGTAGTCGCGCTCCAGGGCCAGGCGGCCCTGGGTTTCCGCCTCGACCAGGCTGCACACCCGCTCGAGGACCTCGTGGATGTTGGTCGGCACCAGCTGCGGCAGCTTGTTGGAGCCGAGCATGCGATCCACCAGGTTCCGCAACCGGTCGGCCTCCTCGATGATCACGTTGGTGTAGTCCTTGAGGCCGGCGTCCGGCAGCTCGCGGGCCAGCAGCTGGGCGGCGCCGCGGATGCCGCCCAGCGGATTCTTGATCTCGTGGGCCAGGCCGCGCACCAGCAGGCGGGTGGTCTCCTGCTTGGCCAGCTGCGCCTCCTCCTTGGTGATGCGCAGCAGGCGGTCGCGCGGGTGCAGCTCGAGCAGCAGCAGGAAGCTGCTCAGGCCGGGGATCGGCGTGGC
This sequence comes from Pseudomonas sp., assembly GCA_035635035.1. Taxonomy (GTDB): domain Bacteria; phylum Pseudomonadota; class Gammaproteobacteria; order Pseudomonadales; family Pseudomonadaceae; genus Geopseudomonas. Next base: position 1,397 of record DASQBU010000269.1, read on the forward strand.
GGCGTAGTCGACCGCCAGGCTCTGCCCGCTGGCCGAGACCAGCTGGGCCTCGCGCTTGGTGAACGGATGGCCGCTGGCCACCGCCTGGCGCAGGGCCGGCAGGCCGTCCGGCGTCTCGTTGCACAGCTCGCTGATGAACAGGCCCAGGCTGCGCTGGCCGCTCACGCCCAGCAGCATCTCGGCGGCCGGATTCATGTATTCCAGGCGCAGTTCGGCATTGAGCAGGATCACCGCGGTGGTGAGGTTGTCGAGCAGCAGGCGCTGCAGAGAGTCATAGGCCATGGCAAGCATGCGCTCCTGTGGGTGCTGGACTTTCTGCAAGAAGCGCGCCAGTGCTCGTGGTGCATGGCCAGGCCGGCGCCTGCTGCCTTTTTGTGCACCCCGGCAGCGGCCGCCCGGCCTGGCCTGCGGCCGCCGGCGCCAGGTTGGCGCGCCGCGGAACTGGCTGGGGGCGCAGGCGGGCGGGCACTGGCGCGCGCCGGCCCGGGTGACTCAGTATAGGTCGCTGCGCATGGCCGTGCACCATAATGGTGCAATTGCCGGGCGCTCCGTCAGTCGGCC
>DASQBU010000270.1:0-11479 GCA_035635035.1 Pseudomonas sp.
CGCGATCCACGAAGGCCCGGTGAACAACGAGGTGACCCTGGCGCTGCCGTCCGGGCGCAGCGTGACCTGCGTGGTCACCGCCGACAGCTGCAGCGCGCTCGGCCTCGCGCCGGGCGTACCGGCCTGCGCCTTCTTCAAGTCGTCGAGCGTGATCCTCGCCACTTACGAGTGAACGTCGCCTCGCCCCTTATCCTTCGCCCGGAGTGAAACCATGAAGCGTTCCCTGTTCCGCCGGCTGCCCGTCTGCTCGCTGGGCGTAGCCACGCTGTTTGCCCTCACCACCGCCCAAGCGGAGGAGGTCCAAGTGGCGGTGGCCGCCAACTTCACCGAGCCGATGCAGGCGATCGCCCGCGAATTCGCCAAGGACACCGGACACCAGGCCGTGGTCGCCTTTGGTGCGACCGGCAAGTTCTACGCGCAGATCCAGAACGGTGCCCCCTTCGAGGTGCTCCTCGCCGCCGACGACACCACGCCGCAGAAACTGGAGCAGGAAGCCGCCGCCGTTCCGGGCTCGCGCTTCACCTACGCCATCGGCGCGCTGGCGCTGTGGTCGGCCACCCCCGGCTATGTCGACCCGCAGGGCGAGGTGCTGCGCAAGGGCGCGTTCGACCACCTGGCGCTGGCCAACCCGAAGAGCGCGCCTTATGGCGCGGCCGCGATGGCCACGCTGGCCAGGCTCGGGGTCGCCGAGGCGCTGCAGGCACGTGTCGTACAAGGCGAAAACATCGCCCAGACCTACCAGTTCGTCGCCAGCGGCAACGCCGAGCTCGGCTTCGTCGCCTTGTCGCAGATCTACAAGGATGGCAAGGTCGACAGCGGTTCGGCCTGGATCGTGCCCGCCGAACTGCATACCCCGATTCGCCAGGACGCGGTGCTCCTCGCCAGAGGCAAGGACAATCCGGCGGCAAAGGCGCTGGTCGACTATCTCAAACAACCGAAGGCCGTCGCGCTGATCAGGTCCTACGGTTACGCACTCTGACTGCACACTAAAAAGGAGCAGCCAGCATGGTTACGCTCGATGGTGTCGATCTCGCCGCGATCTGGCTGACGCTCAAGCTCGCCACGCTGACGACGGCGCTGCTGCTGGTGCTCGGCACGCCGATCGCCTGGTGGCTGGCCTACACCCGCTCGCGCCTCAAGGGGCCGCTCGGCGCCGTGGTGGCCCTGCCGCTGGTGCTGCCGCCCAGCGTGCTCGGCTTCTACCTGCTGGTGGCGATGGGTCCGCACGGCCCGGTCGGCCAACTGACCCAGAGTCTGGGCTTGGGCACCCTGCCCTTCACCTTCGCCGGCCTGGTGGTGGCCTCGGTGTTCTATTCCATGCCCTTCGTGGTGCAGCCGCTGCAGAATGCCTTCGAGGCCATCGGGGAGCGCCCGCTGGAAGTGGCGGCGACCTTGCGCGCCGGGCCGTGGGATACCTTCTTCAGCGTGATCCTGCCGCTCGCCCGGCCCGGCTTCGTCACGGCGGGCATCCTCGGCTTCGCCCACACCGTGGGCGAATTCGGCGTGGTGCTGATGATCGGCGGCAACATTCCACAGAAGACCCGCGTGCTGTCGGTGCAGATCTACGATCACGTCGAGGCCATGGAGTACACCCAGGCCCACTGGCTGGCCGGCGGCATGCTGGCATTCTCTTTCCTCGTGCTGCTGGCGCTCTACAGCAGCCGGCTCAAGCAGGACCGGCGCGGCTGAGCCGCGCGCTGCTCCCGGGACACCCGATGAATACGCTGACCGAACCCCGTGTACCCATTTGCGCCGCGCCGGCGGGCAGTGGTATCCGCGCCCGCTTTCGCCTCGACTATGCCGGCTTCGCCCTGGATGTCGACCTGCACCTGCCGGGCCGCGGCGTCACCGCGCTGTTCGGCCACTCCGGCTCGGGCAAGACCACCTGCCTGCGCTGCGTCGCCGGCCTCGAAAAGGCCGACGAGGGCTACCTGGCGATCGACAGCGAACTGTGGCAGGACAGCGCCGCCGGCGTGTTCGTGCCCACCCACCGCCGCGCGCTGGGCTACGTGTTCCAGGAAGCCAGCCTGTTCCCGCACCTTAGCGTGCGCGGCAACCTGGAGTTCGGCCGCAAGCGCGTCGCCACCGCGCACAAGGTGGCGTGGGAGCAGGCGGTGGAGCTGCTCGGCATCGGCCACCTGCTCGAGCGCCGGCCGGCGCACCTGTCCGGCGGCGAGCGGCAGCGCGTCGGCATCGCCCGCGCCCTGCTGACCAGCCCGCGCCTGCTGCTGATGGACGAACCGCTGGCGGCCCTCGACCACCAGCGCAAGCAGGAGATCCTCCCCTATCTGGAGCGCCTGCACGCCGAGCTGAACATCCCGGTGCTGTACGTCAGCCATGCGCCGGACGAGGTGGCGCGCCTGGCCGACCATGTGGTGCTGCTCGACCAGGGCCGCGTGGTGGCCCAGGGTGGCCTGCAGGAAACCCTGGCGCGCCTCGACCTGCCCACCGCGCTCGGCGAGGACGCCGGGGTGGTGATCGCCGCGACGGTGGCCGCCCATGACGACCACTACCACCTCAGCCGCCTCGACTTTCGCGGCGGCGCGGTGCTGGTCGCCCGCCGTCCGGAAGCGCTCGGCCAGCCGCTGCGCTTTCGCGTGCACGCCCGCGACGTCAGCCTGGCGCTGCAACCGGCCGAGGGCAGCAGCATCACCAACGTGCTGGCCGCCCGCGTGGTCGAGCTGGCCGAGGCGGACACCCCGGCGCACGTGCTGGTGCGCCTGGACGCCGCCGGCACGCCGCTGCTGGCACGCATCACCCGGCGCTCCGCCGACCAGCTCGGCGTGCAGCCCGGCCTGCGGCTGTGGGCGCAGATCAAGGCGGTGGCGCTGCTCGGCTGAGCGGATTGTCGCGTTCCGCCGCGGCGCCTGTCGCCAAGCCGACATCGCACAATTGGCGTAATCCATTGATTCAAAAAGACTTTTTATAGGGCATCAATGTTGCATCGACCGCTCCGGCCAGCCCCGCCGGGGCGGCCTTCCGAACAACCGCGACAGAGAGACCCCCCATGTCCATCAAGGAAATCAAAGCCTTCTCCGAGCAGGCCAAGGCCGACCCGGCCCTGGGCGAGAAACTGAAAGCCTGTGAAAAGGTCCGCGAGATGCTCACCCTCGCCAAGGAAAGCGGCTTCACCATCATCGAGGATGCGCTGTATCCGCCGAACGAGCCGCAGTTCACCGAGGAGCAGTTGTCGACCAAGCTGGTCAAGGCGCTGCTGCGCGCCTGAACCGGCTCCGGCGGGGCGCGGCGCCAGGAACCGCGGCGCCCCGCCGGCGGGCTCAGCCGAGCAGCAGCTCGTAGACCCGGCGCAGCAGCTCGCGATCCAGCCAGGGCATGCCGATGCTCTGTGGCAGCTCGATCCAGCGCAGGCCCGGCGGCGGCGGGCACAGCTCGTAGCCGCTCAGCGCCGCCAGGTACACCGGCAGGATCGCCCCGGGCACCTCCAGGCGCAGGTGGAACTCACCGACCAGCTCCAGCGGCCAGGCGAGCGCCAGGGTTTCCTGCAGGTGACGCAGGGCGCTGGCCGGATGGCTCTGCACCGCCACCTCGCGCTCGTCCTCGACGATCACCGTCAGTCCCGGCAGCGGCTGCGGCAACACCACCCCGCCGGGTGCGGGGATCAGGAAATGCAGACGCGCGCTGACCGGGTGCTTGTGGCACACCAGCATGCGCCAGGGCAGACCGCCGGCTGCGCTCACCGGCCCAGCTCCAGCACGGCGTACTCCACGGCGTCGGCGAACAAGCGGGTGCCGCCGCCCTCGGCGACCACCTGGCGCGCCGCCGCCGCATCGCGCAGGCGCACGCCGGCCAGGTAGTCGACGCCGAACTCGCGCCAGCCGGCCAGCCACGGCAGGCTCGGCCCCATCAGCACCACCCGCGCGCGGCGCGACAGCTCGAGCAGGCGCGGCAGGGTGTGGTTGGCCAGGCTGCTGGCGGTGACGAACACCCAGTCGGCCTGCGGCAGGACGAACTCGGCGGCGCTGTCGGGCAGGTCGCCGTCCTGCGGCTGGCGCTCCAGGCACTGGTAGGGGAAGTCGCTCCACAGCCGCTCGAGGCCCGGGTAATGGCCGATCACCGCCACCCGCCGGCCGGCCAGGCGCGGGCGGAAGTGCTCGAACACCCGCAGGTGGCCGGGCGCCGCGCCGTGCAACGGGGTGGCCGCGGCCAGGCACGGCGCGGCGGCATTGATCTGGGCGTTGAGCACCGCCAGGCCGACCGCCGCCTCGGCCGGGTGCCACGAGCGCAGCCAGGCGGCCAGCTCGCCGGCCGGGCGCCCGGCCAGCGTGCCGGCCCACGGCAGGGTGCGCGGCACCTGGCGCGGGCTGAAGGCGAAGCCGAGGCCGTCGGCGACCTCGGCCAGGGTCCAGCTCAGGCCGAGCTGCACGCGCTGCACCGGCGCGGCGGACGGCGCGCAGGCCAGCAGCCAGTCGTACAGCGCGCTCATGCGCCGAGTCCCGGCAGCAGGCGCAGCTCGCTCTTCAGCGCGCCGCCGCGGCCCCAGGCGGTGGCCGCCTCGATCACCCAGGCCGGCTTGCGCGGGTGGGCGCGCAGCACGTCGAACTCGGCGAAGGCCTGGCCGTCGCCGTGCACCAGGATGCTGCCCAGGTAGCCGCCGCGCTCGCTGCGCCATTCGGCATAGAGGCTCTGGCTGTGGTCGTAGGGGTCCTCGCGCAGCTCGCTGCGGCTGGGCGGCGTGCCGGCGACCGCCAGCCCTTCCTCGATGCCGACGGCGCGCAGGCAGGCGGCCAGCGCCTGCCAGACTTCGGCGAACAGCGGCGCGGCCGCGGCCAGACGGCGCGCCAGGGCGGCGTCCATCAGGCGGCCTCCTCGTCGAACGCGCGGGCGATGTGCAGGAAGGCGCCGCCGCCGATCTCGTCGACCGGGTCGAGTTCCAGCAGCTTCTCCAGCACCCGCCGCGCCGCCTCCACCTTGGCGCGGCGCAGGCGGATCACCCCCAGCGCCTTGAGACTGAACAGGTACAGCCGCTCGCCGCCCTGGCGCCGCGACCAGTCGGCACTGGCGGCGTGCAGGCGGCGGTAGTTGCGGTCGAAGCCGGCCAGGGCGGCGGCCTCGTGCAGCGCGGCCCACACCGCCGCCTCGGCCTCGCGGTAGCGGCGGGCGACGAAGTAGAACTTGTACAGCGCGATGTGCGCGTCCGGCTCCTGCGGCCAGCGCCGGCGCGCCTCCAGCAGCAGGGCCTCGACGCCGTCCGGCGTCGCCGCGCACAGCGCGTGGTTGAGCAGGTAACGCAGCCGCTGGGGGGTACTCTCGGAGAAGAACGCCCGCTCCGTCGCGAACAACCGCACCTCGCCCATGGCGCTCACCACAGCTCAGCCGGGGTGAGTTTGTCGGCGTACGGCTCGCCGCCGAGCAGGTGCTGCTCGACGATCAGCGCCGCCTCCTCCGGCTCGACCCAGCTGTACATCACCGCGCCGGGGTAGATCAGCACGTTGGCGCCGGCCTGGCACGGGCCGAGGCAGCCGGTGCTGGTCAGCGCGATGCGGTTCTGCAGGTTGCGCTGGATCAGCGCCTGGGCGAAGGCGTTGAACAGCGCCTCGGCGCCCTTGGCGCCGCAGCTGCCGCGCGGGTGGCCGGCGGGACGGTGCTGGCCGCAGACGAAGATGTGGAACTCGGGCTTGGCCATCCTGCGCTCCTCAAGCCGCCAGGGCTTCGTGGGTGTGGCACTGCTTGGGGCAGACCGCGGCGCAGGCCTTGCAGCCGATGCAGTCGAGGCCGTCCTTGATGGTCATCACCATCATCTCGTCGTCATCGTCGTAGAGGTCGTCAGCGGCATCCCCCAGCAGCTCGCCGCGCTCGACCAGCTCGAACACGCCGCGCGGGCAGACCTTGTAGCAGCGGCCGCAGCCGATGCACTTCTGCGCGTCGAGGGCGGTGACGAACTGCGGCACCCATTCGGCGCCGCCGCGGGTACGTCCGGTAATCATGCTCATGCGTGTCTCCTCCGTTCCTTCAACCGGCGCTGGCCTGGTCCAGGCGCGCCTTGGCCTCGGCCCACGCCTGGCAGGCCTGTTGGGTGCGCAATGCCAGCTCGGGCAGCGCGTCGTAGTCGCTGAGCAGGCGGTCCTCGACCAGATCGTGGATCTGCGACGCCCACTCGGTGGCGATGCGCTTCTTCTGGCTGACGTCCTTCTGCAGGGCCTTGAATGCTTCGTCGCTCATCGCTGCCTCCTCAGAGCTCGGCCACCGCGCGGTGCTCGGCGACCAGTGCCGCCGCCTTGCCGAGCTGCTTCTCGGCCTCGAGCACCAGCGCCTCCAGCGAGTCGAAGCCGAAGCGGTGGACGTCGCGCAGGGTCTTGTCCAGCGCCACCAGCTTGCCGACCAGGATCAGCGCCCGGCCGAAGCCCTCGTGGGTCAGGTTGATCACCGGCACGGCGAGCAGGCCGCACTCGGCCTCGACCAACTGGGCCAGCGCGTTGTAGTAGGCCTTGATCCGCGCAATGGTGGTCTCGTCGGGATCGCCGACCACCGGGATGGCCTTGCGCCGCTCCTTGGTCAGCACCAGCGGGTCGAGCACGCGGGCGTCGCTCCAGGTGTCGTAGGTGCCGTAGCTGTCCATGGCGCGCAACTGCACCACCATCTGCTTGACGATCGGATGCTGCAGGGCGGCGTCGCCGTCCTGCACCACCGCGGGTTGTTCGGCTGCTTCGTACATGTGCGCTTCCTCGCTAAGAAAAGGGGTGGAGCCTCATTCGTCCCAGGCTTCGCTGGCCATCGCGTCGAAACGCTGGCTGCCGCCCTGGGTACGGCGGATGGCCTTGGCCAGCCAGGTCGACGGGCCGTCGCGCAGCTCCGCCTGCAGGCTGTCGAGCAGCTCGTCGATGCGCGCCGCCTCGGCCACCTTGACCGGCTGCACGCCGATGGCCAGCAGCTGGCGCACCGCCGAGGCGCCGCAGGCGCGGCAGTACACCGCGATGCAGCCGTCGAGCAGCGCGATCTTGCTGAGCAGCTTGTCCTCGTTGCCGTCCTGCTCCAGCTCGCCGAACTCGGCCACCGCGAGCAGCTGGACGTGCTCGGGATTCACCCCGTAGATGACGAACGAGCGCGACGAGCCGAAGTGCTGATCGACCGTCTCGCGGTCGGAGGAAGCGAAGGCCACCTTGAGCAGGGTGGCGTCGTCCTCGCCGTCGAGGACCTGCAGTTGCCTTGTCGGACCGGCCATGCTCAGTGCCTCCAGTGTTGTTGCCGCTCGGTGGCGGGTTTCTGCGCGTAGATCGAGTAGTACGGGGCGACGCCGTGGTGGTGCGCGACCAGCAGGTTGCTCAGGTCGAACAGCGCCTGGGCGCTGGCGCGGTAGCCCGACCAGCAGCGCTGGAAGCCGCCGAGCAGGTCGTACTGCGGAAAGCCGATGCGCAGCAGCGGCACGCCGAGGCGCTCGGCGCTGGCCAGCGCGTGGCTGTTGCCGAGGATCAGCTGCGCCTCGCCGGCACGCGCGGCCTGCTCGAGATCCTCGAGGTCGCCGACCTGGATGCCCGCCAGCGGCGAGTCGGCCAGCGCCGGCGCGCGCGCCGGCACCACCGCGGCGACGGTCTGCGCGCCCATGCCGCGCAGCAGGGTGTCGAAGCCGAGCAGCAGATCGGGGTCGGCGGCGATCGCCACCCGCGCGTCGCCGAGCATGAAGTGGGTGTCGAGCATGGCGTCCTGCAGCTGGCGGCGCTGCTTCTGCCAACGCGCGGGCACCGGGTTGCCGCTGATCTCGGCCAGCGCCATCAGCCAGGCGTCCACCGCATCCAGGCCGAGCAGCAGGCCGAAACGCCACTCCGGTACGCCGGTGCGCGCGGCCAGCGCCTCGGCGGCGCCGTCCAGGCTCGGCCCGACCACCAGGGTGGCGGCGCTCTGCCCGGCCGTGGCCAGCTCGTCCAGGGTCAGCCCGCCGGTGGTCAGCGGGTTGAACGCGGCATCGTCGAGATGGCCGTCCAGCGAGCCGGACAGGTCGGGGATCAGCAGCGGGCGCAGGCCGAAGCTCTCGATGCTCTCGGCGACGAACTCCAGGTCGCCGGGGGTCAGGCTGGCCGAGCACAGCACGTTGACCTGGCGCGGCCGTCGGCCGACCTGGTCGCGGCCCTCCGGCACCAGGGTCTCGACGATGGCCTGCACGGTGGCGGCGAAGCCGCTCTCGAAGCTGCCGGCGAAGTCCGGGGTGTTGGCCGGGACGATGGCGACGTGCTGGAACTCCGGGTACTCGCGGCGGAACTGGTGCAGCGCGCTGTGCAGGTCGCAGCCCTGGGTCTCGGCCAGCGCGGTGGTCAGCAGGCCGACCACCGCCGGGTTCTGCTTCTCGCAGATCACCCGCAGCGCCTCCACCACGTTGTCGTCGGCGCCCATCACCGAGCTGACCTGGTCCATGGCGGTGGTCTGCAGCGGCACCGGCTCGCGGAAGTGGCGGACGAAGAACACCTTGGCGAACGCCGTGCAGCCGGCCGAGCCGTGCAGCAGCGGCATGCTGCGCGCCAGGCCGAGGATGGCCAGGGCGCCGCCCATGGTCTGGCTGGCCTTCAGCGGGCTGACCGCCAGGGCTTTCTTGCGGTTGACGATCTCGGCCATGGCAGTCTCCTCAGGCGCTGGCGGCCAGCGCCGCGGCGCCCGGCTGGGTGGCGGCGGCCCACGGCGCCGGGCGGCGCACCGCCTCCCACACCGGGCTCTCGATGGTCAGGCACAACTGGCGGACCAGCTCGAGCATGCCGTCGTAGCCGGCGTAGCCGAATTCGCGCTCCTGGTTGATGTCGAGGAACGGGATGCGCCCCTTGAGCGCGGTGTACATGTTGCGGCCGCCGGCGATCAGGATGTCGGCGCGGTACTCCTCGACGGTCTTCAGCAGCGCGCGCGGGTTGCCCTCGTCGAGCATCTTCACGTCGTCGCCCATCAGCTCGCGGATGCGCGCCTTGTCCTCCTCGGTGGACTTCTTGGTGCCGGTGGCGACCACCTGCATGCCCAGGTCCTGCAGCGCGGAGATCACCGACCAGGACTTCACCCCGCCGGTGTAGAGCAGCACGCGCTTGCCGGCCAGGCGCGCACGCCACGGCTCCAGCGCGGCGCGGATCTTCGCCTCCTCGCGCGCGATCAGCGCCTCGGTGCGCGCGCTGAGGTCGGCGTCGCCGATCAGCCGGGCGAAGTCGCGCAGCGCCTGCGAGGTGTCGGTGATGCCGTAGAAGCTGCCCTCGAACCACGGCGTGCCGAAGCGCTCCTGCAGCTTGCGGGCGACGTTGAGCATGGCCTTGGAGCAGACCATCATGTTCACCTCGGCGCGGTGCATGCTCTGCACCTCGCGGTAGCGCGCGTCGCCGGACAGCGTGCACAGCACGCGCAGGCCCAGCTCGTCGAGCAGCGGCAGCACGTGCCAGAACTCGCCGGCGATGTTGTATTCGCCGATCAGGTTGACGTCGTGGACGCGGATGCCCGGCCGCTCGCTGCCCGGCGGCAGCGGGTCCGGCTCGCGGCTGCCGATCACGTACTTGACCATGGCGTCGCCGGCGATGCGGTTGCCGAGGTTCTTGGTGCCGTAGAAGCCGGCCGAATCCACCGGCACCACCGGGGTGGCGAAGTGCTCGCTGGCGGCCTTGCAGATGGCCTCGATGTCGTCGCCGATCAGCGCCGGCACGCAGGTGTTGTAGACGAACACCGCCGGCGGCGCGTAGGTCTCCACCGCCTGGCGGATGGCATGGAACAGGCGCTTCTCGGCGCGGCCCATGATCACGTCCTGCTCGCTGAGGTCGGTGGTCATGCCGATGCGGTACAGGTCCGGGCCGCTGGAGCGGGTGCCGCGGTTGTCCCAGGAGCTGCCGGCGCAGGCGATCGGCCCGTGGACGATGTGCGCCACGTCGGCGATCGGCAGCAGGGCGATCTGCGCACCGTCGAAGGCACAGCCACCGTCGGTGGCGCCCGGCTTGGGCTTGGCGCAGCCGGACTTCTCCTTCTTGTTGTGCTCGCAGGCGGGCTCGTCGAGCAGCTCGGCAATGTCCTTGGCTTTCATCGCTTACCCCCGTGGGTGCGTCGTGACGCTGTGCCGGGGGTGTTGCAAGGGCGGTGCCAGAGGACAAGTCGTTGATTTACAAGGGGTTTAGCTGGAGGAGCGTTGTCGCAAAGCTGCCGGGGTGTCGGGTTTGCGACAAGGGGATGGGGCTGCTGGCGGGCGGGAGCGACCCTAAGCGGACATTACCGGCAACCGGCTGCCTTGCTCGTTCCCACGCTCCGCGTGGGAGCGCAGCCCGTGACGCTCGGCGTCACAGAAGCGGACGCGGAGCGTCCGGCGAGGTACTCCCACGCAGAGCGTGGGAGCGATCACCATGGATAGGGCGTCTCATGGCATTACGGGCTTTAACTCACCCGCCAGAAGCTTGTTTAGAAGCGACAGGCGAAGCGAAAATTCATCGCCAGACAAAATGCCTTCACGATATAGGGAGCGCAGGAAGTCTTCGGCGGGCATGTCACTCTTGCGGTTGTTACACCGCCGGCAAGCACCGACGACATTGCGGTATGAGTTATTGCCTTCTGGACGGGAAATTACGTGCTCAATTACGTGGTTATTTTCGTCGAGTTTGGCAAGACAGTAAAAGCACCGCCATTCCTCGCGTTCAAGGATTAGCTTGCGGTTCTCCGGAACAGCGAAAAAGTCTAACGTCTCCGGATCAATTGGCACCGCGCTTTTAGCAGCGGGAAAGAGATTTGGAATTTCGCTCGGCAATACAATTTGAACTCGCGTACCGGCGCGCTCGCTACCTATGAGCCGGATGCAACCCTTGGCCTCCAGACTTTTCAACTTATCGTAGACGATGCCTTCGGATGGCGGAGTGCCAGCTTTACCAACGCCAAATGCGAGCTTCTTTCGCGCTGACTTGAAGCCAATGACTTCCTCTCGCTTGCCCTCAATGAAGGTGTGCCGCAGGACATATAGGTAGATGGCCTGCTCGTACACATCGAGGCGCGGAGCCAGATGATCCTGGAACTGAGCGAAGACTTGTGCAAATTCGTCCATAGGTCTCAAAACGCCAAACTATAAATAGGCACCAACTTGTGAATAACACCCCGAACAGGTTTGACGGATAAAATCCCCAGACAGGAGAAGGGAACCGCTCTGGAATGCGGCCTTGGGAAAGGCACCGGGTGTGAAGGCAGTTTATACGCCATGACTACAATTCCCTTACTTGCGGAGCTATCCAACAAGCACCGAGGGTATCGCGCGCCCCTAAAAAAGAAAACCGGAACAGCCTTCGCCGTCCCGGTTCCTGAAGCGGAAATCGACTGTCTGCCGACCGCCCTACCCCAACCGCTCCCCAATCGCCCTGCGCACCTCCGGGTCCTGCTCGTCCAGCCCGCGCAACGCCTCCAGCGGGGCGTTCTCCACCGCGGCGAGGCGCACGGTCCAGTCGGGGTCGTGGAGCAGTTCGACCACGTCGTCGCCATGCAGCCGCGAGGCGACGATGCGGCGCACCTCCGGTTCGGGGTCGTGGGCCATCAGGCCGAG
>DASQBU010000271.1:0-2408 GCA_035635035.1 Pseudomonas sp.
CGCAGCCTGTCCGAACGCCTCGGCAACCAGATCCTGCTCAAGCGCGAGGACCTGCAGCCGGTGTTCTCCTTCAAGATCCGCGGCGCCTACAACAAGGTCGCCCAGCTCAGCGACGAGGAGAAGGCACGCGGGGTGATCGCCGCCTCGGCCGGCAACCACGCACAGGGCCTGGCGCTGACCGCCAAGAAGCTCGGCATCAAGGCGGTCATCGTCATGCCCAAGACCACCCCGGACATCAAGGTCCAGGCGGTGCGCGCGCGCGGCGCCAAGGTGGTGCTGCACGGCGACGCCTTCCCCGAGGCGCTGGCCCACTGCCTCAAGCTGGTCGAGGAGAAGGGCTACACCTTCGTGCATCCCTACGACGATCCGGACGTGATCGCCGGCCAGGGCACCATCGCCATGGAGATCCTCCGCCAGCAGCCGGGGCGCCTCGACGCGATCTTCGTGCCGGTCGGCGGCGGCGGGCTGATCGCCGGCATCGCCGCCTACGTCAAGTACCTGCGCCCGGAGATCAAGGTGATCGGCGTCGAGCCGGAGGACTCCGACTGCCTGCGCGCCGCGCTGGCCGCCGACGAGCGGGTGATCCTCAGCCAGGTCGGCCTGTTCGCCGACGGCGTGGCGGTGGCGCAGATCGGCGCCGAGCCGTTCCGCATCTGCCGCGCCTTCGTCGACGAGGTGGTCACCGTGACCACCGACGAGATCTGCGCGGCGATGAAGGACATCTACGACGACACCCGCTCGATCACCGAGCCGGCCGGCGCCCTCGGCGTGGCCGGGATCAAGCGCTACGTGCAGCGCAAGGGCGTCAGCGGGCAGACCCTGGTGGCCATCGACTCCGGCGCCAACGTCAACTTCGACCGCCTGCGCTACGTCGCCGAGCGCGCCGAGCTGGGCGAGCAGCGCGAGGCGATCATCGCGGTGACCATCCCGGAGAAACCGGGCAGCTTCAAGGCGTTCTGCCAGGCGATCGGCAAGCGCGCGATCACCGAGTTCAACTACCGCTACAAGAGCCCGGACGAGGCGCACATCTTCGTCGGCGTGCAGACCCACCCGGAGAACGACCCGCGCGAAGCGCTGGTCGCCAGCCTGCGCGAGCAGGGCTTCCCGGTGCTCGACCTGACCGACAGCGAGCTGGCCAAGCTGCACATCCGCCACATGGTCGGCGGCCACGCCAACGGCGTGGCCGACGAGCGGGTGTTCCGCTTCGAGTTCCCCGAGCGCCCCGGCGCGCTGTTCAACTTCCTCAACAAGCTCGGCGGACGCTGGAACATCTCGATGTTCCACTACCGCAACCACGGCGCCGCCGACGGCCGCGTGCTGGTCGGCCTGCAGGTGCCGGAGGACGAGCTGGCGCTGCTCAACGAGGCGCTCGACGGCATCGGCTATCCGTACTGGCACGCCAGCGACGACCCGGCCTACCGGCTGTTCCTCGGCTGACCCCGACCGGACCGATCACAGGGAGGTGATCCGCATGCCCCACCGCTTCGCCCCGCCGCCACGGAGGACGCGCTGATGCGCATCCTGCTGGTCGGCGCCGGCGGCTTCATCGGCCGCCACCTGCACGCCGCCCTGCGCGCCGCCGGCCACACGGTGCTGGCCAGCGCGCGCCACCCCGATCCCGCCGCCCCCGGCGACTGGTGCCGCCTCGATCTGGCCGAACTGGCCCGCGACCCGCAGGCGTTCGCCTGGCCCGCCGGCATCGAGCTGGTGATCAACGCCGCCGGCCTGCTGTCCACCGACCGCGCCCAGTTGCACGAGGTGCAGCACCTCGGCGCCTGCGCGCTGTTCGAGCTGGCCGCCGCCCACGGCGCGCGGGTGCTGCAGATTTCCGCGCTCGGCGCCGAGGACGGCCCGGACACCGAGTTCCTCGCCAGCAAGGTGGCCGCCGAGCGCCACCTGCTCAAGCTCGGCATTCCCGCCGTGGTGCTGCGCCCCTCGCTGGTGCTCGGCCCCGGCGCGGCCAGCAGCCGCTGGCTGCTGCGCCTGGCGCCCTGGCCGCTCGCCCCGCTGCTGGACAACCGCGCGCGCCTGCAGCCGCTGCACGTCGACGACCTGTGCGCCGCGGTGCTCGCCCTGCTCAACCGCTGGCCGGCGCAGCCGTGCAGCCTGGCGCTGGTCGGCCCCGAGGCGCTGACCCAGGGCCAGTTGCTCGACCGCCTGCGCGCCGCCCAGGGCTGGCGGCCGGGCCGCTACTGGACGCTGCCGCGCCCACTGGCCGCGCTCGGCGCGCTGCTCGGCGAGCGCCTCGGCTGGCGCGCGCTGAACCACCAGACCCTGCGCCTGGCGCGGCGCGACAACCTGGCCAGTGCCGAGCCGCTGGCCGCCACCTGCGGCTACCGCTGCCTGCCGCTGGCCGCGCGCCTGCACGACTGGCCGCGGGCGGCGGACAGCGCCGCGCTGCTGATGCC
>DASQBU010000272.1:0-3230 GCA_035635035.1 Pseudomonas sp.
CCAAGGCCGCGTGCTGCTGATCTATGCCAACCGCGACGAAGCCTCGGTGATCTTCCGCGACGAGCTGAAGGCGCTGGCCGCCGCCCACCCGCGCCGCCTGCAGGTGATCCACTGGCTGGACTCGGTGCAGGGCATCCCCGCGGTCGAACAGCTCGCCGAACTGGCGCGGCCGTTCAAGCAGGCCGAAGCCTTCATCTGCGGCCCCGGCCCGTTCATGGACGCCGCGGTGGCCGCCCTGCACAGCCTCGAGGTGCCCAGCGCCAAGGTGCACGTCGAGCGCTTCGTCTCGCTGCCCGGCGAGGGCGAGCAGGGCGCGGCGGTGGTCAGCGAGGCGGCGGTGGCCGCGCATCTTGAGGTGCGCCTCGACGGCGCCGAGCACGCCCTCGACTGCGCACCGGGCGAGACCCTGCTCGACGCCATGCGCCGCGCGGGGGTGCGCGCGCCGCACTCCTGCCTGGTCGGCGCCTGCGCCTCGTGCATGTGCACGGTGGAGCAGGGCGAGGTCGAGCTGCTGCGCAACGAGGCGCTCGATGCGCAGGAACTGAACGAAGGCTGGACCCTGGCCTGCCAGGCCGTGGCCACCAGCGCGCACGTGCGCGTGCGCTTCCCCGACTGAGACTACGGAAGGCCGAGATGAACGAGATTCCGCTGACCAATCCGGCCGCCGACGGCGTGCCGCCGACCATTCCCGCCCTGGTGTTCGCGAGCGCGCGCCGCCACGCCGGGCTTTGTGCCCTGGCCGACGGCGAGGTGCGCATCGACTACGCCGAACTGCCCGAACGGGTGCTCGCGGTGAGCCGCGCGCTGATCGCCGAGGGCATCCAGCCCGGCGACCGCGTCGCCGTGTGGGGACCGAACCGCCACGACTGGATCCTCGCCGCGCTGGGCATCCACTGCGCCGGCGCCACCCTGGTGCCGATCAACACGCGCATGAAGGGCAACGAGGCCGCCGACATCCTCGAACGCAGCGGCACCCGCCTGCTGTTCTGCGTCGGCCAGTTCCTCGGCGTCGACTACCCGGCGATGCTCGAACCCCACCGCCCGGCGAGTCTGGAGCGCGTGGTGGTGCTGCCCTGCGAGGCGTCCTCGGACCATGGCGACCTGAGCTGGCAGGGCTTCCTCGCCGCAGGCTCAGCGGTCGACATGGACGAGGCCCAGGCACGCGCGCTGACCGTGCGCCCGGACGATCTGTCCGACCTGCTGTTCACCTCCGGCACCACCGGCAAGCCCAAGGGCGTGATGAGCGCCCACGGCCAGAACCTGCGCGCCTTCGCCGAATACGTGCAGGTGATCGGCCTGCGCCCCGGCGACCGCTACCTGATCGTCAACCCGTTCTTCCACGCCTTCGGCTACAAGGCCGGCTGGCTGACCTGCCTGCTCGGCGGCGCGACCATCCTGCCGCACCCGGTGTTCGACGCCGAGGCGGTGTTCCAGCGCATCGAGCGCGACCGCATCACCGTGCTGCCCGGCCCGCCGACCCTGTACCTGTCGATGCTCGCCCACCCCAAGCTGGCAGAAAGCGACCTGTCCAGCCTGCGCATCGCCGTCACCGGCGCGGCGACCATCCCGCCGGTGCTGGTCGAGCGCATGCGCCGCGAACTGGGCTTCGCGGTGGTCACCACCGCCTACGGGCTGACCGAGTGCGGCGGCCTGGCGACCATCTGCGACCCGGCCGACGACGCCGAGACGGTGGCGACCACCTGCGGCCGCGCGCTCCCCGGCACCGAGGTGCGCATCGTCGACGAAGGCAACCGCCCGCTGCCACCGGGCGAGGCCGGCGAGGTGTGCCTGCGCGGCTTCCACGTCATGCAGGGCTACTTCGAGAACCCGCAGGCCACCGCCGAGACCATCGCCGCCGAGGGCTGGCTGCACACCGGCGACGTCGGCACCCTGGATGCGCGCGGCTACCTGCGCATCACCGACCGCCTCAAGGACATGTTCATCGTCGGCGGCTTCAACTGCTACCCGGCGGAGATCGAGGCCGGCCTGCTCGAACACCCGGCCATCGCCCAGGTCGCGGTGATCGGCGTGCCCGACGAGCGCATGGGCGAGGTCGGCTGCGCCTGCGTGGTGCTGCGCCCCGGCCAGCAGCTCGACGAGCCCGGGCTGATCGCCTGGTCGCGCCAGCGCATGGCCAACTACAAGGTGCCGCGCCTGGTGCGCTTCTTCGAGGCGCTGCCGGTGAATGCGTCGAACAAGGTGGTGAAGGGCGAGTTGCGCGCGGCGGTGGGCTGATCAACGCCGACCGCCTCCACGCTGTAGGGGCGAATTCATTCGCCTTTACGCAGCATTGTGGCGAATAAATTCGCCCCTACAGCACCACTTGCCCGCTGTACCGCGTACGCGCCGTGCTGGAAGCCCTCGACGCCGCGCTCGGCAACCAAGAAAGCGCGGCGGGCGACCAGCCGTCCGCGCTGGCCATCGAGCACATCCTGCCGCAGAAGTGGGACGAGCACTGGCCGCTGCCCAAAGCCGTGCAGAAGAACCCGCAAGGCAAACAGGCCTTCACCGAACAGCGCGACCGCCTCAAGCACACCCTGGGCAACCTGACCCTGCTCGCCGGCAGCCTCAACCCGGCGCTGTCGCGCTCGCCGTGGGACGTGAAGAAGGCGGAGCTGCTCAGGTACGGCCAGCCGGGCCTGAGCCGCGAGCTGCAAGAGCTGGAGGACTGGGCGGAGCGGGAGATTCTGGCCAGGGGGGAGGTGCTGGCGGAGGCAGCTTGTGGGGTGTGGCGGTATCCGCTGGGGGAGCGGGAGGTGTTGTGAGCAGTCCGGGCTGATCGCTTGGTCCGAAGTAGTCGGGTGACAGACCAAGTTTTCTATGGTGCGCGGGCATAATGGGAAACCGAAGGACTCTCAGCTCCTGCAACCGCCCTGTGTTGCACTCAGATCCTGCAACCGCCGCGCATATCCCAAGACAGCTCTGGAAACTGGCCCCGTTGGCCCACGCGTCTCCCGTGGGCCACGCCCTCGCACAAGGACGCCCCGATGATCCGCTACCACCTCAACACGCCCCTCCCCGCCTCCGCGGTGGCCGCCGTCTTCGACGCCTCCGGCATTCGCCGCCCCACCCACGATCTGCCGCGCATCGAGCTGATGTTCGCCAATGCCGATCTGGTGCTGTCGGCCTGGGATGGCGAGCGGCTGGTCGGGGTGTGCCGGGCGCTGACGGACTTCAGCTACTGCTGCTATCTGTCCGATCTGGCGGTGGACCGGGCCTATCAGCATCAA
>DASQBU010000273.1:0-2126 GCA_035635035.1 Pseudomonas sp.
CAGCGACGGGGTGGCCGAGCCGAGCAGCAGCGGCACGCGCTCCAGGCGCGCGCGCATCACCGCCAGGTCGCGGGCGTGGTAGCGCAGGCCCTCCTGCTGTTTGTAGGAGGCGTCGTGCTCCTCGTCGACGATGATCAGGCCGGGGTGCTTGAGCGGGGTGAACAGCGCCGAGCGGGTGCCGATGACGATCTGCGCGTGGCCTTCGCGGGCGGCCTGCCAGGCCTCCAGACGCTCGCGGTCGGTCAGCCCCGAGTGCAGCAGGGCGATGCGCGCGTTGAAGCGCCGGGCGAAGCGTTCGAGGGTCTGCGGGCCGAGGTTGATCTCCGGGATCAGCACCAGCGCCTGGCGGCCGGCCTCGAGGGTTTCGCGGATCAGCTGCAGGTAGACCTCGGTCTTGCCGCTGCCGGTGACCCCGGCCAGCAGG
Organism: Pseudomonas sp.; assembly: GCA_035635035.1. Classification (GTDB taxonomy): domain Bacteria; phylum Pseudomonadota; class Gammaproteobacteria; order Pseudomonadales; family Pseudomonadaceae; genus Geopseudomonas. The sequence continues at coordinate 425 of DASQBU010000273.1, forward strand.
CAGGGGTGGAAGCGCCCGAAACCGGCGCGCACTGCCTCGAAGGCGCTGCGCTGCTCGGCGTTGAGCGCCAGTTCGGGCTGCAGCAGCCAGGCGCCGTGGTGTTCGGGCAGGCTCGGCCGGCGGCGGATCACCTGCACCAGCCCCTTGTCGTGCAGCGCCTTGAGGCTGTCGCGCGACAGCTGGAACTGCTCGAGCAGGTTCTGGTTGATGCCGTGCGGGTGCTGGGCGAGGGTCGCCAGGGCCTGGCGCTGGCGCGGCGCGCGGGCCAGGCGCGGGTCGTCGAGGCGGGCATGGGCACCGGCCTGCCAGATGCGCTCCTCGCCGCGCTCGGCCGACTCGCCCTGGCGCAGCAGGTTGGGCAGCGCCCAGCTGAAGGTGTCGCCGAGGCTGTGCTGGTAGTAGCTGGCGGTCCAGCGGCACAGCTCCAGCAAGGCCGGTGGCAGCACGGGCTGGCGGTCGAGCAGGGCGCCGGCCGCGCGCAGGCGCTCCTCCGGCACCTCGCTGTGGGCGGCGCGCTCCACCAGCACGCCGACCAGCTCGCGGCGGCCGAACGGCACGCGCAGGCGCACGCCGGGCTGCAGCAGGGCGGGATCGCAGCCCTCCGGTGCGCGGTAGTCGAACAGCCGGCGCAGCGGCGAGGGCAGGGCAAGGCGCAGGATGGGCTGGGTCACGCAGGGGCTCCGCAGGCGACGGCCGGCGATCTTAGCACGCAGGCGGGGCGGCTCCGTGACGGACGGCCGCTTGCATCGACTAGGGGGTCTGTTATCATGCCGCCCTATTTTTCCGGGTGGCCTGGCTGCCCCGGTGAATTACCTCGTGCGGTGCCTGGCATGGTGCCTGGTGGCGGCACATCATCCCTGAGGATCTATAGATGAAACCGGAAATCCATCCCGCGTACGAAGAAGTCACTGCGACCTGCAGCTGCGGCAACGTGGTCAAGACCCGTTCCACCCTGTGCAAGGACCTGAGCCTCGACGTGTGCGCCGAGTGCCACCCGTTCTACACCGGCAAGCAGAAGGTGCTGGACGCCGGCGGCCGTATCGACCGCTTCAAGCAGCGTTTCGCTGGCTTCGGTGCCACCAAGAAGTAAGCAAGACGTGTTCGGGATGCTCCAGCAGTTTCCCGCTACAGCGAAAAGGGCGCCCCTGTGGGGCGCCTTTTTTATTGTCTGCGTTTTGCCGTTCGGCGTCGCGCCGGTGCGGGCGGCGGATTGCACGCCGCCCGGCCCGTTGCGCGAGGCGCAGGTGGCCCGGGTGGTGGACGGCGACACCCTGCGCCTGGCCGACGGCCGCAGCGTGCGGCTGATCGGGGTGAATGCGCCGGAGCTGGCCCATGAGGGTCGTGTTGCCGAGCCCCTGGCCGAGGCGGCCAGCCAGCACCTGCAGCGGCTGGTCGAGGCCAGTGGCGGGCAGGTCGGCCTGCTCCCCGGCGAGCAGGCGTACGACCACTACGGGCGCAGCCTGATGCATGCCTTCGGCCGCGACGGGCGCAACTGGGAGGCTCAGCTGCTGGCGGCAGGGCTGGGCTTTGCCGTGGCGATTGCGCCGAACACGGCGCTGGCCGGCTGCCAGTTCGCCGCGGAGCGTAGCGCGCGGGCGGCGGGCAGGGGTGTCTGGCGTCAGAGCCCGCTGCTCGAGGTCGGGCAGTTGCGCCACGGCGGCTTCGCCCTGGTGCGCGGGCGGGTCGAGTCGGTCGAGCGCAA
>DASQBU010000274.1:0-4461 GCA_035635035.1 Pseudomonas sp.
CCCGTGCTCGCGGGCCAGGGCGACGTAGGCGCTGGCGGCGCGGCGCGCCTGCGGGTTGTTGTAGCGCTGGAAGCGCTCGAACAGGGTCAGCCGGGCGTTGGCCGGCTGCGCGCCGTTCTCGTACTTGCCGGAGAGCAGGCCGAAGGCCAGCGGCGAATAGGCCAGCAGGCCGACCTGCTCGCGGATGGCGATTTCCGCCAGGCCCACCTCGAAGCTGCGGTTGAGCAGGTTGTAGGGGTTCTGGATCGACACCACCCGCGGCCAGCCGCGGGTCTCGGCCAGGTGCAGGAAACGCTGCACGCCCCACGGCGTCTCGTTGGACAGGCCGATGTGGCGAATCTTGCCGCTCTTCACCAGGCCGTCGAGCACCTCCAGGGTGTCCTCGATGGGAGTGATGTGCGCGTCCGGGTCGTGCGCATAGCCGAGCTGGCCGAAGAAGTTGGTCCGCCGATCCGGCCAGTGCAGCTGGTAGAGGTCGAGGTAGTCGGTCTGCAGGCGCTTGAGGCTGCCCTCCAGCGCGGCGACCAGGTTGGCGCGGTCGAAATGGTTGCGCCCGCCGCGGATGTGGGTGATGCCGTTGCCCGGCGCCGCCGCCTTGCTGGCGAGGATCCAGTCGCTGCGCCCACCGTGGCGCTTGAAGTAGTTGCCGATGATGGTCTCGGTGGCGCCGGCGGTTTCCGCCTTGGGCGGCACCGGGTAGATCTCGGCGGTATCGATGAAGTTGATCCCGGCGGCCTGGGCGCGACGGATCTGCTCGAAGCCATCGGCTTCGCGGTTCTGCTCGCCCCAGGTCATGCTGCCAAGCGCCAGCGCGCTGACCTGGATATCGGTCCTGCCGAGTGCACGGTAAATCATCGCAAGCTCCTCTGTAGGGGGGCGGAAAAACAAGGGTACTCGATATGCAACGGCTCCCGCAGCGCGACGGCGGCGGGAGCCGGAAGTGGGGCAGCGGCGCGGCGGACTCAGCGCCGGGCTTCGGCGGCCAGCGCTCGCTGGGTGGCCGGGCGGGCCTGGAACGCCTCGCGGGCGCGGGCCAGGTTGGCCAGGTCGGCGAAGCGCTCGCCGAGGCGCGGCAGCCAGCCGGCGAACACCCCGAGGTAGGCGTCGGCGATGGTGTAGCGCTCGCCCACCAGCCACTGGCGGCCGTTCAGGTGCCGCTCGACATGGGCCAGCGCCTGATGCAGCTGTTCGGCGGCCTGGGCACGGATGCCGGGATGGGCGCTCGCGTCGGCCGAATAGCGCTCCGGGCGGTTGAGCGGGCGGAAGCCGCCGACGTGCACTTCCGAGGTCAGGTAGCCGATCCAGCTCTGGATCTGCGCGCGCTCCGCGCTGCCGGCCGCGGCGAACAGTCCGCGCTGCGGCGCAAGGTCGGCCAGGTACGGCAGGATCGCGCTGTTCTCGGTGATCAGGGTGCCGTCGTCCAGGGTGAGCGCCGGCACCCGGCCCAGCGGGTTGATGCGGTGGATCGGTGAGTCGGGGGTGCGCAGCGCGACCACCTCGACCGGGATCGGCAGCTCGAGCTCGTGCACCAGGCTGTGGGCGGCCAGCGAGCAGGCGCCGGGGGAAACATAGAGAACGGACATGACAAACCTCGCAGGAGGGAATGACGGTGTTGTGGGCTGGCGTGACGGGGTACGAGTGTGGAGCGAGCGCGGCGCGCGCCCGGACAGCGGAAAAGGCGCGGCGGAGTACGCTCCCTGGTACTCCGCCGCGCCGGTTTGGCTTCCTGCCTCGCGCCTCCCTGGCGCGCTTCTCTCTTCCCAGAATCTGGAGCGCCTCAGCTGGCCTTCTTCAGCGCCAGCTTGTCCGCCTCGGTCAGCGGGGTGCGGGTGTCGGCGCTCGGCTTGATCGCGCGGCTGGTTTCGCCGCTGACCGACACCGGGATCTCGCCGTGCACGGTGCTGCGGCGGACGATGCGCCGCTCGCTGCCGTAGTCGTCGACGGCGATGTGCTGGGTGGCGCGGTTGTCCCACACCGCCAGGTCGCCCTTGCTCCAGCGCCAGCGCACGATGTTCTCCAGGCTGACGATGTGCGCCTGGAACAGGTCGAGCAGCGCGCGCGAATCGCGCGAGTTGAGGCCGACGATGCGCTCGGCGAAGTGGCCGAGCAGCAGCGCCTTCTCGCCGGTTTCCGGATGCACGCGCACCAGCGGGTGCTCGCTCTCGTAGACCGTGGAGGTGAACTGCTCGCGGAAGCGCTTGTTGGCCACCGCCTCGATCTGCTTGGGCGCGGCGTAGTCGTAGTCGTTGGTGTGGCGCACCCACAGGCGGTCGGCCAGCTGCTTGAGCGGCTCGGGCAGCGCCTCGTAGGCGCTGACGGTGTTGGCGAACACGGTGTCGCCGCCGAACTCGGGGATCACCTCGCCGCGCAGGAAGGTGATCTTCGGATAGTCGACCACGAAGCTGATGTCGGTGTGCCAGGAGTTGGCGCGCGAGCGCTCGGAGTCCACCTCGAGGATGCCGGCGGTGTTCGCCTCCGACGGCGTGGTCGGGTGCACCACCAGGTCGCCGAAGCGGCTGGCGAAGGCTTCCTGCTCGGCGTCGCTGAGGTGCTGGTCGGGGAAGAACAGCGCCTTGTGCTTGAGCAGCGCCTGCTGCAGCTCGGCGAACTGCGCGTCGGACAGGTCGGTCACGCGCACGCCGCTGACGGTGGCGCCGATGCGGCCGGTGATGGGTTGGATGTTCAGGCTCATGTCGGTTCTCCCTGGCGGTGATGCCGCCGATCTTGTTGGGCCGGCTGCGCAGCCCCGCCGCGCAGCATCGGTAAGGGTGAGGTGCCGGGCTCAGCCGGCGGCGCGCCGCTCGACCGGCAGCACGTACTGGTTGTCCGGGCGGTCGAGGCCGAAGTGCTCGCGCAGGGTGCGCCCGCGGTACTCCTCGCGGAACAGGCCGCGGCGGCGCAGCTCCGGCACCACCAGCTCGATGAAGTCCTCCAGGCCGCCCGGCAACCACGGCGGCATGACGTTGAAGCCGTCGGCGGCGCCGTTCTCGAACCACTGCTGGATCTGGTCGGCGATCTGCACCGGGGTGCCCACCACCGTCCAGTGGCCGCGGGCGCCGGCGATGCGCAGGTACAGCTCGCGGATGCTCAGGTTCTCGCGCGCGGCGAGGTCGAGCAGCAGCGCCTGGCGGCTCTTGCCGCCGTTGGTTTCCGGCAGGTCCTGCGGCACCGGGCCGTCGGGGTCGTAGGCGGACAGGTCGGCGCCGAGCATGCCGGACAGCAGCGACAGGCCGACCTGCGGGTGGATCAGCTCCTGCAGCTGCTGGTACTTGGCCTGCGCCTCGGCCTCCGTGCGGCCGACGATGGCGAGGATGCCGGGGAGGATCTTCAGCTCGTCGGCACTGCGCCCGTACTTGGCCAGGCGGCCCTTCACGTCGGCATAGAAGGCCTGGGCGCTTTCCAGGCTCTGGTGGGCGGTGAAGATCGCCTCGGCGCTGCGCGCGGCGATCTCCTTGCCGGCCTCCGAGGAGCCGGCCTGCACCAGCACCGGGTAGCCCTGCGGCGGGCGCGCCACGTTCAGCGGGCCCTTGACCTGGAAGTGCTTGCCCCGGTGATCCAGCACGTGCAGCTTGGCCGGGTCGAAGAACTGGCCGCTGGCCTGGTCGCGGACGAAGGCGTCGTCCTCCCAGCTGTCCCACAGGCCCTTGACCACGTCGAGGAACTCGCCGGCCCGCTCGTAGCGCAGGGCGTGCTCCAGGTGCTCGTCGCGGTTGAAGTTGCGCGCCTCGGCGAGGGTGTTGGAGGTGACCTGGTTCCAGCCGGCGCGGCCGCCGGAGATCCAGTCCAGCGAGGCGAACTTGCGCGCCAGGTGGTAGGGCTCGTTGAAGCTGGTGCTGACCGTGCCGATCAGGCCGATGCGCTCGGTCACCGCCGCCAGCGCCGACAGCAGGGTGAAGGGCTCCAGGTAGGAGGCGCGCGCGGTGCGCGCGGCGACCTCGGGGCTGCCGGCGCTTTCCAGGTTGACGGCGACGCCGTCGGCGACGAACACCGCGTCGAACTTGGCGGCTTCGGCGAGCCGGGCGACGCGCACGTACTCCTTGAAATCCACCTCGGCGCCCAGCGGCACGTCCGGATGGCGCCAGGCCGCGATGTGATGACCGGTGGCCATCAGGAAGGCATTCAGGCTCAGTTGGCGTTGGCTCATTGGGGCTCCCTGTCCGTCGGGTCATTCGCTATGCCGCCCGCAGCGGCGTTGCCAGGGAAAGTGCAGCAAGCGTGCCAACCCCGGAATAGCCGCCATTTCGGCACATTTGCCCGTTGTTTCGCCGCCAACTGTTGGATTTTGCGCACCGCCGGCGGCGTTCTGCCGGGTTTTCGCCAGCGGCGCGGCACGCAGCCCATCCCCTCAAACACAAAAAGGAATATACAAATCAAATTTGATTATTTTTAAATATAAGAAGGGCCGGCTAGAGTCAAAACCCATCGAGATTGCGCTGCAGCGAGGCCGCCATGAACGCACCC
>DASQBU010000275.1:0-1803 GCA_035635035.1 Pseudomonas sp.
CATCAGAAAAATTCGGTGTAGCGCTGGATTTCCCAGTCGGAGACGTGGCGGCTGTACTCCACCCACTCCATGCGCTTGTACTTGAGGAATTCGCCGACGATCTCGGCGCCGAGCACCTCGCGGAACAGCGGGTCGGCCTCCAGCGCGTCGCAGGCTTCCTTGAGGCTCTGCGGCAGGGTGGCGATGCCGCGCGCGGCGATCTCTTCCAGGCTCAGCGTGTAGAGGTTCTCGTTGCACACCGCGCCCGGCTCGAGCTGGCGGTCGATGCCGTCGAGGCCGGCGGCGATGATCGCGGCGCTCACCAGGTAGGGGTTGCAGCCGGCGTCCGGCAGGCGGAACTCGATGCGCCCGTAGGGGATGCGCACCATCGCCGAGCGGTTGTTGGCGCCGTAGGTGATGAACGCCGGCGCCCAGGTCGCGCCGGACAGCGAGCGGCCCACCACCAGGCGCTTGTAGGAGTTCACCGTCGGCGCGGCGAAGGCGCACAGCGCCGGACCGTGGGCCAGCAGGCCGGCCATGAAGTGGTAGGCCAGCTTCGACAGGCCCATGCCGCTCGGGTCGCTGGCATCAAAGAACAGGTTCTTGCTGGTGGCGCTGCTGATCGACAGGTGGAAGTGCATGCCGTTGCCGGCGCGCTTGGGGTCCGGCTTGGGCATGAACGAGCAGATCATGCCCAGCTCGTTGGCGATCTCGCCGGCGGCCATGCGGAAGAAGGTGAAGCGGTCCGCCGAGGTCATGGCGTCGCTGTAGGTGTAGTTGATCTCGAACTGGCCGTTGGCGTCCTCGTGGTCGATCTGGTAGATCTCGAAGCCGACCGGCTGCAGCGCCTCGGTCAGCCTTTCCAGGAATTCGCGGGAGCGCGACAGGCCCTTGTAGTCGTAGCAGGGCTTGTCGAGGTTGTCGGAGGCGTCGACCAGTTGCAGGGTGCCGGCCGCGTCGCGGCGGAACAGGCTGAACTCCGGCTCCAGGCCGGTGTTCAGGGTCCAGCCCTTGTCGCTCAGGCGCTGCACCTGCTGCTGCAGCACGTAGCGGCTGTCGTAGGGCCACGGCTGGCCGTCGACGTGGCCGATGCACAGCACCCGGCCGTAGCCCGGCTGCCAGGGCACCGGGGTCAGGGTGGCCAGGTCGCCCACCGCCATGAAGTCCGGGCCGTGCGGCTGCATGCCCATGCCGCTGATGGCGAAGCCGGCAAAGCCGGCGCCGCCCTCGGCCACCGCCTGCAGACCGCAGACCGGCACCGACTTGGTCTTGGCGGCGCCATGGATGTCGACAAACTGCGCCAGCACGTACTTGATGCCGTGCTGGTCGATGATTCGCTGGGTTTCGCTGGGCAACATGGGCAGTGGGCTCCTCGGTCGCAGACTGCTTATTCCGCAAGGGAAATTTACTTTCACCAAGAGAAATGCAAACAGCTTGCCAACCCGAGCCGGATCACGCGCGAAGCCCGCCGAGGGCCGCAATCCTTCTATCTATATGGGAAAAATGCTTTCATACCGGGAAATCGACGCACCGGGAGCGGCGTACGGGCTGCCGGCCCTGAGCATTCATGGTGCGAAATTTATATTCTCGAACTGAAAGAGTGCAGGCCGGCATGAAAAACACCGACGACGACCAACCCCGTCTCAAGCTCGAGCAGTACCTCGGCATGCAGCTCAAGCGCCAGCGCCTGGCCCAGGAACTGAAGATCGCCGACGTCGCGCGCATCGCCGGCATCAGCCAGGGCATGCTCAGCAAGATCGAGAACGCCCAGGTCTCCACCAGCCTCGACACCCTCAGCCGCCTGTGCGACGTGCTGGGCATGCC
>DASQBU010000276.1:0-7316 GCA_035635035.1 Pseudomonas sp.
CCGCCGGCGCCGATCAGCAGCCGCGAGCGGCGGTCGTTGACCCGCCAGGCATCGCTGACGTCGGTATAGAACAGCGGCACCAGCACCATGAACGCCAGGCCCATGCTCTGCACCCGGCAGCCGGCGCGCTTGGCCATATAGGCGTGGCCGAACTCGTGGCAGAGCTTGGCGAACAACAGCGCGGCGCCGAAGGCCAGCATGCCGCCCAGGCTGAACAGGAACGGGAAGCTGGCGAGGAAGCGCTCCCAGTCGCGCGCCACCAGCAGCAGACCGAGTCCCAGCACCAGCGGCAGGCCGACGCGCAGCAGGCGCGGCCCGTGGCGCTCCAGCCAGGGCCAGGTGCGGTTGAGGAACGGATCGGGGCGCCACAGCGGAATGCGGAAGAACAGGTACTGGTGCAACGCCTGCTGCCACAGACTGCGGCGCCGGCTGGCGGCCTTCGCCACGTAGCTGGCACGCTGCTCGGCATCCAGCGCGGCGATCAGGTCTTGGCCGCGCAGGAAGCGCAGCAGCTCCTCCAGCTCGTCCACGCCCAGCGTGACACCCGGCTCGGCATTGGCAGCGGCCAGTACTGCCTCCGCCTCGCCACGCGCCCAGTGGCGCAGCAGACGGATGGCGTCGCTCGCCAGCTTGAAATAGCGCCCGCGCAGGGGGTCGGCCAGGGTCCACTGCGGCGTGCCGTCGGCACCCGGCGCCGCCGGCGACAGCTGCAGGTCGGCGCGCAATGGTGGCAAGCGCATTACAGACCCACCCGCTGGCGCAGCGCGGCCAGCGGCCGGCGCAGCAGGAACAGCGCCAGCGACACGCGCTCGCCGTACAGCTTGGCCGTGCCGCGCAGGCCGATGCGCGGCGGCGCGGCGGCGAAGGCGGCATCCAGCCGGTAGACCAGTTGCCCCGCCGCCGTGCCCTGCGCCTCGTAGGCCTGGCGCTCGAGGCGGGCGTCGTGGCGATGCAGCGGATCGCTGTCGAGGAACAGGGCGACCTCGGCGCCCGGCGCCAGGGCAATCGCATCGCCCACCGGCAGCTCGATGCGCAGCTCGGCCTGCGCCGGGTCGGCCAGCTCCAGCAGCCGCTCGCCGGTATGCACCGGCTTGCCGGTCCACGACTCGGCATCGGCGAACACCGCGATGCCGGCGCGCTCGGCGCGCACCTCGCTGCGCGCCAGCAGCTCGCGGGCATAGTCGCGCTCGGCGCGCTTCTGCTCGACCTGCGCCGCGAGCAGATCGAGGCGCGCGCTGGACTCGGCGTCGGCGAAGGCACGCTGGGCGCTGGCCTTCAGTTCGGCCTCGGCCACCCCGAGGGCGCGCTCGGCGACGTCGGCCTGGGCCTTGAGCGTGGTGGCATCGAAACGCACCAGCAGCTCGCCGGCCTGGACCGCTTGGTTGGGCTTGACCAGGAACTCGGCGACCACCCCGTCCAGCGGCGCCGCCACCACCCGTCCGCCGAGCGGCACCACCTCGGCCGGCGCCAGCACCGACTGGCGCACCGGCAGCAGCAGCCCCAGCGCCAATGCCGTGGCCAGCGCCAGCACCCGCCGCCGCGGCCAGCGCAAGCGCCACGGCCGGCGCGGCTGCAGGGCCAGCCAGGCATGGGCGTAAGCGTCGCCGAGTTCGGCCAGCAGAGCCTGCTCGGCCTCGTTCCACGGCCGCTCGCGGGCCAGCCAGAGACCGCCGAACGGCGCGCCGCGCCGGTCGCACAGTGGCAGCCAGAAGGCGTGGGCGGCGGACAGCGCCTGCCAGTCGGCCTGCGCCTGGCCGTCCAGCCAGGCGGCCGCCACCGGCTGGGCGACCGCCAGGCGTTCCTGGCGATGCAGCTGGGCCACCGCGCGCTCGACGAACGCGACGAAGGGCGCGTGGGGTTCGACCTGGCTGATCCCGGTGAGGGCGCGCACCTTGCCGGCGATCAGCAGCGCGGCATGGCGGAAGCCGAACAGCCCCTGGCCGTCGTTGACCAGCGCATAGGCCAGCCGGTCGAGATCGCCCGCCGCACGGGCCTGGCGTTCGAGGAGGAGAAACTGGGCGAAGACCTGCTCGGCCTGGGAGGCGGCCGGTGCGCTCATTGCGCCTCCGCGAAGCGGGCGGTGCCGCTCATCCCGGCCAGCAGGCCCTGGGCATCGGTCGGCAGGTCGCCGATCAGCAGCAGCATCTGGCTGCCTTCGTCGATCCGCGCGCCGAGGCGCTTGACCTCGGCGCGCAGCGGCTGGCCGGTCTCGTCGGGCGTGAAGGTGAAGACCTCGCCGGCCTTGAGCTTGCCCAGCCAGCGCGAGGGAATCAGCAGGTGGATCTCCAGGCTGCGGTTGTCCACCACCTCCAGCAGCGGTGCTCCGGCCGCCACGCTCTCGTGGCGCTGCACCTTGCGGGTCACCACCCGACCGTCGAAGGGCGCGTTCAGGGTGCAGCGCCGTACCTGCACCTGGTAGACCTGCGCCTGGGCCTCGGCCTCGGCATGCTTCGCCTCGGCCAGCGCCACCTCGAAGCGGCCGACCGAATTGAGCGCCGCCAGTTGTCGGTTGTGCACCAACCCCTCGGCGGCGGCACGGGTTGTAGCCTCGGCGGCGCGCAGCTGGGCCTGGTAGGCACTGCAGTCGAAGCGCACCAGCACATCACCCTTGGCGAAGCCCTGCCCTTCGGCGAACGGCATTTCCAAGATGCGCCCGGCCAGTTCGCTGGACAGTACGGCCTGGTCACGGGCACGCAGCACGCCGCGCGCCTGGTTCCCGGTCACGACTGCGCTCGGCGCAACATCGAGGAGCGGGTCGGCCGGCAGGGCAGGCTCGGCCTGTGCCATGCCGGCAGTGAGCAGGCAGCAGGCGGCAAACGCCGGGAGGATCGAGCGCGGCATGCGGGTTACCTGCAGGATATGGGCGGACCACCGGCAGAAATGCCGGGTGGCGACTACTCTCGGACGGGGGCGGCATGGATCGAGCGCAGGGGATACAGCAGCCCACTGGTCCGGCCCGGCCATGCACGCGTGCATGCGCATCGGCCAGTTGCTTCCCGCAGGCCATTCGTCCGTTCCGGCAGATATGGACACACTCGCCACCCACTCAGCCGTTCGGCCTGGCCACTGTCGCTCGGCCAGAAGAATCCCTTTCATCTCAAACACTCCGCCAACGCACGGTTTCGCAGCCCGCCCCGCAAGCCGTCGGGGCACGGTTCGCGGACGCTTACGGCAAAAGTCGCCAGTGCTGCATTATCTGTCGCAGATTTATATCTATTGCGCGTTCCCCAAGCGTTCCCATGCCAATTCCGTGGATAATCTGCGAGTTCCTACGGTCTCGAGCGCCGAAGCGCCTTGCCAGCAACGGGCGGGGATTATTTGGGGCGTGGATTTTATTGAAGGGAAACGAACGACCATACCCTGCTAATTAGCAGGGTGAGATATTCAGTACCGGATTACTCGCGCAGGCTCTGCCCCAACACCTGTCGGTTGGTGGCTCGCCTGTTCCACCGCCATGCGCTCTGCCGGACCTGAGGTCACTCACATCGGGGCACCCCTAGATGTCTCAGCGAGACTTTGAACAGGCTCTTGGATGCGCCCAACAGGGGCTGCATGCCCGGCTTCCTCTGCGCTCACCACCGCCTATCCCACACAAAAAGGCACTGTCATGGAAGACTCGAAAGCTGTTCGTGTTTATCTGCTGTGCTCCCCTTATATCGAGCACGGTGCCAACACCCGCACCCTGAAGTACCAGAAGTCCCGCATCCTCCTCGCCTGGCTGACCCTGCACCCCGGCCAGCGCTATACCCGCGACTGGCTGGCCGAATGGCTGTGGCCGGAGGAGGAGGCCACCGCCGGACGTCGCAAACTCAAGCGCAGCCTGTTCGAGCTGCGCGAGATCTTCGCCGAGGCATTGGAGAGCGGGCGCGACCATGTCTGCCTGCATGCCGCTGGTACCTTATGGGTGGACGCCCTGGCCTTTACCGAGCGTCTCGCCAGCGATAGGGGGGCAGCGCAAACCGACAGCCTGGGGCTTCTGGAATGGCTGGAGGCCACCGCCGAGCTGTATCGCGGCAGCTTTCTCGAAGGGATCCAGACGACCACCGACGAGGCCTGCGACCGCTGGGTGCAGGACTGCCGCGAGCGCTACCGACAGGCCGCCCTGCAGCTCTATCAGCGCCTGGCCGACGGTTTCGCTGCGCACGGCGATCAGCAGCGGGCACTGAGCTACAGCCGCCGGCTGACCCGCGAGGAGCCCTGGAACGAACGGGCGTGGCAACAGCTGATCGGCCTGCTGGTCGGCTACGGCCATCACGGCGAGGCACAGAACGTCCTCGCCCAGTGCCGCAGCGCCCTGGCCAGCGAACTGGACGCCGAGCCCTGCGCCGAGACCCTGGCCCTGCTGAACGCCACGCCGCTCGCCCCGGCCCCCGAACAGCGCGGGATGACGGTCCTCTGCTGCCGGCTGCAGGGGCCGGACAGTGGCGAGCCCGACGACTTGCTGGCGCTGCAGGAACCGATCGACCGCTGCCTGCAGCTGCTCAACGAAGCGGGGGCACGGGTCTATCGCTCGGCCAGCGACGACCTGCTGGCCTTCTTCGGCTACCCCCGGGCCATGGAGAACGCGGCCCTGCGCGCGGTGGGCGCGGCCCTCGACTGCCTCGCCACGGTCGCCGCACCACTATCGGCAGTCTGCGCCCTGCACAGCGGGCTGGCCCTGAGCCTGCCCGACAGCGACGTGCCCGACGCCGGCGGACGCCTGTCGCGCCTGGCGCTGAGACTGGCCGACAGCGCCCTACCCGACCAACTGCTGGCCTCCCAGGCGACCGTCGAGCAACTGCCACGCGAGCCGTTCGAGATGACACCCCTTGCCCCGCTCCGGCTGCCGGGCAGCGCCCAAAGGTTGCCGGTCTGGCTGATCGGCGCCCAACGCGGACAACGGGTTCCGTCCAGAAACGAGGCACCGGTCGGCCGCGACGACATCCTGCAGGCCTTGCAGGCACTCTGGCAGCGCGCTCGCGACGGTGGGGGCCTCAGCGTGCTGGTCAGTGGCGAGGCCGGGATCGGCAAGTCGACGGTCCTGCAGTTCTTCACCCGGCAGCACGCTCTGCCGGGGGTCGAGCTGGTCTGCCGCCTGGAGTCGGCGGGCACGCCACTGCACCCGTTTCTGCACTGGCTGCAACGCCTGCCAACCCCGGAGGATGCCGCGGGGCGCGAAGCGCTGGCCAGTCTCCACGAACTGCTCGAGACCACGCGGCGCACCCCGGCACTGGCCCCGGACATCTGCACGCGACTGCTGTCCCTGCTGTGCAGCCAGGTACCGCCCGGCGGGGTCATCTGCATCGACGACGCCCACTGGGCCGATCCCTCGACTCGCGAACTGCTCGGCCGGCTGATCCAGCAGCCGCTGCCCGGCCGCCTGCTGCTGATCGCCAGCCGAGAGACCCTCAACCCGAGCTGGGAGGTCCCTGGCAAGGCCGAGCACCTCCACCTGCCGGCGCTCTCCGAGGATGCCAGCAGCACGCTGGTGGGCCGCCTCAGCGGCCCGGAGGGGCTACCCGCCACCACGATCCGCCAGGTCGCCCGCGCCTGCGCCGGGGTGCCGTTGTTCATCGAGGAAATGACCCGCAACCTGATCGCTTCCGACCGCGCGGCGCAGGCGCCGCTGACGCTGCCGCTCAGCCTGCAGGATCTGCTGATGGCGCACATCGACAGCCTCGCCCAGGCCAAGCCGCTGGCACAACTGGCGGCGGCCTTCGACAGCGACTTCAGCCCGGCCCTGCTGGCCGAGGCCGCGGAACTCGAACCTCGGCAGCTCGAGCCGCTGTTGCACACCCTGCGCCAGCAGCGGCTGCTGGTGCCCGGCACGGAACGGGAGCTGGCCTTTCGCCACGTACTGCTCCGCGAAGCGGCCTACCAGTCGATGCCACGCAGCCGCCGGCAATGGGCCCATGGCCGCATCCTCGCCAGCCTGCTGCGCCTGCAACCGACGCTGGCCAGCGAGGAGCCGGACCGCCTGGCCTGGCACAGCGAGCGGGCCGGGCAAGTACCGGCGGCGCGCGGCTACCTGCTGGCCGCCGGCCGCCTGGCCGTACTGCGCTCTGCCTACCATGAGGCACTGGAGCACTACCGGCACGCCCTGGCATTGCTCGACGAGGGTGCCGATGCGCTTGAGGAACTGCAGCTGCGCATGGCCATGGGCACACCCCTGGCCATCCTGCACGGCAACGGCGCACAGAGCTGCCGCGACAACTTCGACCGGGCCCTGCAGCTGGCCGAGCCGCTGGGCGACGATGCGCGGCTGTTCCCTGTCTACTGGGGACTCTGGCTCGGCTCCAGCTCCTGGAGAGGCTTCCTGCAGAGCGAGCTGATCGCCCGCCGGCTGATCCGCCTGGCGCAACAGGCCAGCGACAGCGAGCTGCTCGGCCAGGGCTATTACGCACTGGGCAACAGCCTGTTCACCATGGGGCGCTTCCACGAAGCACGGGCCTGCCTGGAGCGCGCCAGCGAACTGCCCCTCCCGCCGCCCGGCACGGCCTTGCACCTGGGCGAGGACGCACGCGCCAACAGCCTCTCGTTCCTGGCTCTGGCGCTGTGGTTCTGCGGGCGGGAGCCGGAGGCCCGCGAGGCCAGCGCGCAGGCGCTGCAGCGCGCGCATCGGCTGGACTCGGCCTACGTGCATTGCCAGACGCTGTCGCTTGCCGCGCTGTTCGGCCAGGCCGCTGAGGATGCCGACTACACCGAGCAGTGCGCCCGGGAGGGACTGGAGATTGCCCGCAAGCACGATATCGCCCTGTGGAAGATGGCCTGCGCCACCCTGCTCGGCTGGGCGCAGGCCAGGCGCGGTCAGGCCGACGCCATCGTCTCGATGCTCGAGAGCAGCGCGGCAGTCGGCCAGGTCATGGGCGGCAGCGACATCTTCTTCCAGGCGATCATCGCCGATGCGGCCTGGCATGCCGGGCTGCGCGACAGCGGACTGGCCGCCGTCGAGCGTGGACTGGCGACGGCCCGCCAGTACGCCGGCCACTACCCGGTGGCCGAACTGCTGCGCATCAAGGGCGAATGGCTGTGCCGCGACGGGGAAACCCGCGCCAGCGGCATCGCCTGCCTGGAGCAGGCCCTGGACACGGCCAGCCAGCAGGACAGTCCACCGCTGATCCTGCGCGCCGCGCACAGCCTGCTCGGCCAACGGCCGAACGACCCCGCACTGGCCGGGCTACTCGCGGAGACCCGCGCGCGTCTGCATCCCGGCGAGCCGGTGGGTTAGTCGGGATCACCGCGCCACGCTTTGCTGCCGCCGCCACACGGCACTCAACTGGCGTCGCGCGGCAGCAGCAGGCCCAGCGGCAGGCACACCCGCGCCTCGACGCCGCCGC
>DASQBU010000277.1:0-14576 GCA_035635035.1 Pseudomonas sp.
GACGTGCTGGTCGCGCGCGGAGTGATCCGCTACACCGACCTGCCCGAGGCGGCGCAGCGCAAGCTGCAGCAGCGCGCCGAGACGCGCGCCGGCCTGGCCGGCCTGGGCGGGTTGCTGGGCAATGAGGACGACCAGCACCTCATCTGAGGCAAACGCCTGCCTCGGGGATCACTCTTGTGGCCCAGGGGGCCGGGACGCCGACCAGACGGCCCATCAGCCCGTGCACGCCCAGCTCGCGCAGCGCCTGCGCCTCGCCTTCGTGCTCGACCATCTCGGCGATCAGCGGCAGGTCGATGTTGTGGGTGGTGCGCTGGATGGCCTCGATGAACACCCGCTTGTCCGCTTCCTTGTCCAGCCCGCGAATGTAGCTGCCGTCGATCTTCAGGTAGGCCAGGCCCAGGTGGGTGAGATTGCCGATCAGACTGAAGCGCCCACCGAAGTGCTGCAGGCCGAGGCGATAGCCGGTTTCGCGCAGCGACTGGCACAGCGACTGTAGGTGTTCGGCCGCTGGCAGGCTGCGCTCGTCCAGCTCCAGGGTCAGTTGCTCGGCCGCCTGTGGCTGCTCGCGCAGCGTGTGCAGCAGCAGGGCGAGGTTGACCGGGTCTTGCAGGGTTGCCGCCGACAGGCTCAGGGCCAGTGGCTGGCGGTAGCGGCGGATATGCGCCAGGGTATGTTCGAGCATTAGTTGGTCGAGCCGGTCGGTCCAGCCGAGGCGGGCGATCCACGGCAGGAACAGGCCGGCGGGGATGGCCTGGCCCTGCGGGTCGAGCAGGCGCGCCAGCACCTTGTGGTGCAGCAGCGTGGGGTTCCCGCTGTTGCTCACCACCGGCTGGAAGTAGAGCTGCAGCTTGCTCTGGCTGAGGGCTTCGTCCAGCCACAGGCTCCAGTCGTGCAGGTCGAAGCGGCTGCCCGGTTGATAGTCGTCCAGGCGCGCCCAAGGTTTGTCGGGGCGGTCCTGGGCCTGGGCCAGTGCCTGGTCGGCGCGGGCCAGGACCATGGCGACGGTTTCCCCGGGGTGGAAGGCGCACAGGCCGATGCAGGCCACCGGCGAGCAGTCGCTGGCCCCGGTGCTGCGCAGGTTCTCCAGTTCCGCGCTGAGTTCGCCGGCAAGCGCCTCGGCCTCGCCGGCGGTCAGGCCGGGAGCGAGCAGGGCGAACTCGCCGCCGCGGCTGCGCGCGGCGAGCCAGCCGGTCTGGCGCTGGCGCTCGCCCAGCCGCTGCAGCAGTTCGCCGACGTCGCGGATCAGCGCGTCGCAACGCGGGGCACCCAGGCGCTGGTTGAGGCCGGCGAGATCGTTGATGCGCAGCAGCAGCAGGTAGCCGGCGGCGTTCTGCTCGCTGGCCTCCAGCTGGGCGCTCAGGCGCATGTCGAACAGGCGACGGTTGGCCAGGCCGGTGAGGCCGTCCTGGTAGGCTTCGCGGCGCAGTTTCTCGCTGCGTGCGGCCTCTTCGGCGAACAGCCCGCGCAGCTTGTCGACCATCTGGTTCATCGCCAGCACCACCCGGCGCAGCTCCGGGGTGCGCGGCAGCTTCGGCAGGCTGAGGAATTCGCGGCGGCTGATGGCCTGGGCCTGGCGCGCCATGTCGTCCAGCGGGCGCAGCTGCACGCGCAGCAGCCAGCCGCCGAGCACCGCACTGAGCAGGCCGCAGAGCAGCAGCCAGGCCAGGCTGCCCAGCGCGCTGTCCCACAGGCGGGCGAGGGCGAACTGTGGGTGGCTGACCACCTCGACCCGCGCCGCCTGTTCCCAGCCGCGCATGACCAGCGCCTCGCCGCCTTCGGGGCGCAGGTTGACCAGGCGGGCGAACCAGGCCGGAGCCTTGCCGGTGTCCGGGCTCATCTGCCGTTCGGCCAGCACGCTGTCGTCGCCGACGCGCAGCACCTGGATGCTGGCGTAGTAGCCGCTGTCGAAGATCGAGCTGACCAGCAGCTCGACCATCGCCGGATCGTCGATGTGCGGCGTCAGCGACAGGCCCAGGGCGGTGGCGGCGTCCTGGGCGTGCGAGCGCAACTGACTGATCAGCTGCGCCCGCGAGCTTTCCAGGCTGGTGACGAAGCTGCCGGTGAAGGCCACCAGCAGGAACAGGCAGATGGCGAGAAACAGCTGCTTCAACAGTGACATGGAGCCTCCTAGCCTTCGTTCAGGACAAATCCTTCGTTGCGCATCTTTTTCAGCAGGTCTTGCCAGCGCGACAGGTTCTTGCTGTCGCCGGTGCGTTTGCCGCCGCCGGGGCCGGGCAGCCAGAGGCCTTCGGCGTTGAAGGCGTATACCGGCAGCAGGTCGCGGCGTTGCGAGGCGGGGCGGATTTCCGGGGTCAGGTTGTCCAGCACCAGCGGATCGCTGGTCGGCGTGGCGTACCAGGCCAGCACCATGTGCGCCTGGTTCAGTTCCAGCGCCTTGACGTAGGTGATGCGCAGCCTGGCGCTGGGCACCCCGAGCTGGCGCAGGGTCAGGTACTTGGCGATGGCGTAGTCCTCGCAGTCGCCGGCGCCCTTGACCAGCGCCTCGACCGGGGTGGCCCAGTAGTCGGCCTGCTGCCAGACGCGCAGGTCGTCGAGGAAGGTCAGCGAGCGGTTGAAGAAGGCGTTGACCGTGCGCAGCTTGTCCGACTCGTCCAGCTCGGCACTCTGTCCGAGCAGCGCGGCCCAGGCTTGCAGGCGGCTCTTGCCGGCGCCGAGGGCGCCGTAGTGCTGTTCGGCCAGGCGGATGATCCGGGCGAAGTCCCAGCCCGGTGAGGCGGCGTCGAGGGTCAGCGGCAGGATGGCGAGCAGGCATGCGGCGGCGAGGCATCGCCAGCCCATCGACTGCCCCGGGGTTGTCCCTTGCCGCCGCTCCATCGCCACCCCTCGTCGCACTCCCGTTGAGTCTAGGCACAATCGGCGGCGCTTGCCGTCCGGCCAGGCGTCAGCGGCGCACCAGGGTTTTCTGGCGGACGATGTAGAAGGTGACCAGCACGGCGCTGGTCAGCATGAACAGGCGGGCGTAGGGGTGGGGGACCAGATAGCAGGACAGCAGGATGCTCGGCCACATCAGGCCGATGCTGTAGAACTTGGCCTTGAGCGGGATGCCCGCGCCGTCGAGGTAGTCGCGGATCCACGGGCCGAGGCGCGGGTGGGTGACCAGCCAGGCGTAGATGCGCGGCGAGCTGCGCGCGAAGCAGGCGGCGGCCAGCAGCAGGAAGGGGGTGGTCGGCAGCACCGGCAGGAAGATGCCGATCACCCCGAGCGCCACGCTCAGCCAGCCGGCGCCCAGCAGCAGCGGGCGCAGCCAGGCGTGGCGGAGCTGTCCGGGTTCGGGCGCCATGCGGCGCGCCTCAGTGGCGGGGCTTGAGCAGCGCCGGCTTTTCCTCGGGCGCCTGGCAGAGCAGGAACAGCGCGGTGAGCAGCTCGGGGATCTGCTCGATCATGTCGTCGACCAGCTCGCGGTCGCGGGCGATCTCCTCGAACTCCGGTTGTTCGTCGAACAGGCCGGAACCGACCATGATCGGCAGCAGCAGCTCGCTGACCTCGTCCTCGGCGTCCTCGAACCACACGCCCTCGCGCAGGAACACGCCTTCCATGAAGCCGATGCACCAGCCGCGCAGGTCGGAATCGTCAGGCTCGTCGCCGAGGTCCAGGTCGCAGGGCAGCTCCATGTCCTCGTCGCTGGCCAGCTGGCGGCCGATGTGCGCCTTGAGCTTGACCAGGGCGTCCTCGATGTCGGCCTTCTCGTCGTCGCTGCGGTAATGCGGCGGCTCGGCGAACAGGGCATCGATCCACTCGCGATCGGGTACCTGTTCGGGGCAGATGGACAGGGCAGTCAGGTAACCGTGTGCGGCCACGTAGTCCAAGGCTTCCTCATGCAGGTCATCGGCATCGAGAAAGGCTTGCAGGCGGGACAGTTGCTCGGCGAAGGACATCGGGACACTACCTCAGGACGTATGCGAACCGGATTGTAGACGAGGCGGCAGGGGGCCGCTAGGCGAACGGTGCACGGCCGGCGGCGGTGCCTGGCGTATAATGCGCGGCTTCATCCGGAGGCCCCATGCTCGATTCCGCCCTGCGCACTCTCAAAGACGTGTTCGGTTACGACGCCTTCCGCGGCCACCAGGCGCGGATCATCCAGCGCGTGAGCGAGGGCGGCGATGCCCTGGTGCTGATGCCCACCGGCGGCGGCAAGTCGCTGTGCTACCAGGTGCCGGCGCTGCTGCGCGACGGCGTGGCCGTGGTGGTCTCGCCGCTGATCGCGCTGATGGACGACCAGGTCGCCACCCTCGACGAGCTGGGCGTGGCGGCGGTGGCGCTCAACTCGACACAGACCCCGGACGAGCAGCGCGAGATCGCCGAGCGTCTGCGCCGCGGCGAGATCAAGCTGCTCTACCTGGCCCCCGAGCGCCTGGTGCAGCCGCGCATGCTGGCCTTCCTGCAGCGCCTGCCGATCGCCCTGTTCGCCATCGACGAGGCGCACTGCGTGTCGCAGTGGGGCCACGACTTCCGCCCCGAGTACCTGCAGCTCGGCCAGCTCGCCGAGCTGTTCCCCAACGTGCCGCGCATCGCCCTGACCGCCACGGCGGACAAGCGCACCCGCGAGGAGATCGCCCAGCGCCTGCACCTGGAGAGCGCCGAGCGCTTCCTGTCCAGCTTCGACCGGCCGAACATCTTCTACCGCATCGTGCCCAAGGATCAGCCGCGCAAGCAGCTGCAGCAGTTCCTCGCCGGGCGTCGCGGCGACGCCGGTATCGTCTACTGCATGTCGCGCAAGAAGGTGGAGGAAGTGGCCACTTTCCTCAGCGAGCAGGGCTACCCGGCGCTGCCGTACCACGCCGGGCTGCCCAGCGAGTTGCGCGCGCACAACCAGAAGCGCTTCATCAACGAGGAAGGGCTGATCATGGTGGCGACCATCGCCTTCGGCATGGGCATCGACAAGCCCAACGTGCGCTTCGTCGCCCACCTCGACCTGCCCAAGTCGCTGGAGGCCTACTACCAGGAGACCGGCCGCGCCGGCCGCGACGGCCTGCCCTCCGAGGTGTGGATGGCCTACGGCCTGCAGGACGTGCTGTTCCTGCGCCAGATGCTGCAGAACTCCGAAGGCGACGAGCAGCACAAGCGCGTCGAGCGCCACAAGCTGGAAGCCATGCTGGCGCTGTGCGAGGAATCGCGCTGCCGCCGCCAGGCGCTGCTGGCCTACTTCGACGAGGACCTGCCGCAGCCTTGCGGTCACTGCGACAACTGCGTGGACGGCGTGGAAACCTGGGACGCCACCGAGGCGGCGCGCCTGGCGCTGTCGGCGATCTACCGCAGCGGCCAGCGCTACGGCGTCGGCCACCTGGCCGACATCCTGCTCGGCCGCGAGACCGACAAGGTGCGCTCGTTCGGCCACCAGCAGCTGGCGGTGTTCGGCAAGGGCAAGCACCTGGCCGAGGCCGACTGGCGCACGCTGTTCCGCCAGCTGGTGGCGCGCGGGCTGGCCGATGTCGATATCGACGGCTTCGGTGGCCTGCGTCTGACCGATGCGTGCCGGCCGCTGCTGCGCGGCGAGGTGAGCCTGGAGCTGCGCCGCGACCTCAAGCCGCAGCGCGCCCAGCGTTCGAGCGGCGGGCCGAGCCAGGCCAGCCAGCTGGTGCGCGGTGACGAACGGCCGCTGTGGGAGGCGCTGCGCACCCTGCGGCGCAAGCTGGCCGAGGAACACGGCGTGCCGCCCTACGTGATCTTCCCCGACGCCACCCTGCTGGAGATGCTGCGCAGCCAGCCGCAGTCGCTGGCCGACATGGCGCGGGTCAGCGGCGTCGGCGCGCGCAAGCTGGAGCGCTACGGCCAGGCGTTCCTCGACGTGCTCACCGACAGCCCCGAGGCGCCCGCGGCGCCGCTGGTCACCGACCTGCGCCACGAGCTGGTCAGCCTGGCCAGCGCCGGCATGACCCCGGCGCAGATCGCCCGCCAGCTCGACTGCAGCGAGAAGAACGTCTACAGCCTGCTGGCCGAGGCCATCGGCCGCCAGCAGCTGAGCCTGGAGCAGGCGCTGGACCTGCCCGAGGAACTGCTCGGCGAGATCCACGACGCCTTCCTCGACGGCGAGGGCGAGCTGCCGCCGGTGGCGGCCATCGCCGCGCGCTTCGACGGCCGCGTGCCGGCCGGCGTGCTGCATTGCGTGCGCGCGGCGCTGGAGAGCGAACTGGGCGTTTGAGCGGCGAGCGACGCCCCGCCGGCTAACGTGCGGGGAGCGCGCCGGGCAAGCGGCGCGGCGAGCGACTACCTTTTCCTCCAGGGCGACGTTGTCTTGGGCCGTGGCGCGTCGAGTCTGGCCGGTCCTGCCTGTTTCCTTCCGTATGCCGTGGGCGGACGGCCGAGTCGATTGTTAGCTTTTTTTGTAATAATTGACTTCTTAAGTGTCGAAAGGTCTGAGCATGGCAAGTACCAATCACCTTCTGGGCTCTTCGATTGCCCTGCTGGCGCGGACCTGGCGCGGCGAGCTGGACCGGCGCCTCAGCTGCCTGGGGTTGTCGCAGGCCCGCTGGCTGGTGCTGCTGTATCTGGACTGGCAGCCCGTGCCGCCGACGCAGACCGAGCTGGCCCATCTGCTCGGCGTGGAAGGGGCGACCCTGGCACGCCTGCTCGATGCGCTGGAGGCCCGGCAGCTGGTGCGTCGGGTGGCGGTGGCGGAGGATCGGCGGATCAAGCGGGTCGAGCTGCTGCCGGGGACCGCCGAGCTGATCGCGCAGATCGATGCCATCGCCAGCGAGCTGAACCGCGAGGTGCTGCAGGGCATCGACGAGGAGGAGTTGCGCATCTGCCAGCGGGTGCAAGCGCAGATGCTGGCCAACCTGAATCAGGAGCCGTGCTGAGAGCCTGTTCACGATCTGCTGCGCGTCGGCCATGCGGCGTTGAAATCGGTTTCGGACAGTGGCTTGCCACTGAACGCCCGTCAGGGCGGCCCCGGAGGGGCGAGCGGAGCGAGTCATGCTCATTTACCACTCGTAAACTCCGCTTCCTCAACCGATTTCGCCTGGCCTGGCTCTAGCTCGCGAGATCGTGAACAGGCTCTGAGGCCGTGGGCTGCGCCGCGCCCGCCATGGCGGGCGATGCATCGACGCCGGCAAGCGTGTAGCCTTCGCCGGCGAATCTTTCCGCGCGCAGCCTTGTCCTGCCGCCCCGAACCCGGAACTGACCATGTCGCCCGAGCCCAAACAGACCTACAGCATCTCCGAGCTGGCCCAGGAGCTGGACGTCACCACGCGCACCATCCGCTTCTACGAAGAACAGGGCATGCTCGCCCCCACCCGCCGCGGCCAGGAGCGCATCTACAGCCCCAAGGACCGCGTGGCGCTCAAGCTGATCCTGCGCGGCAAGCGCCTCGGCCTGTCGCTGGCCGAGTGCCGGACCCTGATCGAGCTGTACGACCCGCAGACCGGCAACCGCAAGCAGCTCAACATCATGCTCGACATGATCGCCGAGCGCCGCCAGCAGCTGGAGCAGCAGCTGCTCGACATCCGCCAGATGCAACTGGAGCTGGACACCGCCGAGGAGCGCTGCCGCGCCGCCCTCGAGGAAACCGAGCGCAAGATGCCGCTGGCCAAGTAACCCCCACCGGCCCAACCAGGAACCTCCCGATGACCGACAACCACGACCAGGGCCTCAAGGTCCGCCGCGAAGTGATGGGCGACGCCTTCGTCGAGCGCGCCATGGGCAACGCCACCGAGTTCACCGCGCCGCTGCAGGAGTTCGTCAACGCCCACGCCTGGGGCGGGGTGTGGACCCGCGAAGGCCTGCCGCGCAAGACCCGCAGCCTGATCACCCTCGCCGCCCTCACCGCGCTGAAATGCCCGCAGGAGCTCAAGGGCCACGTGCGCGGCGCGCTGAACAACGGCTGCACCGTCGAGGAGATCCGCGAGGCGCTGCTGCACTGCGCGGTGTACGCCGGCGTGCCAGCGGCCATCGACGCCTTCCGCGCCGCCCAGGAAGTGATCGACGCCTGGCAGGCCGAGCACTGAGGCCACGGCGGCGGCCCCCGCCGTCCGTCGCTGCCACGGGACTTCCGCCCGCCCGCGCGGTCGAATCAAGTGACTGGCCTTGCCAGGCACAGAGGAGTCCCGACCATGTTCGCGCGTCTCTCCCTCGCCAGCGGCCTGCTCGCCTGCGCGCTCCTGCTCGGGCCGGCAACCGCCAGCGCCGACCACCACGCCGAGATCAACATCGGCGTGCCCGGCATCGAAATCTACGCCCCGCCGCTGAGCGTCCAGATCGGCCCGCCGCCGCTGTACCGCCCCTACTACTACCCGCAACCCTATTACCCGGCGCCCTATTACTACTATCCGGAGCCGGCGCCCGCGCCGCTCTACTACTACTCGCCGCGCTATTACCCGCCCCGCTACTACCCACCGCACTGGCGCGGTTATCATCGAGGCCAGGACCGGCACCACTGGTGAACCGCCGCGCCCCGGCGGTGCTGCCCAGTCCGCTCCACCGGAGCCTGTTTCCGGGCGCACGCCGGGCCGGCGCCCCGACTCACCCACCGACTGGAGCAGGCGATGCCCGCATGGCTGCTGTTTCCCCTCATCGGCACCGCAGGCGGCATCGCCGCGGGGTTGTTCGGCATCGGCGGCGGCATCCTCATCGTGCCAGCGCTGGTCTATCTGGCCGGCTTCTCCCAGCAGCTGGCCACCGGCACCACCCTCGCCGTGCTGTTGCCGCCCATCGGCCTGGCCGCCGCCTTCGAGTACTACCGCCACGGCAACGTCGACGTCCGCGCCGCCATCCTGCTGGCGGCGGCCATGTTCGTCGGCGCCTGGCTGGGCGCGCACTTCGCCAACCGCGTGGAAGGTCCGCTGCTGGCCCTGGCCTTCGGCGTGTTCGTCTGCCTGGTCGGCCTGGGCATGATCGTCCACGCCGCCCAGCGCCTCGGCTGGCTGTAGCGGGAGCGGCGACACAAAGTCTTACACTGCGCGACGGGGACTTTTCCGCCGCCGCGCGGTCGAATCTGGTGACCGGCACTACCGGCCTTCAGGAGACCCATCCATGCTTTCGCGCCTTCCCCTCGTCGCCGGCCTGCTCGCCAGCCTGGCGCTGACCGCCCAGGCCCCGGCCGAGGCCGCGGATCGCCGCTTCTACCCTGCCGAAATCCACGCCCACCATGAGTACCGCGAACCGGCGTACCGCCCCTACGCGGCACCGCACCCGCAGTACCGGCCGGTGTATCGCCAGCCGGCCTACTACGGCCCGCCGCACCATCCGCACCACCATCACCCTCATCCGCCCTACCGCGAGTACCGTCGCGATTACCACCGCGACTACGACTACCGCAGCTCGCGCTGGTAAGCGCAGCGGGTAAGGTTGTGGCGCGGGCGCCGCTCGCCCTTCACCCCCGGGCTTCGCGCTCCAGCAGCGCGCGCTTGCGCGCCACGCCCCAGCGATACCCGGACAGGCCGCCGTCGCTGCGCAGCACGCGGTGGCAGGGAATCGCCACCGCCAGGAGATTGGCCGCACAGGCGCCGGCCACCGCGCGCACCGCCCGGGGCGCGCCGATGCGCGCCGCCAGCTCGGCATAGCTGAGCGTGCTGCCTGCCGGGATCTCGCGCAGGGCCTGCCAGACGCGCTGCTGGAAGGCGGTGCCGCGCAGGTCCAGCGGCAGGCCGAGGCCGCGGTGCGGCATCTCGACGAACCCGGCGACCTGCGCCAGCAGCGCCGCGCCCGCGGCGTCGTCCAGCCGCTCGGCCTGCGGGAAGCGCGCCTGCAGCTCGCCCACCAGCGCCGCGGCATCGTCGCCCAAGAGGATGGCGCACAGCCCGTGCTCGCTGCGCGCCACCAGCAGCGCACCCAGCGCGCAGTGGCCGACGGCGAAACGCAGGCGGCCGGTAACGGCCAACGGGGAGTGGACAGGACTGGGCATCGGGCGTTCCTCTCGGCAAGCGACTGGGCGAAGATGACTGTACCTGCGCCACCGCGCGGCCGCACCCTGCCAGCTGACGAACGAGCACCGATGCCGAACGACACTCCCGACCACCGCGCAGCCAGCGCCCACCTGGCCGCCCTCGACGCCGACTGGGCGCGCCTGGTCGCCCAGGTCGGCCCCTGCACCCTGGCCCCCGAGCGGGCGCGCGAGCCCTACGAGGCGCTGGTCCGCGCCGTGGCCTACCAGCAGCTGCACGCCCGCGCCGCCGCGGCCATCCTCGGCCGCCTGCTGGCGCTCTATCCGGACACCCCGTTCCCGACACCGGCCCAGCTGCTGGCCACCGAGGTCGAGCGCCTGCGCGCCTGCGGCCTGTCCGCACGCAAGGTCGAGACGCTGCAGGGCATCGCCCGGGCCACCCTGAGCGGCCAGGTGCCGAGCCGCGCCGCGGCCGAGGGCATGGACGACGCGGCGCTGATCGAGCGCCTGATCAGCCTGCGCGGCATCGGCCGCTGGACGGTGGAGATGCTGCTGATCTTCTGCCTCGGCCGCCCGGACGTGCTGCCCGCCGACGACTTCGGCGTGCGCAACGGCTATCGCCGGCTCAAGGGCCTGGAGCAGCTGCCGACGCCGCGCGAGCTGGCGCGCGCGGGGCTGGCCTGCCGCCCCTGGCGCAGCATTGCGGCGTGGTACCTGTGGCGAGTGCCGGCCCAGTGACGCCGACGAGCGGCGCCGGCTAGACTCGGGCACCTCCCCCGCCTGCGAGTAGCGCCCATGCCCCGCCTGCACCTCGAGTTTCCCGACGACTGCTTCCGCTTCAGCACGCGCATGACCGTGCGCAGCACCGAGATCAACTCCGGCTGCCACCTGGGCAACGACGTGCTGATCTCGCTGCTGTCGGAGGCGCGCTCGCGCTTCCTGTTCGCCCACGGCATCGACGACACCCGCAACGACGGCAGCGGCATCATCGTCACCGACCTGGCCACCCAGTACCGCGCCGAGGCCCGCGCCCGCGACGAGCTGCTGTTCGAGGTCGGCGCGCTGGACTTCAACAAGTACGGCGGCGACATCGTCTTTCGCGTCAGCCGCCCGGCCGACGCCACCCTGGTGGCGCTGGCCAAGTACGGCTTCGTGTTCTTCGACTACCGGGCCGGCAAGGTCGTACCGATGCCCGAGGCCTTCCGGGCGCGCTTTGCCGACGCCGCCGCCAGCCAGTAGCGGACGGACCGCCGGCGCGCTCAGAAGCGCCGGCAATCAGTACCGCCGCCCATACTCCCGATCGATTCAACGCCGCCGCCGTGCCCGCGCCGCGGGCTGGCTAGACTTTCTCCGCAACGGCAGGCCGCAGGCGTGCCGCCGCTCCCGGGCCTCCCGTCCACGCCGCTGCCGGGGGCCTTGCTGTTGGTCCTACCCCTCGAGGGATGGCGATGGACAGAAAGAACGACGCGCAGGAGCCCGCCCCGGGCCAGTCCCGGCCGCGCAATCCTCACCCCTACCTTATCCTCGGATTGCTCGTCGGCATCGCCGCCGCCCTGCTCCTGCTGCTCAACCAGCGCACCCCGCCACCGCCGGCCGCACCGCCCGAGGCCAGCGCGCCCAGCGTCCCCAGCCCGCCGCCGGCCGCCGAGCCGCCGCCGCCCGCCCCGGCGCCGCCCAGCGCGCCGCCGAAACAGCGCCCCGCGCCGATCCAGCCCCCCGCCGAGTTCGCCAGCTGCCTGCCGCGCGGCAGCACCACGCTCGACAACAAGGTGGCGCGCTGCCGCTTCGGCACGCCCGACGGCGCGCCCCCCGAAGCGACCGCGCACAGCAAGGCGCCGCGCGGCATGGTGTCCGCCGAATACCTCGCCCGCTATCGCGCCGAGCGCAACGCGCCACCGCCCGCCGAACCCAGCGCGGCGATCGAGATCACCGCCAAGCGGATCCACCACAGCGACGGCAAGGCCTATCTGGCCGAATGGACGGTGCGCGACAACCGCATCGACGAGGCCAGCGTCTGCCTCAACCATCCGCAGAACTCCATCGACTACCGCGAATGCCGCAAGGCCGCCAAGGCCTGGTACCAGGCGCAATGCCGACACTGGCAACAGCCGGATCTCGCCGAGAGCGAGGCCACCCGGCAGCGCCTGGAGGAGCGCTATTGCACGGCGGCCAGCGATTTTCGCCCGGCCAGCTGAGGAGGAAACAGCGCCTGCAGGGCGCTCAGAAGGCGCAGTAATCAGAGGCCCCGCCGATACTTCGTATGAATCGAACGCCGGCCCGCTGAGCACCCCGGAGGCCGGCCCGGGCTGGCTAGACTTTCAAGCAGGCGTTACGCAGTAGGCTGTACAGGGGACGTCGGCTTGGCCGGTAAGGAGACTTCCTGTCCGATTGCTGAGGTGCCCCATGAACATCAAATATCTCCTGCTGCCCCTGACGGTCTGCTCCGCCGTCGCCCTCGCCGCCGAGGCGCCGGCGCCGGCCTCGGCAACGGTGCCGAACTATGCCTACGGCATGCCGCTGGATATCCACAAGGTCATCTCCATCAGCGAGCCTGACAACATGCTCTGCGGCGTGGTCACCGCGCGGGTGACCTACAAGGACTCCAAGGGCGAGCAGCACGAACTCGACTACCGCCGCTGGAGCTACAGCTGCGGCATCTTCGACGACGGCGGCATGAGCATGGGCTATTGACCGCCACGGCAGCGGCCACCGCCCGCGCGGTGGCCCAGCCCGGCCTCAGCCCTGCAGGGCGAGGATGCGCCGCGCGCCGTTGAGCACCAGCAGGCCGACCAGCGTGCCGATCAGCAGGTCCGGCCACGGTGAGCCGCTCCAGGCCACCAGCGCGCCGGCAACGATCACCCCGAGATTGGCCAGCACGTCGTTGGCCGAGAAGATCCAGCTGGCGCGCATGTGCGCGCCGCCGTCGCGATGCCCGGAAATCAGCCACAGGCAGGCGACGTTGGCGAGCAGCGCCAGCAGGCCGATGCCGATCATCGACAGCGACTGCGGCTCGCTGCCATAGACGAAGCGCCGCCCCACCTCCCCCAGCGCGCCCAGGGCGAGCAGCAGCTGCAGCACCCCGGCGAAGCGCGCGGCGCCAACCTGCCAGGCCACGCTGCGCCCCACCGCGCAGAGCGCCACCCCGTACACCGCGGCATCGGCGAACATGTCCAGCGAGTCGGCGATCAGCCCGGTGGACTGCGCCAGCCAGCCGCTGCCCAGCTCGACCACGAACATCAGCGCGTTGATCGCCAGCAGCCACTTGAGTACGCCGGCCTGCCGCTGGTTCTGCGCGGCGTCGCGGCGCTGTTGCTGCTCGAGCGCCGCGCCATCCACTGCCGCGCTGGACTCCAGGCGCGCCCCCAGGCCGAGGCTTTCCAGGCGCGCGGTGATCGGCGCCACCTCGCCGGCATGGAACACCCGCAGGCGCCGCCCGGGCAGGTCGAAGGCCAGCGCAGTCACCCCCGCCAGTGGTTCGAGGGCCAAGCGGACCATGCGCTCCTCGGCGGCGCAGTCCATCTTCGCCACCACGAATTGGCTGACCCGGCCGGCGCCGGCCGTCTCCGCCGGCGGGGCAGCGGCAGGGGCGGCGCCAGCGCTGCAGCCGCAGCGGCCCTGGCAGTCAGCCATCGACCGCGCCCTCCGCCAGCTGCAGCAGGCGCGGCACGCCCACCGGTTCCTGCTCCAGCAGCGGCACCACGGCGTAGCGCTTGGCGTGGCGGTTGGCCACCGCCTCGATCTCGCGCAGCTCGTTGCGCGCCCGCTGGCGCAGCAGCGCCGAGCGCGGCCGCGCCGCCGCCACGCTGTTGTTGATCACCCAGGCCCAGGGTTCGATGCCGGCGCGGCGCAGGTCGGCCTGCAGGTTGGCGGCCTCCAGCACCGGGGTGGTTTCCGCCAGGGTGACCAGCAGCACCTTGGTCTGCTTGGGGTCCTGCAGCTGCATCATCGGCGTGGTGAAGCGCCGGCCCTCGCCCATCTGCCGGGCGATCTCGCGGTGGTAGGCGCCGGTGGCGTCGAGCAGCAGCAGGGTGTGCCCGGTCGGCGCGGTGTCCATCACCACGAACTTCTTGCCGGCCTCGCGGATCACCCGCGAGAAGGCCTGGAACACGGCGATCTCCTCGGTGCACGGCGAGCGCAGGTCCTCGGCCAGCAGCGCCTTGCCCTGCTCGTCGAGCGTGGCGCCCTTGGTCGCCATGACGTGCTGGCGGTAACTCTCGGTGGCGCTGTGCGGATCGATGCGGCTGACGCTGAGGTTGTCCAGCGAGCCTTCGAGGGTTTCCGCCAGGTGCGCGGCGGGGTCCGAGGTGGTCAGGTGCACCGGCAGGCCACGGCGGGCCAGCTCCACCGCCACCGCGGCGGCCAGGGTGGTCTTGCCCACCCCGCCCTTGCCCATCAGCATCACCAGGCCGTGACCGTCGGCGGCAATGTCGTCGACCAGGCTGGCCAGACTGGGCGCCTCCAGCATGTCCGCCGCCTCGATCACCTGAGTGGCCGCCACCGGGGTGTCGTCGAGCAACTGGCGCAGGGCGTCGAGACCGACCAGGTTGAACGGCTTGAGCGGCAGCTGATCGCACGGCAGCGCGCGCAGCGCCGCCGGCAGCGCCGCCAGCGCCGCCGCCT
The DNA here is from genome assembly GCA_035635035.1 of Pseudomonas sp. Taxonomy (GTDB): domain Bacteria; phylum Pseudomonadota; class Gammaproteobacteria; order Pseudomonadales; family Pseudomonadaceae; genus Geopseudomonas. Next base: position 14,459 of record DASQBU010000277.1, read on the forward strand.
CGCGATCGCACAGGGCCGCGGCCAGCTCGTCGCCGTCGGCCTCGCTGCACGGCAGCACGCCGTTGATCACCAGGTACTGCTGGCGCAGGCCGATGGCCGCCAGCTCCTCGTGGGTGCG
>DASQBU010000278.1:0-11601 GCA_035635035.1 Pseudomonas sp.
CAGGAGGCCTACGCCACCACCGAGACCTGCCGCTACGCCGACCTCTTGCTGCCCGCCGCCGGCTGGGGCGAGAAGGAAGGCTCGGTGACCAACTCCGAACGCCGCGTCAGCCATGTACGCCGCGCCGTACCGGCGCCGGGCGAGGCGCGCGCCGACTGGGCGATCGCCTGCGACTTCGCCCGCCGCCTGGAACGGCAACTGCGCCCCGGCCGGCCGAGCCTGTTCGCCTTCGCCGACCCGGCCGCGCTGTTCGACGAGTACAAGGCGCTGACCGCCGGCCGCGACCTCGACCTGTCCGGCCTCAGCCACGCGCTGCTCGACCGCCTCGGCCCGCAGCAGTGGCCGTTCCCGGCCGGCGCCAGCGCCGGCACGCCGCGTCTGTACAGCGACGGGGTGTTCCCCACCGCCAGCGGCCGCGCCCGTTTCGTCGCCGATGCCTACCGCGCGCCGCAGGAGAAGCGCGAGGCGCGCTATCCGCTGACCCTCAACACCGGCCGCCTGCGCGACCAGTGGCACGGCATGAGCCGCACCGGCACCGTCGCCCGGCTGTTCGGCCACGTCGAGGAAGCCGCGCTCAGCCTGCACCCGGACGAGCTGCGTCGCCGCCGGCTGGCCAGCGGCGAGCTGGTCAGGCTGCGCAGCCGGCGCGGCGCGCTGATCATGCCGGTGCAGGCCGACGAGAGCGTGCGCCCCGGCCAGGCCTTCCTGCCGATGCACTGGGGCGATCGCTTCTTCAAGGGGCTGGGCACCAACGTGCTGACCCTGCCGGCCTACGACCCGCTATCCAGGCAGCCGGAACTCAAGCACGCCGGCGTCGAGGTGGAGAAGGTCGAGCTGCCCTGGCAGCTGTTCGCCCTGGTCGAGGGCGACGTGCAGCGGCGCTTCGCCGCGCTGCGCCCGCTGCTGGACGACTTCGCCTACGCCAGCCTGACCCTCACCGGCCGCGAGCGCCCGGCGCTGCTGGTCAAGGCCGCCAGCGCGGTGGCGCCGGACGCCGGCCTGCTGGCGCAGATCGACGCCCTGCTCGGCCTCGACGCCGGCCCGGTGCTGGCCTACGACGATCCGCGACGCACCGTCGGCAAGCGCGTGCGCATCGAGGACGGGCGCATCCACGCCATCCGCCTGGCCGGCGAGACCGCCGCCCGCGACTGGCTGAAGGCGCTGTGGGAGGAAGGCCGCGCCGACGCCGAGCTGCGCCGCTGGCTGCTCGCCCCGCTGAGCACCCCGCCGGGCGGCGGCGCCGCCAGGGGCAAGACGGTGTGCAGCTGCATGAACGTCGGCGAGGCGGCGATCCGCGCCGGCATCGAGCGCGGCCTCGACCTCGACGGCCTCAAGCAGGAACTCAAGTGCGGCACCAGCTGCGGCTCCAGCGTGCCGGAGATCAAGCGCCTGCTGGCCACGGCCCCAGCCTGACGTGGACCGTAGAGTGGGTTAGACCGCAGGTCGTAACCCACCAACCGGCCGCAAGGCCGGCAATCGCGATGCCTGACGGCATCGTTGGTGGGTTACGCCGCAAGCGGCTAACCCACCCTACACAAATCGACGAATGCCATCCGGCGCCGACAACGCCGGCCAGCGACACACGAGAGGTGGTGAAAGATGAGCGCAAAAGTCTGGCTGATCGGTGCCGGTCCCGGCGATCCGGAGCTGCTGACCCTCAAGGCGGTGCGCGCCCTCGGCGAGGCCGCGGTGGTGCTGATCGACGATCTGGTCAACCCGGCGGTGCTCGCACACTGCCCGCAGGCCCGGGTGATCGGCGTCGGCAAGCGCGGCGGCTGCCGCTCCACGCCGCAGGAGTTCATCCACCGCCTGATGCTGCGCTACGCCCGCCAGGGCAAGTGCGTGGCGCGCCTGAAGGGCGGCGACCCGTGCATCTTCGGCCGCGGCAGCGAGGAAGCCGACTGGCTGGCCGCGCGCGGCGTGCGCAGCGAGGTCGTCAACGGCATCACCGCCGGGCTGGCCGGCGCCACCGCCTGCGGCATCCCGCTGACCCTGCGCGGCGTGGCGCGCGGCGTGACCCTGGTCACCGCGCACACCCAGGACGACAGCCGCCTCGACTGGGCGGCGCTGGCGCGCGGCGGCACCACCCTGGTGGTGTACATGGGCGTGGCCAAGCTGGCGGAAATCCAGGCGGAGCTGCTGGCCGGCGGCATGCGCGCCGACATGCCGGTGGCGATGATCGAGAACGCCTCGCTGGCGCAGCAGCGCGAGTGCCGCAGCAGCCTCGCCACCATGCTCCGCGACGCGGCGGATTTCCGCCTGCAGAGCCCGGCGATCCTGGTGATAGGCGCGGTGGCGGAGCTGCCGCAAGGGCTCGCCGGCGGGCAGGCTGTGCCGCTCGCTGCCACGGGGACCTGCTGAAAGCGACATCAACCCAGGAAACCCGACGAGCGGTTGACCGCCCCGAAGCAAAAGGCTTTCCCCTACGGAAAGCCTCTATTCCGGGCCTTTTCAGCCGTCGCCGTGGGCAGCAAAAAACAGTCGGCGATGCACAAAACCTTTTTGCTTTGAAAACATCTAAGCCGTTGTCACCACGGCCTCTAGTATTCAGTTGCAGGCAAAGCCAGCGGACAGGCATGATCATTGCTTAATGCCAGCGGCTCGCGATGGGATACCCCCGCCACGAGACAGCCAACAAAAATAACAGGCGACCGACAATGGTAAAATTCAATCCGAAATGGCGGCAGGCCGCAGTGGCCATCATTGCCATCACCCTTCTGCTGGTACTCCCCAACCTCACCCGTCTGATCAGCTGATTCGCTCACGCGTCAGCGCACGGACGGCAGCAGCCAGACCAGCAGCAACGGCAACAGCACGAACGACAGCAGGGTCGAACACATCACCAGGCTCGCCACCGCTTCCGGAGAGCGGTTGGCGCGCACGGCGAACAGGTAGTTGAACACCGCCACCGGCATCGCCGACTGCATCACCAGCACCCCCTGGGCCAACGGCGACAGGCCGAGCAGCCAGCCAATCAGCCAGCCCACCCCGGCGCCGCAGAGAATGCGCAGCGCGCCGAGCAGCAGGCCCTGGCCGAGGTGCTGCACACGAATGCTCGCCAGCGACACACCGAGGGTGATCAGCATCATCGGGATGGTCATGCCACCCAGCAGGTTGACCGTATTGGCCAGCCAGCGCGGCAACTCCAGATCGAGCAGCATCACGCCGAGCGCGGCGCCCAGGCTGAGGATGGTCGGGTTGACCAGCATCCGCCGCCAGGAGCGCTCCACGCCGGACAGCAGCAGGCCCAGGGTGAACTGGGCCACCGAGAGCATCAGGAAAAATGCCACCGCCAGCGTCAGCCCATGCTCGCCGAAGGCATAGAGGCTGATCGGCAGCCCCATGTTGCCGGTGTTGGGGAACAGGTAGGCCGGCACCAGCACCTTCCAGTCCGTAGCCATGCTGCGGCTCAGCAGCAGGCCGAGCAGGCCCATCGCCGTCGACACCAGGACGCAGGCCAGCGCCATCTGGCCGAAGGCCTGCGGATCGACCTTGGTACGACTGAGCGCGGACAACACCAGGCTGGGCGTGCCGACGTTGAGCACCAGGCGGGTGACGAAGTCGGTGGGGTAGGCTTGCCCGGAGCGCACCCAGGCGTAACCGATCCCGGCGACGATCAGCACTGGCGCCATCACGGCGAACAACTCGGCCAGCATGTTTGTGGTATCCCTGCGGCAAAGACGGCGATGCTACGCTGCAGCGACTGGCCGCGCCAGATTTGCCAGGCTCTGTGCGAAAAGTGCCTGCGCTCGGCCATGCTGCGTTGAAAAGTGGCTCGGAATGCTCATTTACGATCAGTAAACTCCGCTTCCTCGCCGCTTTTCGCCTTGCCTGGTCGTCGCTCGGCTGACTTTTCGTACAGGCCCTAGGGTACGCGGCATTCCACAGGAGCTTCCCATGCGTCGCCTGCTGCTCACCCTCGGCCTCGGCTTCCTCCTGCCGCTGGCCGGCTGCAATGCCGAAACCCCGCGCGAAACCCTGGCCGCCATCCGCGACGGCCAAGCCCTGCTGATCGACGTGCGCACCCCGGCCGAATTCGCCGCCGGCCACCTCGACGGCGCCCGGCAGATTGCCTACGAACAGATCGCCAAGCAGATCGGCGCGCTCGCCCCGGACAAGCAGGCCGCCATCGTCCTCTACTGCCACAGCGGCCGGCGCGCCGGGATCGCCCAGCAGGCCCTGCTCGACCTCGGCTACACCCGGGTGGTCAACGCCGGCGGCTACGAACAGCTGAACAAGGCCCTGGCCGGCTGCACGCCGCAATGCTGAAGACCGCCCTGCTGCTGAGCCTCGCCCTGCTCCCGGCCCTGGCCGGCGCCGCCGCACTGCTGGTGGAGCGCGCCGATGGCAGCCATCGCTACAGCAGCGCCGAGCTGCTCGCCAACCCGGCGGTACGCACCCTGGAGATCCCCGCCGACGTCGCCTACCAGCGGCCGATGCACTACCGCGCCCTGCCGCTGGCCGAACTGCTCGAGGGGGTGAAGCCCACGGATCACCTGCAGGCGGTGGCCGACGACGGCTTTGCCGCCGAGCTGCCCGCCGCGCCGCTGCTGGCCAGCCAGGGCGCGCGCGCCTGGCTGGCGGTCGAGGAGCCGGACCAGCCGTGGCCGGCGCTGGGCAAGGCCGGCAAGAGCGCCGGGCCGTTCTACCTGGTGTGGACCGACCCGGCGCAGGGCCGCATCGGCCCCGAGCAGTGGCCGTACCGGGTGGTGAAGCTGCGCGTGCTGGCCCCGGTGGCCGAGCGCTTCCCGGCGCTGCGCCCGGACCCGACGCTGGCCGCCGACGATCCGGTCAACCACGGCTTCGCCCTGTTCCAGAAGCACTGCCTGGCCTGCCACCGCCTCAACGGCCAGGGCGACGCCGCCTTCGGCCCGGACCTCAACCTGCCGTACAACCCCACCGAATACTTCCGTGCCGATCTGCTGCGCCGCTACCTCCGCGACCCGCAGGCCCTGCGCCGCTGGCCGCAGGCGCGCATGCCGGGCTTCGCCGAGGCCGCGCTGAGCGAGGCCGAGCTGGACCAGTTGCTGGCCTACCTGCGGCACATGGCCGGGCGCAAGGCGCCGGCCGAGTAGACGGCGTTCAGCCGGCCGCCGGCTGGCGCCGCCACAGGCCGAGGCCGGTGAGCACGAACAGCAGGCACAGCGCGCCGACGTAGTAGGCCGGGCCGAGCGGGCTCCACTTCAGCAGCAGGCTGACCAGGATCGGCGTCAGGCCGCCGCATACCGCGTAGGCCACGTTGTAGGAGAACGACAGCCCGGAGAAGCGCACCGCCGCCGGGAAGGCCTTGACCATCACCATGGGGATGGCGCCGATGGTGCCGACGCACAGCCCGGCCAGGCCGTAGAGCGGCAGCAGCAGCTCGCGGTGGCCGGCGATGCCGGCGTAGAAGGCCGCGGAACTGGCCAGCAGCAGCAGACCGCCGACCACGAAGGTCGGCCCGGCGCCGAAGCGGTCGGCCGCCAGCCCGGCCAGCACGCAGCCCAGGCTCAGCCCGACGATGGCCAGGCCGTTGGCCTGCAGCGCCTCGGCGGCGGCGAAGCCGTGCTGGCTCTGCAGCAGGGTCGGGGTCATCAGGATGACGACCACGATGCCGGCGGACAGCACCCAGGTCAGCAGCATCGACAGCAGGATCGCCGGGCGGTGCTCGCGCACCACCGCCTTGAGCGGCAGGCCCTCGGCCAGCGACTGGCGCAGCTGCAGCTCGGCGAACACCGGCGTCTCGTGCAGCCAGCGGCGCAGGTACACCGAGAGCAGGCCGAAGCCGCCGCCGAGCAGGAACGGCACGCGCCAGGCCCAGGCGGCCAGCTCGTCGGGGGTGTACAGGCGGTTGATCGCGCTGGCGGTCAGCGAGCCGAGCAGGATGCCGGCGGTCAGCCCGGCGGTCAGCGTGCTGCAGGCCAGGCCGATGCGCCGCGCCGGCACGTGCTCGGCGACGAACACCCAGGCGCCCGGCACCTCGCCGCCGATCGCCGCGCCCTGCACCACGCGCAGGGCCAGCAGCGCCAGCGGCGCCCAGATGCCGATCTGCGCGTAGGTCGGCAGCAGGCCCATGCACAGGGTCGGCACGGCCATCAGGAAGATGCTCAGGCTGAACATGCGCTTGCGGCCGAGGGTGTCGCCGAAGTGGGCGAGGACGATGCCGCCCAGCGGCCGCGCCAGGTAGCCGGCGGCGAAGATGCCGAAGGTCTGCAGCTGGCGCAGCCACTCGGGCATCTCCGCCGGGAAGAACAGCTTGCCGACCACCGCGGCGAAGAACACGAAGATGATGAAGTCGTAGAACTCCAGCGCGCCGCCGAGGGCGGAGAGCGAGAGAGTCTTGAAGTCGCTGCGGGTCAGGGGACGCGCTGCGGGGGCGGCGCTGCTGGGCACGGCGGGCATGGCGTGGTTTCTTTCCGTGGAATGGGGCGGCGCACCTTAGCAAATAACGCCCCGGCGGGCAGCCGGCGCGCATGTTGCACCGCACAACGGCGGCGCCTTCTGGTAACTTCGCCTCCATCGTTTCGTGAAGAACAACAGAAGAACCATGGCCTGCCCGTCAGTCAACCCGACCCAACTCCGCGCGCCGTCGCTGACGGACAAGCTCCTGCCCCGCCCGCGCCTGCTGCGCCAGCTGCAGGAGGCCGCCAGCCGCGGCTGCCGCCTGACCCTGCTCAGCGCCCCGCTCGGCTACGGCAAGAGCACCCTGCTGGCCCAGTACGCCGCCAGCCTCGACACGCCCTGGGCCTGGTATCGCCTGACGGCGGCCGACAACCAGTCCCTGCACCTGCTGCTGCACCTGCACGCGGCCCTCGGCCTGCCGGCGCCCGAGGCGCCGCTGGTCGCGGCCGACGAAGCCCGCCTGTGGCACGCCATCCTCCAACGCCTCGAGCAGCAGGCGGCCGGCTTCACCCTGATCCTCGACGACCTGCACCTGCTGCGCGCCCGCCGCGCCTGTCACTACCTCGAACAGCTGCTGCGCTTCGGCCCGCCCGGCCTGCAATTGCTGGCCGCCGGCGAAGGCACGCCGGAACTGGCCATCAGCCACCTGCGCCGGGATGACAAGCTGGCCATCCTCGAGGCCCGCGAGCTGGCCCTCGACAGCGAGGAAACCCACCAACTGGCCAGTGGCCGCGGCGCGAAGCTGGACGCCGATGCGCTCTACCAGCTGCGCGCCGGCAGCGAGGGCTGGATCACCGGCCTGCTGTTCTGGCTGACCGCCTACCGGGAGCAAGCCCCCGCCAGCCCGCAACCCGACGCCCTGCGCCGCGTGACCCGGCAAGCCTATGCCTATGTGGCGGAGTTCCTCGACGAGGAGCTGCTCGCCCGCTTGCCCGCAGAGCAGCTGGCCTTCCTCGAACGGACCGCGGTGGTGCAGACCTTCGACCCGGAGCTGGCCGGCCTGCTGAGCGAGCGACCGGATGCCGAGCGGCTGATTCGCCAGTTGCAGCGTCACGACCTGTTCATCGAGCAGCGCCCCGGCGAGCGCGTGGAATACCGCTACCACCGGGTGCTGCGCGAGGTGCTCTATCAGCGCCTGCAGCAGCGCGCCCCGCAGCTGCTGCAGCAACTGCACCAGCAGGCCGCCGCCTGGTTGCTGGAGCGGCGCCGCTACTCGGAGGCCATCCACCAGTACGGCCGGGCCCGGGACTTCAACGCGGTGCTCGCCACCGCCGAACGGCACACCTTCGACCTGCTGCGCGACGGGCAGATCAACGCGCTGGTCGACCTGCTCACCCAGGTTTCCGGGCAGAGCGGCAGCGACCACTTCACCCTGGCCATCAGCGAAGCCTCCATCGTCATGGTGACCAACGACATCCCGCGCGCCAAGGTCTGCATCCAGCGCCTGCACCAGTTGCTGCAGCAGCGCGGCGTGCCGCGCAACCCCGAGCGGGTGTGGCAGACCATCGCCTACCTGCGCACCCTGCTGGCCTTCCTCGGCGGCAACCTGCGCCACGGCCAGCAACTGGCGAGCCGGGCGCTGCAGCGCTATCCGCAGCGCAACGCCGCCGGCTCGGTGCTGCGCTTCAACCGCGCCCGCTGCCTGTTCCACCTCGGCCAGCTGGGGGCGGCCCGCCGCGACGTGACGCAGGCGCTGGACGAGCTCTTCGAGTTCGGCTTCAGCGGCTTCGCCAACATCCCGCACCTGCTGCTGGGGCAGATCGAACTGGCGCAGGGCGACAGCGCGGCGGCCATGCAGCGCTTCCTGGCGCTGGGGCAGGAATCCCCGGCCGCCGCCTCGCGCAACTTCTACGAACTGTTCCACCACCTGGGCCTGGGCCTGGTGTTCATCCAGCGGAACCAGCTGGAGCAGGCCCGGCAATGCCTGTCCCGGGCCGAAGCCCTGGCGCTCGGCTTTCCCCACTCGGCCGGGCTGGTCCGCGTGCTGCACCACCAGGCCAGCCTGTACGACGCCCTGGGCGACAGCCCCAAGGCGCTGGCGCGCTGGGACGAAACCCGGCGCATGGCCCGCCAGTTCCGCCAGTTCGCCCTCTACCGCATGGCCGGCGCCTGGCGCGCCCGCCTGGCCCTGCGCGAGCGCGACGAGGACTTCCTCCTGCACTGGCTGGAGGAGTGGCACTGGTGCCACCGCCAGTACGGCGAAGACCTGATGCCGGAGGAATGGCTGGCCTATGCCTGGGTGCAGCGCCACCTCGGCCAGCCGCTGCTGGCCGGGCAGATCCTCGACAACCTGCGCGAGCAGGCCGAGGCCGAGGGCAACCGCCGCCTGCAGCTGGACCTGTGGCTGCTCGACGCCGCCTTGCGCCGCGACTACGGCGACCAGCCCGGCGCCCTGGCCCGCCTGGACGAGGCCCTGCAACTGGCCGCCGAGCATGGCTTCGGCCAACTGCTGCACCACGAGGGCCGCGAACTGGCCGAGCTGTTCCGCCAGCTGCTGCTGCCGCAGGTGCGCCGGCAGGCCGGGCTGGAGCGGCCGCTGCCACCGCGCGAGCAGCTGGCGGGCCTACTCGCCGGGCTGGGCAGCGACGGCGCCGCGCACCCGCTGCTCGAACCGCTCACCCGTCGCGAGCTGGACGTGCTGCGGCGCATGGCCCGCGGGCAGAGCAACCAGCAGCTCGCCGACGGCCTGTTCGTCAGCCTCAGCACGGTGAAGACCCACATCAACAACCTGTTCCGCAAGCTCGACGTGACCGACCGCGACGCCGCGCTGCGCGCCGCCCGCGAGCTGCAGCTGCTCGACTGAGAGGCCGCTCACGATCGCGCGCGACCGGGCGCGCACCGGGTGATCGGCGTGATCAGAAATCGAGTTCGGCGGTCAGCCAGGCGACGTGGCGCTCGTCGTAGTTGTTGTTGGGCATGCTCAGCGGCTCATCGTCCAGCCGCTGTTGCAGGACCCCGGCCAGCTCGAGTTCGCTGCCGGCCACGCGAATGCGCTTGGCCAGGCGGGCGTCCACCCGCGCGAAGCGGTAGCCGTTCAGCGCGTCGGCGCCGTAGTAGAACAGCGCGCTGTTCCAGCCGTGCCCCCAGTTGCGCATCCAGCCGGCCGAGCCGCTGTGGCGCGGCGTGAGACGGGTGTCGACATCGCTGCTGGCGCCGACCTCCAGATAGGCGTAGGTCAGCCGCAGGCGGTCGTTGCTGGAAACCTGCCAGTCGGCCTCGGTCTCGGCGCCGCGCAGCCGCATGCTGTTGTGGTTGGTCGGCTGGAAGTTGTTGATCTTCAGCGGCTCGCTGATCAGGTTGTCGATCTCGTCGTAGAAAGCCTTGAGGTCCACGCTCAGGCCGAGCGAGGCAAAGCGTCCGTTGTAGCCGAGTTCGTGGGAGCGGATACGCTCATGGTCGAGGTTCCCCGGGCCGCTGGCGCTGGCGAAGAACCGGGCGGTGCGCTGGCCGAAGGCCGCCGGGTCCAGGTTGCGCACGCGGTACGACCAGTTGGCGTCGTTCTCGAACATGTCGGGCGCGCGGATCGCCTCGGAATAGACGGCTCGCAAGCCGTGGGACGGGGTGATCAGGTAGTTGAGGGCGACGCGCGGGGTCAGCGAATCCCCGATCATCGAGTCCTTCTCGTACATCGCGCCGCCCTGCAGCAGCCAATGCTGGGTGAGGTACCACTCCAGGTGACCGAACAGCCGCCAGGTGTCCTTGCTGGCCGTGCCGCCAAAGTAGGTTTCCGAGTCGGCGCTGTCGTGCCGGTAACTGGAGCCGCTGAGCAGGCGCAGATCGTCGCCGAGGCTCAGGGTGTCCTGGACCTCCAGGTCAAAGCGCGTTTCGCGGAAGTTCTCGTTGATATTGCCGCAGGTGTGCGCCAGCTTGCCGGTTGAGCGGTCAAGGGTGCCGACGGCCTGCTGCTGAACCTGCCGGGCGAGCGCGTCCTGCTCGGCGCTGCCGCCGGTCGGCAGCGCGCTGCTGCCGCGGGAGATCGCGTTCAGCAGCGCGTAGGTGTAGGTCGGCGAGCTGGACCAGAGCTGCCCCAGCTGTGGGCTGAGTGCCAGCTGGGCCTCGCAGGTGCGCCAGTCGCGCAGCCGCTCCCAGTGCTGCAGGTGGGTCTGCACCTGCAGGCTGTGCGCGGCGCTGAATGACTTGTCCCACTTCAGGCTGCCGGCGTAGTCGCGGCTTTGCACGTCGGAGTCATCGTCGGCCTCGCCGGGGCGGAGCTTGATCGGCAGGCTCGGCTTCTGGTTGTTGTTGACCTGGTTGGTGGCATCCTTGGCGGAGAATTGCCAGTCCAGGGTCTGGGTCGGGTCCAGTTCCTGGGTCAGATTGAAGTTGATCCGGCTGAGGCGCTTCCCATCGCGAAAGTCGCTGCCGTCGGCGCGCTTGTCGAAGCCGTCGTCCTCGATGCCGGACAGGGACAGGCGCATGTCGCTGGAGCCCAACTTCTGGCCATGACTGGCGTACCAGTCGTTGATGCCCCGCTGGCCGCGGGTCACCTTCAGGCGCGTGCCGTGGGTTTCGCTCGGCGTCTTGGTCAGGATGTTGATCACGGCCATCAGCGCGTTGGAGCCATAGCTCACGGTGTTCGGGCCGCGAAACACCTCGATGCGACTGATGTCCTCGATGGCCAACGGGATGTCGGTCCAGTCCACTTGGGCAAAGGCCGGCCGGTAAACCGAGCGGCCATCCACCAGCACCTGCATGCGGCGCGCCTCGGCGGCGTTGCTGCCGTGGTAGTTCACCGTGCTCAGGTTGCCGCTGGGCACGACCAGCATGCCGGGGACCAGGCGCATCAGTTCCGACAGGGTTCGCGCACCGCTGGCCTTGATCAGCTCGGCGTCGATCACACTCATGCTGCCCGGCACCGCAGCGGGCGCCTGGCGCAAGCGGGTGGCCGTGAGGATTTCCGGGAGAGGCGCGGAGGTCCCCAGGAAATCCTCGGCGGCCGCGGGCCAGGCGGCGATAAGCGGCAGCGTCGCTGCCAAGAGCGTGCGCGAACGAGTGACCACGACAACAGATCCACAGGGCTGAGGGCGCGGCATAGTAATGGCGCCCACGCGGTTTGTGCAGCCTTTCTGTGCTGTCAAAAAAGCGGGTTATGCCGTTTTAGCGATGCCGAATCGTTCAAATGTGAACGATGTCCGCTCATGACTGCTCGTTCAGCCATGCGCGCCACCACGTTGGGGGATGCCGGTCCCTCCGGCTGAACGGGCCTTGCTCGCCACGGGT
>DASQBU010000279.1:0-14761 GCA_035635035.1 Pseudomonas sp.
CCGTTGCGGCCGTGCAGGTCGAACAGCAGGCGCTCGAAGTTGGAGGAGACCATGATGTCCATCGACGGCGACAGCGACGGGTGCAGGGTGTCCTTGTCGTAGCGGTTGCCGGACATGAAGCGGTGCAGGATGTCGTTGCGGTTGGTGGCGACGATCAGCTGGTTGATCGGCAGGCCCATGTTGCGCGCCAGGTAGCCGGCGAAGATGTCGCCGAAGTTGCCGGTCGGCACCGAGAAGGCCACCGAGCGGTGCGGCGCGCCGAGCTGCAGGGCGGCGTGGAAGTAGTAGACGATCTGGGCCATGATCCGTGCCCAGTTGATCGAGTTGACCGCCACCAGCCGGGTACCCTTGAGGAAGCCCTGGTCGGCGAAGCTGGCCTTGACCATCTCCTGGCAGTCGTCGAAGTTGCCCTCGATGGCGATGTTGTGGATGTTGTCGCCGAGGATGGTGGTCATCTGCCGGCGCTGCACCTCGGACACGCGGTTGTGCGGGTGCATGATGAAGATGTCGACGTTCTCGCAGGCCTTGCAGCCCTCGATGGCGGCCGAGCCGGTGTCGCCGGAGGTGGCACCCATGATCACCACGCGCTCGTTGCGCTTGGTCAGCACGTGGTCGAGCAGGCGGCCGAGCAGCTGCAGGGCGAAGTCCTTGAACGCCAGGGTCGGGCCCTGGAACAGCTCGAGCACCCACTCGTTGGCGCCCAGCTGGGTCAGCGGCGCCACCGCCTGGTGGGCGAACACGCCGTAGGTCTCTTCCAGGATCCGCTTGAAGTCGGCGTCGGCGATGGAGCCGGCGACGAACGGGCGCATCACCCGGAAGGCCAGCTCGTGGTACGGCAGGCCGGCCCAGGAGGCGATCTCCTCGACGGTGAAGCGCGGCAGGTTTTCCGGCACGTAGAGGCCGCCGTCGCTGGCCAGGCCGGCGAGCAGCACGTCTTCGAAGTTGAGGGCCGGCGCCTGGCCGCGGGTACTGATGTAGCGCATGGGTAGAAACCTTCGGTTCGGGCCGCCGGCCAGGCCGGCGGCCGGGAGCGGAATTAGTTGAGCTGCTCGACGCGGATGCGCACGACCTTGCCGGCCACGCCCTCGAGCGCTTCCAGGGCGGCGATGGCCTCGTCGATCTGCGCCTCGCGCACGCGGTGGGTGACCAGGATCATCGGCACCAGGCCGTCGTGCTCCTCGGCTTCCTTCTGCATGATCGACTCGATGTTGATGCCGCGCGCGGAGAGGATGCTCGCCACCTGGGCCAGCACGCCCGGATGGTCCTTGGCCTGGATACGCAGGTAGTAGGCGCTCTCGCACTCGCTGATCGGCAGGATCGGGTGGTCGGACAGCGCGTCCGGCTGGAACGCCAGGTGCGGCACGCGGTTCTCCGGATCGGTGGTGAGCGCGCGGACCACGTCGACCACGTCGGCCACCACCGCCGAGGCGGTCGGCTCCATGCCGGCGCCGGCGCCGTAGTACAGGGTGCTGCCGACGGCGTCGCCGTTGACCATCACCGCGTTCATCACGCCGTTGACGTTGGCGATCAGCCGGTCGGCCGGGATCAGGGTCGGGTGCACGCGCAGCTCGATGCCGGCCTCGGTGCGACGGGCCACGCCGAGGTGCTTGATGCGGTAGCCCAGCGCCTCGGCGTAGTTGACATCGGCGGTGGTCAGCGCGGTGATGCCCTCGGTGTAGGCCTTGTCGAACTGCAGCGGGATGCCGAAGGCGATGGACGCGAGGATAGTCAGCTTGTGCGCGGCGTCGATGCCCTCGACGTCGAAGGTCGGGTCGGCCTCGGCGTAGCCGAGCGCCTGGGCTTCCTTGAGCACGTCGTCGAAGGTGCGGCCCTTCTCGCGCATCTCGGTGAGGATGAAGTTGCCGGTGCCGTTGATGATGCCGGCCAGCCAGTTGATGCGGTTGCCGGCCAGGCCCTCGCGGATCGCCTTGATCACCGGGATGCCGCCGGCCACCGCGGCCTCGAAGGCGACGATGACGCCCTTCTCGCGGGCCTTGGCGAAGATCTCGTTGCCGTGCACGGCGATCAGCGCCTTGTTGGCGGTGACCACGTGCTTGCCGTTGTCGATGGCCTTGAGCACCAGCTCGCGGGCCACGGTATAGCCGCCGATCAGCTCGATGACGATGTCGATTTCCGGGTTGCAGGCCACCTCGAACACGTCACCGGTGATGGGGGTACCGGTGGTATCGCATTGCGGGTTGGTCGCACGCGCGGCAATCTGGGCCACCTCGATGCCACGCCCGGCACGGCGGGCAATTTCCTCGGCATTGCGCTTGAGCACGTTGAAGGTACCGCCGCCGACGGTGCCCAACCCACAGATACCTACTTTCACCGGTTTCACTCTAAGTTCCCCATCATCACTACGCAGAACGGCCGGGCCTGCCGGCCGATGAAAAGATCCGCACATTACGAAGCGGTCGTTTGTTAGTCAATCCGCAGCCGGTCGCTCACGTTCATTTGGCCGCGGCCGCCAGGGCCGCCGCCGCCAGCTGGGGTGCCGGCTGATAGCCGGGGATCATCTGGCCGTTGGCCAGCACCACGGCCGGGGTGCCCTGCACGCCGATCATCTGGCCCAGCGCGTACTGCTTGGCCACCGGGTTGTCGCACTTGGCGGCCGGCACCTCCTTGCGCGCCTTGGCCAGGTTCATCGCCTCGCGGCGATCCTTGGCGCACCACACGCTGACCAGGGTGTCGTAGCTGTGGCTGCCGATGCCCTGGCGCGGGAAGGCCACGTAGCGCACCTCGACGCCGCGACGGTTGAGTTCGGCGACCTCGCCGTGCAGCTTCTGGCAGTAGCCGCAGTCGGTGTCGGTGAACACGGTGATGTGGGTCTTCTTCTCGGCCTTGGCATCGGCCGGGAACACCACCATCTCGGCGGCGGGAATGGCGTTGATCTCCTTGGCCACGCCCTTGCTCTCGGCCTGCTCGGTGAGGTTGACGGTCTTGCCGTCCTTGACCTGGAACAGGTAGCCCTGCAGGACGAACTGGGCGTCGGCGCTGGTGTAGAGCATCCGCCCGCCCTTGAGCTGGACCTGGTACAGACCGGACATCGGGCTTTCGCTGATCGCCTCGATCGGCAGGTCCGGCTGCAGCGACTTGAGGGTCTGGCGGATCGCCTGGTCCGGATCGGCGGCCAGGGCGACGGAGCTGGCCAGCGCGAGGGTGGCGGCAGCGAGGAAACGGGACAGGCGCATGGAGACTCCTTGCAGCGACAGAAAGGCAGCTGAATCAATCGGCGAAGCCTACCACACAACCCCGCCCCGGCCGATGTGCCGGCGCGCACGCCGCCAAGCGGCTAGCCGCGCGGATGGTGCTCGGCGTGCAGGGCCTGCAGGCGGGCCCGCGCCACATGAGTGTAGATTTGCGTGGTCGACAGGTCGCGATGGCCGAGCAGCATCTGCACCACGCGCAGGTCGGCGCCGTGGTTGAGCAGATGGGTGGCGAAGGCATGCCGCAGGGTGTGCGGCGACAGCGGCTTGTCGATGCCGGCGCGGCGCGCATGCAGCTTGATGCGGTGCCAGAAGGTCTGCCGGGTCATCTGCTCGCCGCGCAGGCTGGGGAACAGCACGTCGCTGGGCCGGCCGAGCAGCAGCTCGCCGCGCGCCTCGCGCAGGTAGCGCAGCAGCCAGTCGATGGCCTCCTCGCCGAGCGGCACCAGACGCTCGCGGGCGCCCTTGCCGAACACCCGCACCACGCCCTGGCGCAGGTTGACCTGCTCGAGGGTCAGCGCCACCAGCTCGCTGACCCGCAGGCCGCAGGCGTAGAGCACCTCGAGCATGGCGCGATCGCGCAGGCCGAGCGGCTCGGCCACCTCGGGCGCGGCCAGCAGCGCCTCGACGTCGGCCTCGCTGAGCGAGCTGGGCACGGCGCGGGACTGGCGCGGCAGGGAGACCAGCAGGGTCGGGTCCTCGGCGATGAAGCCTTCGAGCAGGCAGAAATGGTAGAAGCCGCGCAGGCAGGACAGCAGCCGCGCGGTGGAGCGGGCATGGTAGCCGTTGTCCAGCCGCCAGCCGAGATGCTCGAGGATCAGTTCGCGGTCGGCACGCTCGAGGTCGAAGCCGCGCTCGCGCAGCCAGCGGCGGAACAGCGCCAGGTCGGTGCCGTAGGCGGAGCGGGTATGCCGCGACAGGCCCTTCTCCAGCCAGAGGGCTTCGAGAAAGCGCTGGATCAGCGGGTGCTCGGATTCGGACATGGCGATACACAACGGGGCGGGAGGCGCAGTCTGGCACGCCGCAAGCCCGGCGACCAGCCGGAAAGCACCGGCCGAAAAACGAAAAAAGCAGCCCGGAGGCTGCTTCTTTCGACAGGGAAGCGGGTCTTAGACCAGCTTCTCCTTGATGCGGGCGGCCTTGCCGGACAGCTCGCGCAGGTAGTACAGCTTGGCCTTGCGCACGTCGCCGCGACGCTTGACGCTGACGCTGTCGACCAGCGGGCTGTAGGTCTGGAAGGTACGCTCCACGCCCACACCGTTGGAGATCTTGCGCACGGTGAACGCGCTGTTCAGGCCGCGGTTACGCTTGCCGATCACCACGCCTTCGAAGGCCTGCAGACGCTGACGGTCGCCTTCCTTCACTTTCACCTGGACGATCACGGTGTCGCCGGGGGCGAACGCCGGGATCTCTTTGTTCATCTGTTCAGCTTCGAGCTGCTGAATGATCGGGTTCTTGTTGCTCATGCTGTGCTCCATAGACAAGCCCACGGCTTGCCATCGATACGTTAACTATCGTTCCGCTGGCGGAGATACTCCTCCAGCAGCTTTTTCTCTTCTCCAGAAAGCGAGCGACTATCCAGAAGATCGGCTCGGCGTTCCCACGTGCGTCCCAGGGACTGCTGCAGGCGCCAGCGCCGGATGTGTTCGTGGTTGCCGCTGAGCAGCACCGGCGGAACACTTCTGCCCTCGTACACCTCGGGTCGGGTGTAGTGCGGGCAGTCGAGCAGGCCGTCCGTGAACGAGTCCTCCTCGGCGGAATCTGCATGCCCCAACGCTCCGGGCAGCAACCGCGTGACTGCATCGATCAGCACCATGGCCGGCAGTTCACCGCCGGACAGGACGTAATCGCCGATCGACCATTCCTCATCCACGTGCGCCTCGATGAAACGCTCGTCGATGCCTTCGTAACGCCCGGCGATGAGGATCAGTCGTTCCTCCTTCGCCAGTTCGCGGACCGCCGCCTGCTCCAGACGACGCCCCTGCGGCGACAGGTAGATCACCTTGGCCGCACCGCCTGCGGCTGTCTTGGCGGATGCCAGGGCCAGCTCCAGCGGCTTGATCTTCATCACCATCCCCGGGCCACCGCCGAAGGGCCGGTCGTCCACCGTCTGGTGGCGGTCCTCGGTATAGTCCCGCGGATTCCAGCAGTGCAGCTGCAGGAGTCCCTGCTTCACCGCGCGGCTGGTGATGCCGTACTCGCTGATGGCGGCGAACATCTCGGGGAACAGGCTGAGAACGTCTACCCGCATGGGTCAGAAATCCACATCCCAGTCCACCCGCATCTCGCCGGCAGCCAGGTCGACGCTTTGCACGCATTGCTCCGTATAGGGCAACAGGCGCTCGCGGTCGTCCACGCTACCCGCGCAGGGCCTCACCACCAGCACATCGTTGGCGCCGGTTTCCAGCAAGTGATCGACCGCTCCGAGCAATTGCCCGTCCTGGTTGATGACCTTCAGACCTTCCAGCTGATACCAGTAGAACTCGTCATCCTGCAGCGCCGGCAGCTGGCTGCGCGGTACGCAGATGAGGAATCCGGTATAGCCACGGGCCTCGTCGCGATCGTCGAGCCCCTTGATCTTGGCAGTCAGCGCCTTGCCATGCTGGCGCCCGCTTGCCAGTTCGACCTGACGAACCTCGCCATCGCGCGTGAGCGTCCAGTGGCGGTAGTCCAGCAGGTTATCCAGCGGATCGGTGTAGGAATAGACCTTCACTTCCCCGCGGATGCCATGCACCGAAAAAATTTTTCCGAGAACGACCAGATCCTCGGCGGGTGCCGGCGATTGTTGCATCATCGAGGACTCAGGCCTGAGCGGCCGCTTCCTTGAGCAGCTGGGCAGCGCGCTCGGACGGCTGGGCGCCCTGGCTCAGCCAGTACTGGGCACGCTCGGCGTTGACGGACAGGCGCACTTCGCCACCGGTGGCGACCGGGTTGAAGAAACCGATGCGCTCGACGAAACGGCCGTCACGGGCGGAGCGGCTGTTGGTCACGGTCAGGTGGTAGAAGGGGCGCTTTTTCGAGCCGCCACGAGCAAGACGGATGGTTACCATTGAACTTCGTTCCTGTAGTCGGTGCTTGCAAATACAATTTGCACACTAGGGCCCACGGCCCAAAAGGCCGCATAGTTTAAGGATTATCCAGGGCTTTGCAAAGCCCCACCGGATTCCTGCGCAGCAGGCGCCGGCGCGGAGTCATCCTCGGCGCGTCGCGCACGGCCGAAGCCGCCCGCGACGATCGGCGGCGGCCAGCGCCACCGCCCGATTCTCATATCTTCGGCACGCCGCCACCGGGCATCAGGCTGCCCATGCCGCGCATCAGCCGGGCCATGCCGCCCTTGGCGGTGACCTTCTTCATCATCTTCTGCATCTGCTTGTGCTGCTTGATGAGGCGGCCGACGTCCTGCACCTGGGTGCCGGAACCCAGGGCGATGCGGCGCTTGCGCGAGCCGCTGATGACTTCCGGATCGCGGCGCTCGGCGGGGGTCATCGAGTTGATGATCGCCTCCATCTGCTTGAACTGCTTCTCCGCCACCTGCTGGGCGTTGCCCATCTGGCCGAGATTCATGCCGCCGAGCATCGGCAGCTTGTCCATCAGGCTGCCCAGGCCGCCCATGTTCTTCATCTGCTGCAGCTGGTCGCGGAAGTCCTCGAGATCGAAACCCTTGCCCTTCTTCAGCTTCTTGGTGAGCTTCTCGGCCTTCTCGCGGTCGAGGTTCTGCTCGGCCTGCTCGATCAGGCTGAGCACGTCGCCCATGCCGAGGATGCGCGAGGCCACGCGGTCGGGGTGGAACGGGTCGAGCGCCTCGCTCTTCTCGCCCATGCCGAGGAACTTGATCGGCTTGCCGGTGATGGCACGCACCGACAGCGCGGCACCGCCGCGCGCGTCGCCGTCGACCTTGGTCAGCACCACGCCGGTCAGCGGCAGGGCGTCGTTGAACGCCTTGGCGGTGTTGGCGGCGTCCTGGCCGGTCATGGCGTCGACCACGAAGAGGGTCTCGACGGGGTTGATCGCGGCGTGGACCTGCTTGATCTCCTCCATCATCTCGGCGTCGACGTGCAGGCGGCCGGCGGTGTCGACGATCACCACGTCGATGAACTTGAGCCGGCCCTCGGCGATCGCCGCACGGGCGATGTCCACCGGCTTCTGGCTCAGGTCGGAGGGGAAGAAGGTGACGCCGACCTCGTTGGCCAGGGTCTCCAGCTGCTTGATCGCCGCCGGGCGGTAGACGTCGGCGGACACCACCAGCACCGACTTCTTCTTGCGCTCCTTGAGGAAGCGCGCCAGCTTACCCACCGTGGTGGTCTTGCCCGCGCCCTGCAGGCCGGCCATCAGGATCACCGCCGGCGGCGCGGCGTTGAGCGCCAGGTCCTCGTTGGCCGCGCCCATCAGCTCTTCCAGCTCGGCGCGGACGATCTTCACGAACGCCTGCCCCGGAGTCAGGCTCTTCGACACCTCGGTGCCGACCGCGCGATCCTTGACCTTGTTGACGAAATCCTTGACCACCGGCAGGGCGACGTCGGCCTCGAGCAGGGCCATGCGCACCTCGCGCAGGGTGTCCTTGATGTTGTCCTCGGTCAGCTTGGCGCGCCCGGTGACATTGCGCAGCGTCTGCGAGAGGCGGTCGGTCAAATTCTCGAACATGCACGTTCCTTTGAAGAGGGAGCTTGCGGCAGGCGGCGGATTATAGCCGAGAGCGGCCGTCGCCGACACCGCCGGCAGACTTTCGTGGATAACCGGTTCTGTGCCAAACTCGGCAACTTCGAGGCCTCTTCCACAAGGACTTATGACGCCTTTGCTGCCCAGCCTGGCGGCGGCCGGCCTGTATGCCGGCGCCGCACTCTACCAGGCCCTGCTGCTGTCGCGCCGCGCCACGCCGAGCAAGCCGCTGCTCGGCCTCCTCGGCGTGCTGGCCCTGCTGGCCCACACCGTCAGCCTGCGCCTGCTGTTGCTGGACAACGGCGCGCTGCTGCTCGACTTCTTCAATGCCGCCAGCCTGCTGGCCGCCGCGGTGATCGCCCTGACCCTGCTGGCCAGCCTGCGCATCCCGGTGGAGAACCTGCTGGTCCTGCTGTTCCCCTTGGGCAGCCTGACCACCCTGCTGGCCCTGCTGCCCGGCGGCACCACCCAGCCGATCGTCGAGGCGCCCGGCATCCTCGCCCACATCCTGCTGTCGATCCTCGCCTACGGCCTGTTCACCATCGCCGTGGTCCAGGCCCTGCTGCTGCTGGTGCAGAACCGCCAGCTGAAGAAGCGCAAGCCGGCCGGCATCATCCGCAACTTCCCGCCGCTGCAGACCATGGAAAGCCTGCTGTTCGGCTTCCTGTGGGGGGGCTGGTCGTTGCTGTCGCTGTCGCTGCTGTCCGGCTGGCTGTTCCTCGACGACCTGTTCGCCCAGCACCTGGTGCACAAGACCCTGCTGGCCTGCCTGGCCTGGGTGGTGTTCGGCATCCTGCTGTGGGGCCGCCACCAGCTCGGCTGGCGCGGCGGCAAGGCGATCCGCTGGACCCTGGCCGGTTTCCTGCTGCTGATGCTGGCCTACTTCGGCAGCAAGCTGGTCCGCGAATTCATCCTGCATATCTGAGGCCCGACGCCGTGGGCGACGACCACCCTGGTTTCCTGTCCCGACTGCTGCGCCGACTCGGTCGGCGGCGGCCCCCGCAGCCAGCGGCCCGCCTGCCGGCGCTGCACGAGGAGCTGCGCGACGCCGTGCACGAAACCACCCCCGGCCAGCCGCGCAGCCGCCAGGCCATGCTGGCGAGCATCCTCGAACTGGACCGCATGACGGTCAACGACATCATGGTGCCGCGCAACGAGGTAGTCGGCATCGACCTGGAGGACGACCTCGAGCAGATCGTCGCCCAGCTGCGCAGCACCGTGCACACCCGCCTGCCGGTCTACCGCCACGACCTCAACCAGATCGAGGGGGTGGTGCACATGCGCCGCCTCGCCCGCCTGCTGACCAGCAACGAACCGAGCCACGAACTGCTGCGCAACGCCTGCGTGGAGCCCTACTTCGTGCCGGAGAACACCCCGCTGTCGACCCAGCTGATCAATTTCCAGAAGCGCAAGCGGCGCCTGGGCATGGTGGTCGACGAATACGGCGAGGTGATCGGCCTGGTGACCCTGGAGGACATCCTCGAGGAGATCGTCGGCGAGTTCACCACCCAGCCAGGGGGCGACGCCCCGGAAATCCACGCGCAGGATGACGGCAGCTACGTGATCGACGGCAGCGCCAGCATCCGCGAGGTCAACCGCGAGCTGCACTGGCACCTGCCCAGCGACGGCCCGAAGACCATCAACGGCCTGGTCACCGAGGTTCTGGAAAACCTGCCCGACAGCAGCGTGTGCCTGAAGATCGGCCCCTATCGCCTGGAGATCCTCCACTCCGAGGAGAACCGCGCCACCCAGGTGCGCATCTGGCGCAACGCCGGCAGCCGCACAGCACAAGCGCCGACCGGCTGAGCCTGTCGGTGCCACGAAAAAGGGCCGGACCTCTGACGAGATCCGGCCCTTTTGCTTGCGCGAAGAGCCTTACAGCTCGACCGTCACCGCGCTCGCCGACGCCAGTGCCTTGGCCCGCGCCGCCTCGATCGACTCGTCGCGCGCCAGCGCCACGCCCATGCGCCGCTGGCCGCTGACTTCCGGCTTGCCGAACAGGCGCAGCGCGGTGTCCGGCTCGGCCAGCGCGGCCTCCAGGTTGCCGAAGCGCACGCTCTGCGACTCGCCCTCGACCAGGATCACCGCCGAGGCCGACGGGCCGAACTGGCGGATCGCCGGGATCGGCAGGCCGAGGATGGCCCGCGCGTGCAGGGCGAACTCGGAGAGGTCCTGGGAGATCAGCGTCACCAGGCCGGTGTCGTGCGGACGCGGCGACACCTCGCTGAACCACACCATGTCACCCTTGACGAACAGCTCGACGCCGAACAGGCCGCGCCCGCCGAGGGCCTCGGTCACCGCGCGGGCGATGCGCTCGGACTCGGCCAGCGCCTTGGCGCTCATGGCCTGCGGCTGCCAGGACTCCTGGTAGTCGCCCTTCTCCTGGCGGTGGCCGACCGGCGCGCAGAAGGTGGTGCCGCCGAGGTGGCGCACGGTGAGCAGGGTGATCTCGTAGTCGAAGTCGATGAAGCCCTCGACGATCACCCGGCCCTTGCCGGCTCGGCCGCCTTCCTGGGCGTAGTCCCAGGCCCGCTGCACGTCGGCCTCGCCGCGCAGCAGGCTCTGGCCCTTGCCCGAGGAGCTCATGATCGGCTTGACCACGCAGGGGAAGCCCAGCGCGGCTACCGCCGCGGCGTACTCCGCGAAGGAATCGGCGAAGCGGTACGGCGAGGTCGGCAGGCCCAGCTCCTCGGCGGCCAGCCGGCGGATGCCCTCGCGGTTCATGGTCAGCTTGGCGGCGCGCGCGGTGGGCACCACGGTGAAGCCCTCGGCCTCCAGCTCGACCAGGGTGTCGGTGGCGATCGCCTCGATCTCGGGGACGATGTAGTGCGGCCGTTCCTGCTCGATCACCGCGCGCAGCGCGGCGCCGTCGAGCATGCTGATCACGTGGCTGCGGTGCGCCACCTGCATGGCCGGGGCATTGGCGTAGCGGTCGACGGCGATCACTTCGCAGCCCAGACGCTGCAGTTCGATGACGACTTCCTTGCCCAGCTCGCCAGAGCCGCACAGGAGGACACGGGTCGCGCTCGGCGACAGCGGGGTTCCGATCATGGTCACGGAAGGATTCCTCAGAGGGGGTTCAACAGTCCTGCGGCCAGGGCACGCTCGCGGCAGCGCGCGAGCACGGCGCGGCGCTCGGCGTTGTCCATGCGGCCCCAGCGGGTGATTTCTTCGCCGCTGCGCTGGCAGCCGACGCAGATGTCCTGCTCGTCCAGCGCGCAGACGTACACGCAGGGCGAGGCGACCGGTTGGTCCTGCGCAGCCATTCAGTCGGCCTGCTCGGCCAGGTCGCGGGCGTAGCGGCGGGCATTCTCCACGTAGTGCGCGGCGCTGCGCTCCAGGCCGTGCCTCTGCTCCTCGCTCAGCTGGCGCACCACCTTGCCGGGCACGCCCATCACCAGGCTGCCGTCGGGGATTTCCTTGCCCTCGGGGATCAGCGCGCCGGCGCCGATCAGGCAGTGCCGGCCGATCTTCGCGCCGTTGAGCACCACCGCGCCGATGCCGATCAGGCTGTGGTCGCCGACCGTGCAGCCGTGCAGGGTGACCTTGTGGCCGACGGTGACGCCCTTGCCGAGGGTCAGCGGATGGCCCATGTCGGTGTGCAGCACGCTGCCGTCCTGCACGTTGCTGCCCTCGCCGATGTGGATCAGCTCGTTGTCGCCGCGCAGCACGGCGCCGAACCACACGCTGGCGCCGGCGTCCAGGCGGACCTTGCCGATCAGGCTGGCGCCGGGGGCGATCCAGCTGTCGGGATGGGCTTCGACACGGGCGGCGCCCAGGCGGTACTTCATCGGCAGGTTCCTCTGGCAGGTGTTTCAGCGGTAATGGTGAAAACGCTCGGGCGGCTCGCGCAGCTCGATCCCGGCGTCGTAGATGAGGTTGACCAGCTCGACCACCATCATCGCGGTCAGCCCCCAGATCTTGAAGCCGCCGTAGCGGTAGCTGGGCACGTACCAGCTGTAGCCGAGGTAGTCGATGCGATGGGTGATCTCGCGCGGGTCGTCGCGGAAGAACTCCAGCGGCACGGTGAACACCGCGGCGATCTCGTCGCGATTGGCCTGGAACTCCACATAGTCGGGAATGAAGCCGACGTAGGGGGTGACCTTGATGCCGTGGCGGGAGATCTGCGTGCTGAGCGGGCCGATGACCTCCACCAGCCCCGGCGCCAGCCCCACCTCCTCGTGCGCCTCGCGCAGGGCGGTGAACACCAGTGACTCGTCCTCCGGATCGCGTCGGCCACCGGGAAAGGCCACCTCGCCGCCATGGGTGGACAATCCGCTGGCGCGCAGGGTCAGCACCAGCTGCGGCTCCGCGCTGCGGGTGATCGGCATCAGTACCGCCGCTTCGGGGAAGGGCTTGTCGCTGGGCAGGGAACTGGGACTGTGGGCCTGTACGCGTTGGCGCAGCTCATCCAGCATGGGGCAGTCTCGTCATCTACTCTTTCCGAATCATGGCACGAAAGCGCGCAAGCGCCCAAGCCTCTCGCCGCGCGCCGCCCGCAGGGCGGCCAATTTGCCCGCCCCGCGCTTTCCCTTCGGTCGGCACTCACCTAGAATTCACGCATTATCACTGCCGGCGTCAGTCCGTCGGGCAATATGTGACAGCGTGACCCTCCGCCTCGCGGCACGCTGCATGAACGACCGGTCGTCACGCCGACGGCCACCCTGCTTGCACTGGAATGCCCGTCATGCGCTGGTTGATCACGCTCTGCTGCCTCCTCCTCACCACCCTGGCCCAGGCCATGACCACCCCCGGATTGGACAGCCACACGGTCGACAAGGTTCTGGTGGTCAAGTCCGAACGCAAGCTGCACCTGCTCAGCCGGGGCGAAATCCTCAAGAGCTACCGGGTGTCCCTGGGCAAGCGCCCCAACGGCCCCAAACTGGCCGAAGGCGACAAGCGCACCCCGGAAGGCTTCTACTGGATCGACTGGCGCAAGGAAAGCAACAAGTACAACCTGTCCATGCACATCTCCTACCCCAACGAGCTGGACCAGCAACGCGCGCAGCAGAAAGGCGTGCCGCCGGGCGGGATGATCATGATCCACGGCACCCCGCTGGACGAGCAGTATCCGGAGTGGTACTTCAGCACCCTCGACTGGACCGATGGCTGCATCGCCATGCGCAACAACGATATCCGCGAGGTGTGGACCCTGGTCAAGGACGGCACGCTGATCGAGATCCGCCCCTGACCCCAGCACCAAACAAAAAAGGCGCCGCATCTGCGGCGCCTTTTTCGTTGGCGAAGACGAACTCAGAACACCATGTCCGACAACCGCCAGACGTCGAAGGCCGGCGTCTCGTAGGGGTGGCTCTGCTTGAGGGCCTTGACCGCGGCATGAATCAGCTCGTCGGCCACCACCATCTCGACCTTCCACTCCGCCACCTGCGCCAGCTGGCCCTGGGCGCCCTCGTACGGCTGGCTGCCCGGCAGCGGGTAGAACTGCCCCTGCCCGAGGGTCTGCCAGCAGCAGCTTTCGTACTGGCCGATACGGCCGGCACCGGTAGCGAAGATTGCGGTCTTGACCGCCTCCAGATGGGACTCGGGAACGAAAAAGCAGAGCTTGTACATCAAGGACTCCGGGGTGAAAGGTACGGCGGCCGCGGCCCCTGGCCACTGCTCCAGCCACGGTCACCGAAGACCGGGCGCTTCATCCCTGACTGGCCGCGACGGTAATCGCCCACCGGGCACAAATCCGTGAGCGACTGCACACCCTACCAAGAAAAAGGGCGCCAAACCGGCGCCCGCGCAAGAAATCGCCACGCGCCGGTGGCTTGCCAGCCACCGGCACAGACCGCGGATCAGCCGACCCACACCCGCGCGTTGCGGAACATGCGCAGCCAGCCGGCGTCTTCCTGCCAGCCATCCGGGCGCCAGGAGTTCTGCACGGCGCGGAACACCCGCTCCGGGTGCGGCATCATGATGGTGACGCGGCCATCCGTGGTGGTCAGGCCGGTGATGCCGTTCGGCGAACCGTTCGGGTTGGCCGGGTAGGTCTCGGTGACGCGGCCGTGGTTGTCGAGGAAGCGCAGGGCGATGGTGCCCGAGGCTTCCGCGGCGGCCAGGGCGTCGGCGCCGGCGAACTCGGTGTGGCCTTCGCCGTGGGCGATGGCGATCGGCAGGCGCGAGCCGGCCATGCCCTGCAGGAAGATCGACGGCGACTGCTGCACCTCGACCATGGCCACCCGCGCCTCGAACTGCTCGGAGCGGTTGCGCACGAAGCGCGGCCAGGCCTCGCTGCCCGGGATCAGCTCGCCCAGGTTGGAGAGCATCTGGCAGCCGTTGCACACGCCGAGGGCGAAGCTGTCCTCGCGGGCGAAGAACGCGGCGAAGTTGTCGCGCGCGCGGCCGTTGAACAGCACCGACTTGGCCCAGCCGCCGCCGGCGCCGAGCACGTCGCCGTAGGAGAAGCCGCCGCAGGCCACCAGGCCCTTGAAGTCGGCCAGGCTGACGCGGCCGGCGATGATGTCGCTCATGTGCACGTCGACCACGGCGAAACCGGCGCGGTGGAAGGCGGCGGCCATCTCGGTCTGGCCGTTGACGCCCTGCTCGCGGAGGATCGCCATGCGCGGACGCACGCCGGTGTTGATGTACGGCGCGGCGACGTCCTCGTTGACGTCGAAGCTGAGCTGCACGGACAGACCCGGGTTGCTGTCGTCGAGCAGACCGGCGAACTCCTGCTCGGCGCACTCGGCGTTGTCGCGCAGGCGCTGGATGCGGTAGCTGGTCTCGCTCCAGGCGCGCTGCAGGGTGCGACGCTCGGCGCTGTAGACGGTGGCGCCGCCCAGGCTCAGGCGGATCTCGCCGCCGGCGACCGGCTGGCCGAGGACATGCACGCAGTCGGCGAGGCCGGCGGCGGCGAAGCGCGCGACGATCTCGGCGCGCTCGGCGGCGCG
>DASQBU010000280.1:0-2720 GCA_035635035.1 Pseudomonas sp.
GTCGGGATTGAGGATGCCCTTGGGATCGAGCAGGCGCTTGATCCGCCACATCAGCTGGTAGGCCTCGCTGCCCCACTCCAGCTCGACGAACGGCGCCATGTTGCGCCCGGTGCCGTGCTCGGCCTTGAGTGCGCCGCCGAACTCGACGGCGACCAGCTGCGCCACCTCGCCCATGAACGCCTCGTAGCGCGCCACCTGGGCGGGGTCTTCGAAGCCCTGGGTGAAGACGAAGTGCAGGTTGCCCTCCAGCGCGTGGCCGAACAGGATCGCCTCGTCGTAGCGGTGCTTGTCGAGCAGTTCGAGCAGGCGGTTGACGCCGTCGGCCAGGCGCTCGACCGGGAAGGTGACGTCCTCGATGATCACCGTGGTACCGGTCTGGCGCACCGCGCCGACCGCCGGGAAGGTGTCCTTGCGGATCTTCCACAGCTGGTTGTAGACCGCCGGGTCCTCGCTGAAGTCGACCTGCTTCTCCACCGGGAAGTCGGCGATGGCGGCCATGATCTGCGCCAGTTGCTCGTGCAGCAGCGACTGCGTGGCGGCGCGCGACTCGATCAGCAGGGCGCAGGCGGTGGCCGACAGGCCCTTCACCCACTCCGGCATGCCCTGCATGTTTTCCACCGAGCGCAGGCTGCGGCGATCGAGCAGTTCCACCGCCGACACCGCCTGCTGCTTGAGCACCGGTACCGCGCGGCAGCAGGTTTCCACGTCGGGGAAGACGATCAGCGCGCTGGCCTTGTGCGGGTAGTCGGGCACCGTGTGGTAGGTCACCGCGCTGATGAAGCCGAGGGTGCCCTCCGAGCCGACCATCAGGTGGTTGAGGATGTCCAGCGGCTCGTCGAAGTCGACCAGCGCGTTGAGCGAGAAGCCGGTGGTGTTCTTCAGCCGGTACTTGTGGCGGATCTTGTCGGCCAGCGCGGCGTTGGCGCGGGTTTCCCGGCCCAGCTCGGCCAGCTGGTCGAGCAGCGCGGCGTGGCTGGCGCGGAAGGCGGCGACGCTGACCGGATCCTCGCTGTCGACCACGGTGCCGTCGGCCAGCACCAGGCGCAGGCCGGCGAGGGTCTGGTAGGTGTTCTGCGCGGTACCGCAGCACATGCCGCTGGAGTTGTTGGCGACGATGCCGCCGATCTTCGCCGCATTGATCGACGCCGGGTCCGGGCCGATCTTGCGCTGCAGCGGCGCCAGCACGGCGTTGGCGTTGGCGCCGATCACCCCCGGCTGCAGACGGATCTGCGCACCGTTGTCACGGATCTCGCGACCGTTCCATTGGTCGCCGAGGACGATCAGCACCGAGTCGCTGATCGCCTGGCCGGACAGGCTGGTGCCGGCGGCGCGGAAGGTCACCGCCACGCGCTGGGCGTCGGCCAGCTTGAGCAGCTCGACCACCTCGGCTTCGGACTCGACGCGCAGCACCAGCTGGGGAATCAGCCGGTAGAAGCTGGCGTCGGTGCCGAAGGCCAGGGTCGACAGCGGGTCGTCGAAACGCCGCTCGCGGGGGATCAGCCGTTCGACGGCACTAATAAAGGAAGCCGGCAGGCTCATGCGTCCTCCAGGATCAGCACGATCAGGTCTTTCGGGCCGTGCGCGCCGTAGGCCAGCACCTGCTCGATGTCGGCGGTCTTCGACGGCCCGGACACCAGCAGGGCGTTGGTCGGCATGCCGTCGGCCCAGCGTTGCTCGTGCATGGCCTCGTAGAAGTTGTCGTAGATGCTGCTGGCCTTGAGCAGGGCGAAGTGCACCGGCGGCACCAGGCTCATCAGCCGCGGCTCGTCGCGGTCCGGCCAGAGGATCAGGCTGCCGGTGGCGGCGATGCCGCCGAGGGTGCCGGTCAGGCTGGCCGGGGTGGCGTCGAACAGCTCGGCCTTCCATTCCTCGACCGGGCGGTCGTAGGCCTTCAGCGCCGGCAGGTCGGCGCGGCCGGCCCAGTGGTCGAGCAGCTGGCGGCCGTGGGCGGTGCCGGGGGCGATCAGCAGGCTGGGCAGCTGGCGCTCGGCGAGCAGGCGTGCGAGCAGCGCCGGCCAGTCGGCCTGGCGGGTCAGGTGGGTCTCGGTGTGCACCGCTTCCATCAGCTGGCGCAGGCGGGCGACGCGCTCGCCGGCCGGGTAGCTCCACGGGGCGGTCACCAGGCCGACGTCGTAGTCGTCGGCCACCGGCTGGGTGCCGGCCAGGCTGCGGCGCAGCTTGGCGAGGATATTGGCTTTGGCAGACATCACTTGCCCTCCAGGTGCTCGCGGGCCAGCTCGTGCAGCGAGCGGGCGGCCGGTTTCGGTGCGCTGTGGTTCTGCGTCCACGGGCCGATGTTACCCGGCGTCAGGCCGCGCAGGCGGGTGGCGAGGAAGCCGAAGACACGATACAGGCGCGGCGAGGTGTTGAGCAGTCGCCAGGCCTTCCACAGCAGGCGCTCGCGCGGCGAGTACTTGCTGCCCTGGCCGCGCATCACCTTGTGCGGGTCGTCCGGGCGCTTGACGTTCTCCTCGCGCAGGCGGCGCAGCAGGGCGGGGATCGGGATCTTCACCGGGCAGACCTCGCCGCAGGCACCGCACAGCGAGGACGCCGAGGGGTGGTCCGGGGTGTTCTCCAGACCCAGCAGGTGCGGCGAGATGATCTTGCCGATCGGCCCCGGATACACGGTGCCGTAGGCCTGGCCGCCGATGCGGGTGTACACCGGGCAGTGGTTCATGCACGCGCCGCAGCGGATGCAGTTGAGGGTCTGGCGCAGCTCG
>DASQBU010000281.1:0-2270 GCA_035635035.1 Pseudomonas sp.
GCAGGTAGGGCAGCACGCCGAGCACCGGCTTGCCGGTGCGCGCTTCCAGCCAGTCGAGGCCGGGCTGCAGCAGGGCGATGTCACCGCGAAAGCGGTTGATCACGAAGCCCCGGATGCGCGCCTGCTCGCTTGGGGAGAGCAGTTCGAGGGTGCCGACCAGATGGGCGAACACGCCGCCCTTGTCGATGTCGGCGATGAGGATCACCGGGCAGTCGACCGCCTCGGCGAAGCCCATGTTGGCGATGTCGCCGGCACGCAGGTTGATCTCCGCCGGCGAGCCGGCGCCCTCGACCATCACCACCGTATAGCGCTCGCCCAGCCGCCGGTGCGACTCGAGCACCGCCTGCATCGCCACGCGCTTGTAGTCGTGGTAGGCGGCGGCGTCCATGCTGGTCACCGCGCGGCCGTGGATGATCACCTGGGCACCGATGTCGCTGTTGGGCTTGAGCAGCACCGGGTTCATGTCGGTATGCGGCGCCAGCCCGGCGGCCTGGGCCTGCACCGCCTGGGCGCGGCCGATCTCGCCGCCGTCGGCGGTGACCGCGCTGTTGAGCGCCATGTTCTGCGGCTTGAACGGCGCCACGGCGACGCCCTGGCGCGCCAGCCAGCGGCACAGCGCGGTCACCAGGGTGCTCTTGCCGGCGTCGGAGGTGGTGCCCTGCACCATCAAAGTCGCGCCCTGCACCATCAGGGTGGTCATGAAATCTCCTTGCCTGGAGCGGATCTATCCGCGATTGGTTCCACCCGCTCGCAAATGAATGCGCTCCTGGCAGAACGCAGTCGTAGGGTAGAAAACCCGCGCAGCGGTTTTCTACCGATACCGGTGCGGCGGCCAGACTGGTGGGCAATCGCTGCGCGAGTTGCCCACCCTACGGGGCGCGGGATCATAGCTGGCGATACTCGGCCAAGGCCTGCGCCAGGCGCTGCCAGCCGGCCTCGTCCGCCGGCAGGCCGAAGCGCAGGCTGGCCGGATCATTGAACAGGCGCACGAGGATGCCGCGGCGGGCGAGGAAGTCGTGCAGCACGGCGGCCTGCGGCGTCGGCAGCCAGTGGAACAGCGCCGTGCCGCCGGCAGGCGTCAGCCCGTGCGTGCGGAGCAGCTCGGCCAGTGCCTTGCCGTGGCGCTGCAGCTCGGCGGCGCGGGCCAGGCGCGCGCCGGCGCTGGCTGCATCCAGCGCCTCCAGGCCGACGACTCGCGCCGGGCCGCTGACCGCCCAGGGGCCGAGGCGCTCGCGCAGACTGGCCAGCAGCGCGGCCTCGGCCAGCACGAAGCCCAGGCGGATGCCGGCCAGACCGAAGAACTTGCCGAACGAGCGCAGCACGATCAGCCCCGGCCGGTCGCTGTGCGCGGCCAGGCTGAACTCGGGGGTGCAGTCGATGAACGCCTCGTCCACCAGCAGCCAGCCGCCGCGCGCCTGCAGGCGCCCATGCCAGTCGAGCAGCTGCGCGGGGGCGAAGCGCTGGCCGGTCGGGTTGTTGGGATTGGCCAGCACCAGCGCATCGAGCTGGTCGAGCTGGACGTCGATGGCCTCGGCGGCCAGCCGGACCAGGCAGTGGCCGGCGCGCTGCCAGGCGTGGGCGTGCTCGGCGTAGCAGGGTTCGAGTACGCCGACCCGACTCGCCGGCCGCAGCTGCGGCAGCGCCTGGATCGCCGCCTGGCTGCCGGCCACCGCCAGCGCGGCGGGCGCGCCGTAGCAGGCCGCCGCGGCCGCCTCCAGGCCATCGTCGTCCTCGGGCAGGCGCGCCCAGGCCTCGACCGGGATCGCCGGCAGCGGCCAGGGTTCGGGGGCGAGACCGGTGGACAGGTCCAGCCAATCACCGAGCGGTATGCCGTAGCGCTGCGCCGCCGCGCGCAGGCGCCCGCCGTGTTCAAGCATGCAGCCAGCCTCCGAGCAGGATCAGCGCCAGCCACAGCGCCACGCCGCGGCGCAGCAGGCTGAGCGCGCCGGCGATGCTCGCGGCATCCGCCGGGCGGCCTTCGCCGAGGGCCGGGCGCTGGTGGACCTCGCCGTGGTAGACCGCCGCGCCACCCAGCTCGACGCCCAGCGCGCCGGCGCCGGCGGCCATCACCGGGCCGGCGTTGGGGCTGTCCCACTGCGGCGCCTGGCGGCGCCAGCAGGCCAGGGCGCGGCGGGTCTGGCCGAGCAGCGCATAGGTCAGCGCGGTGAGGCGCGCCGGCACGTAGTTGAGCGCATCGTCGAGGCGCGCCGCGGCCCAGCCGAAGCGCTCGAAGCGCTCGGTGCGGTAGCCCCACATGGCGTCGAGGGTGT
>DASQBU010000282.1:0-2250 GCA_035635035.1 Pseudomonas sp.
GCAGGCCGCGGCCAGCGAAGGGGAAAGCGCATGAGTGCCCTGCTGCAGACCCCGCTGACCGCGGCGCTCGGCTGCCGCTACCCGATCGTGCAGACCGCGATGGGCTGGGTGGCCGACGCCAACCTGGTGATCGCCACCACCCGCGCCGGCGGCTTCGGCTTCCTCGCCGGGGCGACCATCCCGGCCGCCGAGCTGGAAGGCGAGATCAAGAAGGTGATCGCGGCCACCGGCGGCAGCAACTTCGGCCTCAATTTTCACATGTTCCAGGAAAACGCCGCGCAGTGCGTGGATCTGGCGATCCAGTACCGCCTGCGCGCGGTGAGCTACGGCCGCGGTCCGGACAAGCAGACCATCGCCCGCTTCAAGGCCGCCGGCGTGCTGTGCATCCCCACCGTCGGCGCGCTCAAGCACGCGCAGAAGGCCGTGGAGCTGGGTGCCGACCTGATCACCATCCAGGGCGGCGAGGGCGGTGGCCACACTGGCGGCGTGCCGACCACCATCCTGCTGCCGCAGGTGCTCGATGCGGTGAAGGTGCCGGTGATCGCCGCCGGTGGCTATTCCACCGGCCGCGGCCTGGCCTCGGCGCTGGCCGCCGGCGCCGCCGGCATCGCCATGGGCACGCGCTTCTTGATGACCAGTGATTCGCCCACCCCGCGCGCCACTCTGGAACGCTACCTCAAGGTCAACGACCCGCAGCGCATCCGCGTCACCCTGGCGGTGGACGGCATGCGCCACCGGATGATCGACAACCCGTTCATCAACCGCCTGGAAGGCGCCGGGCCGTTCGGCCGCCTGCGCATCGCCCTGGGCAGCGCCTGGCAGTGGAAGCAGCAGACCGGCATGAGCCTCGGCCACATGCTCGGCGTGCTGCGCCAGGCGCTCAAGGAAGACCCGGGCGCGGTGTCGCAGACGGTGATGGCCGCCAACCAGCCGGTGCTGCTGCAGCGCTCGATGGTCGACGGTTTCCCCGACGAGGGCATCCTGCCCAGCGGCCAGGTGGCCGCCGCCATCGGCGAGCTGCAGAGCTGCCAGCAACTGATCGACGAGATGGTCGCCGAGGCCGAACGCTGCCTGGCCGCGCTCTGCGCCCGCCAGGCCGCGGCGAAGGCCGCGCCGGCCATCTCCTGAACCCCGCCATGCCTACCAGGAGCCAACAACAATGAGCCAGGCATTCACCACCCGTATCGAGGCGGGCATCGCCGAACTGACGATCGCCAAGCCGCCGGTCAACGCGCTGGACAGCCAGGAATGGCTGGGCCTGGCGCGCTCGATCGACGAGCTGGGCGCCAATCCCGACGTGCGCGTGATCGTCATCCGCGCCGAGGGCCGCGGCTTCTGCGCCGGGGTCGACATCAAGGAACTCGACGCCCATCCCGAGCGCATCGTCGCCGTGAACAAGGGCAACTACGAGACCTTCCGCGCCGTGCATCGCTGCCCGGTGCCGGTCATCGTCGCGGTGCACGGCTTCGTGCTCGGCGGCGGCATCGGCATCACCGGCGCGGCCGACATCGTGGTCGCCGCCGAGTGCGCCACCTTCGCCCTGCCGGAAGTCGACCGCGGCGCCATGGGCGGCGGCGCCCACCTGCAGCGCCTGTTCCCGGTGCAGAAGGTCCGCTACCTGTTCTTCACCGGCGAGAAGATCGGCGCCCGCGAGGCCGAGAAGTACGGCTTCATCGAGCGCGTGGTGCCCAAGGAAGAGCTGCGCGAGGCCGCCCTGGAGATCGCCGCGAAGATCGCCGCCAAGAGCCCGGCGATGATCCGCATCGCCAAGGAAGCCCTCAACGGCATCGAGGACGGCAACCTCGAAGACAAGTACCGCTGGGAGCAGGGCTTCACCCTGCAGGCCTACACCAGCCCGGACTCCGCGGAGACCCGCCGGGCCTTCGTCGAGAAGCGCGACGCCAAGTTCTGAGGACGCACCATGGATCTTGCCTATACCCCGAAACAGAAGGCCTTCCGCGCCGAGGTGCGGGCCTGGCTGGCGGACAACCTGCCGCGCGAGCCGCTGGCCAGCTACGACACCCGTGAAGGCTTCGAACAACACCGCGAATGGGAAAGCCGCCTGTTCGACGCCCGCCTGTCGATGGTGATGTGGCCGGCCGAGCTGGGCGGGCGCGGCTGCGACCTCACCGAATGGCTGATCTTCGAGGAGGAGTACTACGGCGCCGGCGCGCCGATGCGCGTCAACCAGAACGGCCAGCTGCTGCTCGGCCCGACCCTGATGGAGTTCGGCACCGAGGAGCAGAAGAA
>DASQBU010000283.1:0-2264 GCA_035635035.1 Pseudomonas sp.
GCGAGCGTCTCCCCGCGGATGCCCGGGGGCCGTGGCTGGGTACTCGATTCGCGCTTCATCGACCTGTGGTACGGCTTCTACAGCGACCAGGGCGAAGACCTGGTGCTACGCGGCAACACCTACCAGGACTGCATTGCCTACGGCATCGCCGCCCACGACCGCTCGCGGCGGCTGGTCATCGCCGGGAACGAGGTCTTTGGCACCCGGCTCCATCATGGCATCGACCTGTCCAGCGGGGTCGGCGACAGCTGGATCGTCAACAACCGCTCCCACCACAACCAGCAGTCCGGCATCGTCCTCGACCACGGCAGCGCCAGCAACCGGCTGGCCTTCAACGAGACGTACAAGAACCAGGCGGACGGCATCGTCCTCGCCGAGAGCTCGCACAACCTGCTCTGGCAAAACCGCAGCACCAGCAACGCCCGGCATGGCATCCGCGTGCGCGACAGCGAGGAGATCGGCCTGCAGGACAACCTGCTGGCGGCCAACGGGCTCAGCGGCATCTACGGCCATGCCCAGGCGCTGGCGGGCGGCCGCGCGCGCCTGTCCCTGCGCATGGTCGGCGACCAGCTGGTGGGCAATGGCGCCAGCCCCATCGCGGTCCACGCGCCGAGCCGGCTCGAGCTGTACCGGCTGACCCTGCTCGCCCCGCCGAAGGCGCAAGGCGTGGCCCTCGGCGGCCTGCTGGGCGAGCGTCAGGGCGAGATTCTGGACATTCTGCTGCGCCAGCAGCGCGCGGTGCGGATCGAGCCCGTCGGCAGTCGGGCAGGGGAGTGAGGCGATGAAGCAGGCAGGCATCTTCCTCGGCGCGGCGCTCCTGATTGGCGCCGGCGCGCTGCAGGCCGCCCCGACCTATCAGGCCGAGGCCTGCTGCACGCTGTGTCCGGCGGCGGCCATGATCAGCCCGCAGCAGACGCCCGAGCTGGCCAGCCTTGGCGGCCTGGTGGAGGGGCGCGACGGTTGGTTGTTCAGCCGGGACAAGGACCTGCGCACCCGCTTCACCCTTGACGAGCCGAGCTACGGGCAGCTCGGGCGCCTGCGCGATGCCCTCCAGGCCACGGGCGTGGAGCTGCTGCTGGTCTACCAGCCCAGTCGCGGCCTGCTGCATGCCGACCGGCTGCAGCCCGCCGACCAGACCCGCTTCGACCTGGCCCGGGCGCGGGACAGCTATCGCGCCAGCCTGGCCCGCCTGCGCGCCCTGGGCCTCCGGGTGCCGGACCTGGCCAGCCTGCTGCAGGCCGAGGCCGGGGCGCCGGACTATTACTTCAAGGCCGACCGCAACTGGACGCCGCAAGGGGCCGAACGCGTCGCGCGGCTGGTGGCGCAAACCGTCCGCGCCACTCCAGCGCTGGCCGGCCTGCCCCGCGCCGAGTACGTCAGCCAGCCCGTGGGCCTGCTGGGGCGCAGCGGTTCGCTGCAGAATGCCGCCGCGCAGCTCTGCGGCAGCGGCTATCCGCAGCAGTTCGTCCCGGGCTACGCGACCCGGCCGCAGCAGGCCGGGCCGGCGGCGCCGGCCGAGGTGGTGCTGGTGGGCGGCGGCAACAGCGCCGAGGCCTTCAACTTCGCTGGTTTCCTCGCCCAGTACCTGGGCACCCCGGTGCACAACGCTTCCCAGCCGGACAGCGGCCCCGCCGCGGCGCTGCTGCAGTACCTGCTGAGCCCGGCCTTCCAGCGCCAGCCCCCCAGGCTGCTGGTGTGGGAGGTGGACGATGGCGAGCGGCTGGTCCAGCGCAATTTCTACCGCCAGGCGTTGGCCGCGGTCGACGACGGCTGCCGCGGCCGCCCGGCGCTGCTGCAGGGCCAGACCACTCTGGCCGGCGGCAGCCGGCAGGTGCTGTTCAACGGCGCCGACGGCGTGTTGCCGATTCGCGGCGGCGACTACCGTCTCGAGCTGCAGATGGACGCCCCGGCCGCGGAGCAGCTCGACGCCACCCTGACCTTCATGAATGGCCGCCAGGAGCGCCTGTCCTTCGTGCGCACCCCGGGTGCCGAGGGGCCGGCACGGTTCGTCCTGGCGTTGCGTGAGGGCGGCGACTGGGCCCCGCTGACCTTCCTTGCCCTCAACGTGCAGGCGTTGCCCGCCGGGGCCGGCGGCCGGCTGAGCGCCAGCCTGTGCCGGGTACCGGCGAACCTGCGCACCGCCGCGGCGGGAGGGCGGCGATGAACGCCGCCCTGGGCCCGCTGTGCTGCCTGCTGGCCTGCCTGCTCCCCGCGCTGGGGCGGGCGGCCGAGCTGGTGCCGCCGGCCGGCTACCTGCGGCCGGC
>DASQBU010000284.1:0-1734 GCA_035635035.1 Pseudomonas sp.
ACGCCGAGGAAGTAGCCGGCCAGCGGCAGGATGTCGCCCGGCCGCTCGCGCAGCGGCGGCAGATGCAGGCGGCCGTCGTCCAGGTAGCGCAGCAGGCGCGCGTCGAACTTGCCCACCGCCGCCGCGCGGGTCAGGTCGAAGCTGGTGGCGGCGACCAGGCGCACGTCCACCGGACTGGCCTCGCGGGCGCCGACGCGCAGCACCTCGCGGGTCTCCAGGGCGCGCAGCAGCTTGCCCTGCAGCGCCAGCGGCAGGTCGCCGATCTCATCGAGGTACAGGGTGCCGCCGTGGGCCGAGCCGAACCAGCCGGCGCGGCTGCTGGCCGAGCCGTTGTAGACGCCGGGGGCGTGGCCGAACAGCTCGGCCTCGGCATTCTGCGGGCTGAGGCTGGCGCAGTTGAGGGCGACGAACAGCCCGGGGTGGCCGCTGGCGCGGTGGATGTGGCGGGCCAGCAGTTCCTTGCCGGTGCCGGACTCGCCGTGGATCAGCACCGGCGGATGGGTGGGGGCGAGGCGTTCGACCTCCTCGTACAGCTGGCGCGAACGCGGATCGACGAACACCAGCGCCTTGGCGCGGATGCTCAGCGGGCTGCGCTCGGTGTCGGCGAAGGTCAGCACCGGCTGGGTCGGGGGAGTGTGCGGGCTCATGGCGGGCTCCGGGCCGGAGCACGCCGGCCGTTCAGGAAGATTGGGGGCCCGTCGCGGGACACGGCATGGTCAGGTGCTCAGGCCAGGCGGCGGGCATGCTGTTCGATCAGGCTCTGCAGGCGGAACAGGTGGGCGAACCCGGCCTCCCAGCGACAGTGCCCGGACTTGACGTTGATGTGCCCGGCGCCGCTCAGCAGCACCGGCTCGGCGCCCCACTGGCGGGCCAGCTGCAGCGCCCGCATCGGGGTGGCGGCGGGATCGTTGTCCGAGCCGACCAGCAGGCTGGGGAAGGGCAGCCGCTGGGTCGGGAGCGGAGCGAAGTTCTGCAGTTCCGCCGGGCAGCCGCGGCGTTCGACGTCCGCCGGCGCCACCAGCAGTGCCCCCTGCACCTTGGCCAGCAGCGCCGGCTCGGCCTGCGCCGCCCAGTGGGCGAGGGTGACGCAGCCCAGGCTGTGGGCGATCAGGATCAGCCGGCCGGGAGCGGCGTCGATGTGCTGCTCCAGGGTGGCTACCCAGTCGGCGCGCTGCGGGGTCTGCCAGTCGCGCTGCTCGACCCGGCTGGCATCGGGCAGGCTGCGCTGCCAGTGGCTCTGCCAGTGCTCGGCGGGCGAGCCTTGCCAGCCCGGCAGGATCAGGTAGTGGATGGCGTGGCGGCGCATGCTCGAGCCCTCGCTGGGATACGGGTTCGACACAGTGTAGGAGAGGGTTTTATTGATGTTAAGGAATAAGAAATTATTTATTTATTACTTTTATTGGAATTGAAGGCGAGCGAAAGTACATAACCAGCGCTCCTGCCGCTGCCGGCAGACGCCCGATCGCGCCGAGGTGGTGCTGCCACGGGGCAGGTATGGTGGCTGTCAGCCTAAATAGATCATCAAGGCATATAAAAATTCTTAAACAGTATTTTTAAGAATATTCAGGCTCTGCCTAAGATGCGCCCACGCCACCCTTCCCGCCGGTGGCGACTGATCAAGGAGCATCAGCATGAGCGCCACCCTTCGCAGCCAGCATGACGGCCAGGATGAGGCCAGCCTCCAGCGCGAGATCAACAACGCCCTGCGCGGCCTGCGTTTCGGCGCGGTGGAAA
>DASQBU010000285.1:0-1561 GCA_035635035.1 Pseudomonas sp.
CGCTGGCCAACGCCAGCCGCCAGCTCAGCCTGGCCTACGGCCCGCGCGGGATCACCGCGCACCTGATCGCCCCTGGCCCGGCCGATACCGAGCGCCTGCATCGGGTCGCCGCCGATCGTGCCGCGCTGCGCGGGATCAGCACCGAGGCGGTGCTGGCCGAGATGTGCGCCGAGTCGTCGCTCGGCGCGCTGACCACCCCGGAGCAGGTGGCCTGGGCGGTGTCCCTGCTGCTGGCGCCGGAGGCCGATGCGATGACCGGCTCGACCCTGATGCTGGATTCCGGGCGGCGCCGCGGTCTACCTTGATCCTGGCTGTCCCGACAGCCGAATTGCGCAGATAAAAATAACTGGAGATGCGCCATGCCTATCGTGAACTTCCACCTGCTCGCCGGGCACAGCACGGCGGAGCAGGACGAACGCCTGCTGGTCGAGGCCTCGCGCCTGTACAGCGAGCTGCTGGCGGCCCCCATCGAGCGGGTCCGCACCTTCATCACCGCCCACGCGCCGGGGCAGTTCGCCGTCGGCGGCGAGCCGTGCAGCCGGGGCGGGGCGCACGCGCCCTATTTCGAGTGCATCGTCTTCGCCGGGCGCAGCGTCGAGCAGCGCCAGAGCCTGCTGCGCGCCTTCACCGAGCTGCTGGTCGAGGTGCTCGGCGTGCGCCGCGAACTGGTGCGCGGCAGCTGCCGCTGCGTGGCGCCGGAGGACTGGGCCATCGGCGGCGTGCCGGCCAGCGTGCTGCGCGCCGAGGAAGTGGCGGCCCGTGCTCGGGTGGCGGAGGGCAGCGGCGATGAAGCATGAGATCCTCATCGAGGACACCGGCGAGCGCTACGACTGCGACGAGCAGGAGACGGTGCTCAACGGCATGGCCCGCCTCGGCCGCAAGGGCATCCCGCTCGGTTGCCGCGGCGGTGGCTGCGGAGTGTGCAAGGTGCAGGTCACCAGCGGCGATTACTGCCAGTCGCGGCCGATGAGCCGCCAGCACGCCAGCGCCGACGAACAGGCCCACGGCGTGGTGCTGGCCTGCTGCATCCAGGCGCACAGCGATCTGAGCCTCAAGGTGGTCGGCAAGCTGCACAAGGCGGTGTGCAAGGGGGTGATCCCACTGGCGCCGTTGGCGACCGATGTGCCGGTCAATCGAATGGGCATGCTGTAGGGGCGAATTCATTCGCCTTACGAGGTACTTTGGCGAATGAATTCGCCCCTACCTGATTTTCGCCGACAGGAGAGAAGTGCGCATGAAGGTACTGATCGTCCACGCCCACCATGAGCCGCGCTCGTTCAACAGCGCGCTGAAGGATTGCGCCGTCGAGCAGCTCACCGCCGCCGGCCACGAAGTGCAGGTCTCCGACCTCCACGCGATGGACTGGAACCCGGTGGCCAGCGCCGCCGACTTCGGCTGCCGGGCCAACCCGGACTACCTGG
The DNA here is from genome assembly GCA_035635035.1 of Pseudomonas sp. Taxonomy (GTDB): domain Bacteria; phylum Pseudomonadota; class Gammaproteobacteria; order Pseudomonadales; family Pseudomonadaceae; genus Geopseudomonas. Next base: position 1,422 of record DASQBU010000285.1, read on the forward strand.
TCTACGCCCTGGAGCAGCGCCATAACCTCGAGGCCGGCACCCTGGCGGCGGACATCGCCGCGGAGATCGCCAAGGTGCAGTGGTGCGACCTGCTGCTGTTCAACTTCCCGCTGTACTGGTTCTCCGAACCGGCGATCCTC
>DASQBU010000286.1:0-10205 GCA_035635035.1 Pseudomonas sp.
AACAAGTCGCACTCGGCCGCCTACGGCCTAGTCTCCTACCAGACCGCCTGGCTGAAGACCCACTTCCCGTCGCCGTTCATGGCCGCGGTGCTGTCGGCGGACATGCACAACACCGACAAGGTGGTGATCCTCATCGAGGAATGCCGCAGCATGAAGCTGCGCATCGACGCCCCCGACGTCAACGTCTCGGAGTTCAAGTTCACCGTCAATGAGGACGGGCGTATCGTCTACGGCCTTGGCGCGGTCAAGGGCGTCGGCGAGGGGCCGGTGGAGGCCATCGTCGAGGCGCGCGCCGCCGGCCCGTTCAAGGACCTGTTCGACTTCTGCGCGCGGGTCGACCTCAAGCGCATCAACAAGCGCACCCTGGAGGCGCTGATCCGCAGCGGCGCGCTGGATCGCCTGGGGCCGCACTACCACGACGAGCCCAAGGCCTACCAGGCCAGCCTCGACCTCAATCGCGCCGTGCTGCTGGCGGCGATGGAGGAGGCGGTGCAGGCCGCCGAGCAGACCGCGCGCAGCGCCGACAGCGGGCACATGGACCTGTTCGGGGGGGTATTCGCCGAGCCGGAAGCGGACGTCTACGCCAACTACCGCAAGGTCCGCGAGCTGACCCTCAAGGAGCGCCTGCGCGGCGAGAAGGAAACTCTCGGCCTGTACCTGACCGGCCACCCGATCGACGAGTACGAGGGCGAGGTGCGTCGCTTCGCCCGCCAGCGCATCGTCGACCTGCGCCCGGCGCGCGAGATCCAGACGGTCGCCGGGCTGATCGTCAACCTGCGGGTGATGAAGAACAAGCGCGGCGACAAGATGGGCTTCGTCACCCTCGACGACCGTTCCGGGCGCATCGAGGCCTCGCTGTTCGCCGAGGCCTTCGCCGCCGCCCAGGCGCTGCTGCAGACCGACGCGCTGGTGGTGGTGGAAGGCGAGGTGAGCATGGACGACTTCTCCGGCGGCCTGCGCCTGCGCGCCAAGCGGGTGATGAGCCTGGAGGAGGCGCGCACCGGCCTGGCCGAGAGCCTGCGCATGCGCGTCGATGGCGCGCAGCTCAAGGGCGAGCGGCTGCGCTGGCTGGCCGAACTGTGCGGCCAGCACCGCGGCGCCTGCCCGATCACCCTCGACTACCGCGGCGCCGAGGCGCGCGCCCTGCTGCAGTTCGGCGACCAATGGCGAATCGACCCGACCGACGCCCTGATTCAGACTTTGCGTGACCAGTTCGGACGCGACAACGTCTTTCTGCAATACCGTTAAGGCCGGGCTTGCCGCCCGCCTGGCTCGACCCGCGACGCTTGATCCCGTAAAGTCGCGGGTTTGTTTTCCGAGCCGTACCGTAACCCGCTCACCACGGATGCCTGCATGAACCCGAACTATCTGGATTTCGAACAGCCGATCGCCGACCTGCAAGCCAAGATCGAAGGCCTGCGCATGGTGGGCAACGACAACGAGCTGAACATCAGCGAGGAAATTGCCCGCCTGCAGGACAAGACCCAGACGCTGACCCAGAGCATCTTCAGCAACCTGACCAGTTGGCAGATCGCCCGTCTGGCCCGCCATCCGCGCCGTCCCTACACCCTCGACTACATCGAGCACGTGTTCACCGAGTTCGACGAGCTGCATGGCGATCGCCACTTCGCCGACGACGCCGCCATCGTCGGTGGCGTGGCCCGTCTCGACGACAAGCCGGTGATGGTCATCGGCCACCAGAAGGGCCGCGAGGTGCGCGAGAAGGTGCGCCGCAACTTCGGCATGCCGCGTCCGGAAGGCTACCGCAAGGCCTGCCGCCTGATGGAGATGGCCGAGCGCTTCAAGCTGCCGATCCTCACCTTCATCGACACCCCCGGCGCCTACCCGGGCATCGACGCCGAGGAGCGTGGCCAGAGCGAGGCCATCGCCTGGAACCTGCGCGTGATGGCACGCCTGAAGACCCCGATCATCGCCACCGTGATCGGCGAGGGCGGCTCCGGCGGCGCCCTGGCCATCGGCGTGTGCGACCAGCTGAACATGCTGCAGTACTCCACCTACGCGGTGATCTCGCCGGAAGGCTGCGCCTCGATCCTCTGGCGCACCGCCGAGAAGGCGCCGGAAGCCGCCGAGGCCATGGGCATCACCGCCGAGCGCCTCAAGGAGCTGGGCATCGTCGACACCGTGATCGCCGAGCCGCTGGGCGGCGCGCACAGCGACCATGCGGCGATGGGCGCCACCCTGCGCCAGACCCTGATCCAGCAGCTGGAACAGCTGGGCAAGTACGACACCAAGGAGCTGCTGGCGCGTCGCTACGAGCGTCTGATGAGCTACGGCGCGGTCTGATGCTGTGCTGATGCCGATGATTCCCGGGCCGCCGCGCGGGGATCATCGGTAGTCTGCCGGGGAGGCGCGCGCAGCGATTTCCCTCCGCGCCGGACGGCTCCTGCCGCCGTTTTCCATTCTTGCCGGCCTCTGCTGGAGCTTCGTCTCCATGTCCCTCGAATCCCGCCTCCTGCACGTCCTCGAGCCCTGGCGCCAGGCGCCGGCCTGGACGATCGCCTTCTCCGGCGGCCTGGATTCCACCGTCCTCCTCCATCTGCTCGCACGCCTGCGCGCTCGCCACGCACTGCCGCCGCTCTCCGCCATCCATGTCCACCACGGCCTGCAGGCCGTCGCTGATGCCTGGGTCGAGCACTGCCGTGCCCAGTGCGCGGCGCTGAACGTCCCGCTGGAGGTGCGGCATGTGCGGGTGGCGCCGGGCGCCAGCGTCGAGCGCGCCGCGCGCGAGGCGCGCTATGCGGCCTTCGCCGAGGTGCTCGGTCGCGGAGAGGTACTGCTGGTGGCCCAGCATCGCGACGATCAGGCGGAGACCCTGCTGCTGCGCTTGCTGCGCGGCGCCGGGGTGCGCGGGCTGGCGGCGATGCGGGGCAGTCGGCCGCTGGCGGCGGGGTTCCTGCTGCGCCCGCTGCTGGACATCGGTCGCGCCGAGCTGGAGGGCTGGGCGCGTGCGCAGGGGCTGGCGTGGATCGAAGACCCGAGCAACGCCGACACCCGGCTGGCGCGCAACTTCCTGCGCCGCGAGATCCTGCCGCGACTGGTCCGGCACTGGCCGGCCGCCAGTGCGGTGCTGGCGCGCGACGCCGAGCAACTGGCCGAGGCCGACGCGCTGCTCGGCGAGCTGGCCGAGCTGGACCTGCAGGCCGCCGCCACGCCGGCCGAGCCGGCCTGGCTGGCGCTGCCGTCGCTGGCGCTGGCGCCGCTGCTGGGGTTGTCCGAGGCCCGCCAGCGCAACGCCCTGCGTCACTGGCTGCGCGGCCTGACCCTGCTGCCCGAGCGCGAGCACTGGGCTGGCTGGGCCGACCTGCGCGATGCCGGCGCGGCTGCCGCGCCGGTGTGGCGGCTCGCCGCTGGCGAGTTGCAGCGGGCCGGCGGGCGGCTGTGGTGGCTGAGCGGTGACTGGCTGCTTCCGCCGCCGGTGACGCGCATCGACTGGGCGCAGCCGCTGCAGCCGCTGGCGCTGCCGGGCAATGGCCGGGTGTGGCTGGAGGGGCGGGCGCCCGGCGCGGCGCTGCAGATCCGCTATCGCCAGGGCGGCGAGGTGCTCGATCTGCCCGGGCGCGGCCATCGCGACCTCAAGCGCCTGCTGCAGGAGAGTGGCGTGCCGGCCTTCGTGCGCGGCCGCCTGCCATTGTTGTACGACGGTCAACAATTTCTCGGCATGGCCAATCCCGCGCCGCCCTGCGCGGCGCCGGCTTCGGCCTGGCGACTGCGCTGGGAGCCGCCGACGGGCGGTCCGGGTTTGAGCTGAAAAGGCCTTTCGCGTACACTATCCTCCCGTCTTTAAGAGGCTTTTCTGCCTCCCTTCGCATTCCCCGGCGGTGCCGACCGCCTAAACGCAGACTTCTAGGGTTTTTCATGACGCGCTACATCTTCGTCACGGGTGGTGTTGTTTCTTCATTGGGGAAAGGCATCGCCTCGGCTTCCTTGGCGGCCATCCTGGAGGCGCGGGGACTGAAGGTCACCATGCTCAAGCTCGACCCCTACATCAACGTCGATCCGGGCACCATGAGCCCGTTCCAGCATGGCGAAGTGTTCGTCACCCATGACGGCGCGGAAACCGACCTCGATCTGGGCCACTACGAGCGGTTCATCCGCACCACCATGACCCAGAACAACAACTTCACCACCGGCCGCGTCTACATGGACGTGCTGCGCAAGGAGCGCCGCGGCGACTACCTGGGCGCCACCGTGCAGGTGATCCCGCACATCACCGACGAGATCAAGCGCCGGATCATCAAGGGCGCCGGCGATGCCGACGTGGCCCTGGTGGAGATCGGCGGCACCGTCGGCGACATCGAGTCGCAGCCGTTCCTCGAGGCGATCCGCCAGCTGCGCGTCGAAGTCGGCGCCAAGCGCGCGATGCTGATGCACCTGACCCTGGTGCCGTACATCGCCACCGCCGGTGAGACCAAGACCAAGCCGACCCAGCACTCGGTGAAGGAGCTGCGCTCCATCGGCCTGCAGCCGGACGTGCTGATCTGCCGCTCCGACCACCCGGTCGACCTGTCCTCGCGGCGCAAGATCGCCCTGTTCACCAACGTCGAAGAGCGTGCGGTGATCAGCCTGGAAGACGTCGACACCATCTACAAGATCCCGGCGGTGCTGCATGCCCAGGGCCTGGACGACATCGTCGTCGAGCGCTTCGGCCTGCAGTGCGGCCCGGCCGACCTGTCCGAGTGGGACCGCGTGGTCGACGCCAAGCTCAACCCCGAGCACGAAGTCACCATCGCCATGGTCGGCAAGTACATGGAGCTGCTGGACGCCTACAAGTCGCTGATCGAGGCGATGGGCCATGCCGGCATCCAGAGCCGCACCAAGGTCAACCTGCGCTACATCGATTCGGAAGACATCGAGAACCAGGGCACCGGCCTGCTCGAAGGCGTCGACGCCATCCTGGTGCCGGGCGGCTTCGGCCTGCGCGGCGTGGAAGGCAAGATCACCGCCGTGCAGTACGCCCGCGAGAACAAGATCCCTTACCTCGGCATCTGCCTCGGCATGCAGGTGGCGGTGATCGAGTTCGCGCGCAACGTGCTGGGCTGGAAGGACGCCAACTCCACCGAATTCGACCACGCCAGCGCCCATCCGGTGGTCGGCCTGATCACCGAGTGGCAGGATGCCACCGGCGCCGTCGAGCAGCGCACCGAAGGCTCCGACCTGGGCGGCACCATGCGCCTCGGCGGCCAGGAGTGCCAGCTGGAGGCCGGCTCGCAGGTGCACGCCTGCTACGGCAAGGACGTGATCGTCGAGCGTCACCGCCACCGCTACGAGGTCAACAACAACCTGCTGCCGCAGCTGCAGGAAGCCGGCCTGCGCGTCAGCGGCCGTTCCGGCGACGGCGCGCTGGTCGAAGTGGTCGAGGCGCCGAACCATCCGTGGTTCGTCGCCTGCCAGTTCCACCCGGAGTTCACCTCCACCCCGCGCGACGGCCACCCGCTGTTCAGCGGCTTCGTCAACGCTGCCCTCAAGCAGCACGAGCTGAACAAGAAGGCCTGACATGGCGCAGAAGATCATCCGCGTCGGCGACATCCAGATCGGCAACCAGCTGCCGTTCGTGCTGTTCGGCGGCATGAACGTGCTGGAGTCGCGCGACCTGGCGCTGAAGGTCTGCGAGGAATACGTGCGGGTCACCGACAAGCTCGGCATCCCCTACGTGTTCAAGGCCAGCTTCGACAAGGCCAACCGCTCCTCGATCACCTCGTTCCGCGGCCCGGGCCTGGAAGAGGGCATGCGGATCTTCGAGGAAGTGAAGAAGACCTTCGGCGTGCCGGTGATCACCGACGTCCACGAGCCGTACCAGGCGGCGCCGGTGGCGGAGGTCTGCGACATCATCCAGCTGCCGGCCTTCCTGTCGCGGCAGACCGACCTGGTGGTGGCCATGGCCAAGACCGGCGCGGTGATCAACATCAAGAAGGCCCAGTTCCTCGCTCCGCAGGAGATGAAGCACATCCTCAGGAAGTGCGAGGAGGCCGGCAACGACCAGCTGATCCTCTGCGAGCGCGGCTCCTCGTTCGGCTACAACAACCTGGTCGTCGACATGCTCGGCTTCGGCATCATGAAGGCGTTCGAGTACCCGGTGTTCTTCGACGTGACCCACGCCCTGCAGATGCCGGGCGGGCGCGCCGACTCCGCCGGCGGGCGCCGCGCCCAGGTCACCGACCTGGCCAAGGCCGGCATGAGCCAGGGGCTGGCCGGGCTGTTCCTCGAGGCCCATCCGGAGCCGGACCAGGCCAAGTGCGACGGTCCCTGCGCGCTGCGCCTGGACAGGCTCGAGCCGTTCCTCGCCCAGCTCAAGGCGCTGGACGACCTGGTCAAGAGTTTCCCGCCGGTCGAGACTGCCTGAGGCAAGTCCGTTCCGGTACAGTAGCGGGCGCCCTCAGCGGGCGCCCGATCCGTTTCTCCCGGTAGCCGGGTCTGGGCAGTGAAGCCCGTCCGCTCGGCTACCCGTACGTCAAACCCTCTGGAGTGCTACCAGCAATGGCAAAAATCGTCGACATCAAAGGCCGTGAGGTCCTGGATTCCCGCGGTAACCCGACCGTTGAAGCCGATGTGATCCTCGACAACGGCATCATCGGCAGCGCCTGCGCGCCGTCCGGTGCTTCCACCGGTTCGCGCGAAGCGCTGGAACTGCGCGATGGCGACAAGGGCCGTTACCTGGGCAAGGGCGTGCTGAAGGCCGTGGCCAACGTCAACGGTCCGATCCGCGACCTGCTGCTGGGCAAGGATCCGGCCGACCAGAAGGCGCTGGACCAGGCGATGATCGAGCTGGACGGCACCGAGAACAAGGCCAAGCTGGGCGCCAACGCCATCCTCGCCGTGTCCCTGGCCGCCGCCAAGGCCGCTGCCCAGGCCAAGGGCGTGCCGCTGTACGCGCACATCGCCGACCTGAACGGCACTCCGGGCGTCTACTCCATGCCGGTGCCGATGATGAACATCATCAACGGCGGCGAGCATGCCGACAACAACGTCGACATCCAGGAGTTCATGGTCCAGCCGGTCGGCGCCAAGACCTTCGCCGACGCGCTGCGCATGGGCGCCGAGATCTTCCATCACCTGAAGGCCGTGCTGAAGGCCCGTGGCCTGAGCACCTCCGTGGGTGACGAGGGCGGCTTCGCGCCGAACCTGGCCTCCAACGAAGGGGCCCTGGCCGCCATCGCCGAAGCCGTGGCCAACGCCGGCTACAAGCTGGGCGAGGACGTCACCCTGGCTCTGGACTGCGCGTCCTCCGAGTTCTTCAAGGACGGCAAGTACGACCTGGAAGGCGAGGGCAAGGTGTTCGACGCCGCCGGCTTCGCCGACTACCTGGCCGGCCTGACCCAGCGCTTCCCGATCATCTCCGTCGAGGACGGCATGGACGAGTCCGACTGGGCTGGCTGGAAAGTCCTGACCGACAAGATCGGCGAGAAGGTGCAGCTGGTCGGCGACGACCTGTTCGTCACCAACACCAAGATCCTCAAGCGCGGCATCGACGAGAAGATCGGCAACTCGATCCTGATCAAGTTCAACCAGATCGGCTCGCTGACCGAGACTCTGGAAGCCATCCAGATGGCCAAGGCCGCCGGCTACACCGCGGTAATCTCGCACCGCTCCGGCGAAACCGAAGACAGCACCATCGCCGACCTGGCCGTGGGTACCGCTGCCGGCCAGATCAAGACCGGTTCGCTGTGCCGTTCCGACCGCGTGTCCAAGTACAACCAGCTGCTGCGTATCGAAGAGCAACTGGGCGCCAAGGCCCCGTACAAGGGCCGCGCCGAGTTCCGCGGCTAAGCTGTCTGTAGTCGGCAAGGAACCGCAAAGTCCTCTCCCACGCTGATGGGCGAGGTCGGGGAGAGGGGCGCCGGGCGCCCCTTTCCTGTGTTCCGCGCCGACACACCCGTTCCCGCGTCATCGAGGGCTGATCCGGATGCAAAAAGCCCACTGGCTGTTCGTCGTTCTCCTGCTGGTCCTCGGCGGCTTGCAGTATCGCCTGTGGTATGGCGACGGCAGCATCACGCAGAACCGCCTGCTGCTGGCGCAGATCGCCGAGCAGAAAGGCGAGAACGAGCAACTGCTCGAGCGCAACCGCATCCTCGACGCCGAGGTCGCGGAGCTCAAGCGCGGCATGGAAACCGTCGAAGAGCGTGCGCGGCATGAACTGGGCATGGTCAAGGAAGGCGAAACTCTGTATCTCATGAGCCAATGAGCCTGACACCCCTCCCCGAATTCTGGGCCGTCATCCCGGCGGCCGGCGTGGGTGCGCGCATGCGTGCCGACCGCCCGAAACAGTATCTGCGCCTTGGCGAGCGCACGGTGCTCGAACACACCCTCAACTGCTTCCTCGGCCATCCGACCCTCAAGGGCCTGGTGGTCTGCCTGGCAGAAGACGATCCCTACTGGCCCGGTCTGGCCTGTGCCGGCGACCCGCGCATCGAGCGCGCCGCGGGCGGCTGCGAGCGCGCCGACTCGGTGCTCAACGGCCTGCTGCACCTGCTCACCCTGGGGGCCCGCGAAGACGACTGGGTGCTGGTCCACGATGCCGCCCGGCCCAATCTGGCGCGCGACGACCTCAACCTGCTGCTCGGCGAGCTGGCCGAAGACCCGGTAGGCGGCCTGCTGGCCGTGCCGGCGCGCGATACCCTCAAGCGCGCCGGCAAGGACGGCCGCGTGCGCGAAACCATCGACCGCAGCGTGATCTGGCAGGCCTACACCCCGCAGATGTTCCGCCTCGGCCAGTTGCATCGCAGCCTTGCCGACGCCCTGGTCTCGCGCGCCAACATCACCGACGAAGCCTCCGCCCTCGAATGGGCCGGCCACGCCCCGCGGCTGATCGAGGGGCGCGCCGACAACCTCAAGATCACCCGGCCGGAAGACCTGGAGTGGCTGCGCGAGCGCTGGGCCGGTCGCGACTAGCCGGTGACGGCCGCATGCCAGGGCATCCCGGCCTCGGTGGAGTGGCCCGGCGCTGGAGGAAATTCCCGCATGGCGGGCCGTCAACCCACCCGATGCTCTTCGCGGGGGCTTCGACCGTATCCGCGGAAGCTGGCTGGGACCACGATCCTGCCTCCGGTCGTTGCCAGCCGCATCACTCGAATGGCTCGGTGCTGACTTCTACCTTGCCCAGGACGAACGGGACCGAGTGCTCCGGCCGGATGCTGAAGTCGTAGCCCCACATTTTGGCAAAGGAGGCGTCGGCGACCTGCCAGGTGTGGGTTTGCCAGCCCGTATCCGCTGAGGCGCCGAACCAGCGCCCCGCATTGGCATAAGGAGCGCGCCCCTGGCTGTCGGCGACTTCGTAACGCAGATTCATGCCGAGGTTGCCTGCCGTCAGGCGGCGGACCGCAATGCGGATGAAATAGTTCTTGGTCTGTACCGTCGCAAAGGACGGGTGGACATAAAAGTTCACCGGATGCGCCATATCGCCTTGAATCACGAGGCCTTCCGAACCGTCCGCAAACGTGACCGCCGGGCGCTCCTCGCCGCCGGCCAGGTGGACGCCGTTGTTGGCGTTGCTCGCGCCGGGCTGGAAGCTGACCGTCCGGCTGCGTCGATAATCGCCCCCCCAGGGGAAGTTCCCCCCCGCGTTGCGCCGGGCTTGCTCTTGCAGCGCGGATGGGAGGCCGACCACCAGAACCGGGGTATCGGTCAGCACCAGCGCTTGGTTGGCCTTGAGCGTTGTGCTCAAGCCAGTCAAGGCATCGATGACGGTCACATCGCTAGCGAACGAAAGCGACGCATCCGTCTGCTTTTTCGGCATCCAGGCCACCAGTACGGCAGCCGTTGCCCCCTCGAAGACGAATCCATAACCACGACCGCCCCGGCCTACGGCCAACCATCCCTGGTAAGCCGGCCGCGCACCGAGCGTCGTGGTGAGGGTCTGCAAGGTGCGGTAGGTGTCTCTGGCCCGGCCGTCCCGGCCCAGCAGGCCGAATCCCTGGTCTTCCCCTTCGGGGTCTTGGGCCTCGAACCACTGGACCCGCGCAATGCCCTGTACGAGGGACAGGGTGTAGATCTTGGCGAGTGTTTTCGCGGCATCCTGCTCGGTGACGATGTGGTCATCCAGAATGCCGATCCGGCGCCCCACTTCCGTGATCCAGATTGGTGCATTGGCCCGCTCCGGGGCACTGGCTTGCAGGATGTCCCGCAACAGCTGGCTCATCCACAGGAAGGGAATCTCCCCATCGACCTGATTGGCGATGCCTGCCGCGATC